>NZ_DASZTJ010000199.1:0-52608 GCF_035548235.1 Rhodopila sp.
CGCCGCCAGTTGCGGGATCAGCGCCACCGGGCTGTCCATGCGTGCGACGATGACTCTGTTGCACGCTTCGAGGTCGCCCCGCACCAGATCGACCAGCGCGGTCAGCGCATCCTCGACCTCCTGCGCCGCCGAGCCGTGCCCGGGCGCATCGCCGTGATCAAGAAGACTGGCGACCGCGGCCAAATGCCTCTCCCGCAACACTACCTGACGGCCTTCATATCGGTGGGCAGAACAGGGGGTCAAGCCAGCACCGGACGTGGTTGCAAGGCCTTGGCACGGGCACAGGCGGTTGCGCGGCCGTTTCGGTCGGTCCAGGATACCGGGATGCGGGTGGTGGCAACGTCGAACGATCCGGTGCGGCTGTCGTTTCTGAAGGCCCTGTTGGCGGATGCCGGCATCATGCCGATCGTGCTGGATGCCCATGCCAGTGCGATCGAGGGCAGCATCGGTGCGATCCAGCAGCGGCTGATGGTGGCCGAGGACGATTTCGGCCGCGCGACCCGCCTGCTGCGCGACTGCGGCGAGTGCTGACGACCGAGGGGACGTTGCTGGGTGGGCGGGTGCGCTATCGCCAGCCGGCCAGCGGCTTCCGCAGCGGGGTCGAGCCAGTGCTGCTCGCGGCCAGCGTCCCGGCCCGGTCCGGCGACACCGTGCTGGAGGTGGGCACCGGCGCCGGCGGGGCGATGCTGTGCCTGTCCGCCCGGATTCCGAATTGCAGCGTGACAGGCGTGGAAATCGATCCGGACCTGGCGGCCCTCGCCGCCGAGAACACAGCGGGAAACCGGTTCTTCAATGCGCGGGTGATTCGTAGCGATATCGTGAATGCAACGTTTTCGGGGCCGTTCGATCACGCCATGGCGAATCCGCCCTATCACCCCGCGGACACGCCTGCTTCCTCCGACCCCGCACGGTCGCTCGCCAAGCACGGGTCGGAGATGCTGGTCACGGGCTGGATCGGGCGCATGGCGGGGGCGCTGCGCCGGCGGGGTACGCTGACGCTGATCGTCGGCGCCGGCATGGCGCCGGCCTGCATCGCGGCGATGGCGGCGGCACGCTGCCGTTGTTCGGTGCTGTTCCCGCTATGGCCCAAGGCCGGGGCGCGGGCCAAGCTGGTGATCCTGCACGGGGTCAAGGACGGGCGTTCGGCCTTCGCGGTGCATGCGGGTCTGGTGCTGCACCAGCCGGACGGGCGCTACACGGAGGAGGCCGCGGCCATTCTGCGCGGCGGCGAGGCGCTCGCGCTCTGACGGCCCTCTGACTTGCGGGAAGCCAGGGGCCGCGGCGCCGAGGGCGCGATAGGATCAGAAATCGTCGGCGTTCGGATGCCGCAGGTGCCACAGCCGTTCATGGGCCGCGACAAGGCTTTCCATGTTGCGCCGCCGGGTTCCGTCCGGTGTCAACGGGCGTCGGGTCAGCATCATCTCCAGGATATGGAGAAGCTGTTCCGCGACTTCGAAATCCGCCTGATCGCATGCATGGTGAAAGGCGATCAGGATTTTGTCCGACAACCTTCGGCTATAGCGAGGTGCGGTACCTGTTCCGATGTCCCGCCCAGTGTCTTCCTCAGTTTGGCTCACGGCCGCCCCTATCATCTGCCACCCACCTATGCCGTCTCCTGATGCCCGAGGGCATCCTTCCAGGACCGTTAATTCTCGACCCCTCACTGAACCAACCTGTCCAGTGTGTAATGCTGATTTTGCACATTGAGACGAGGCCTCCGTGAAAAAAGCGTCAATTCTGTCGTATGAATCACAAAAAAAGCCGACCTAGCGAAAATAACGTGAATCGATCCCATGATCGCAACGCCGGTAACGTTATGGCCTCGCCGTTCATTCGGCGAAATATCATAAAGATATTAACTGCTCCCTTCTATGGACGTTGGGTTGTCCGCCGACCGCAATTTGAGACCCCGCGTTGCAAGAAGGTCTGCACTGCGCATCGCAGGTGGGTTTATCATGGGGAGCCGGACGGCAGCGCCGGCTGCATCGGCGGGGAAGCCAGCGCATCGGCCGACACCGGGTCGCCAAACGCGTCTTCCCAGGAACCGGACGTCGATGCCTTGCTGTATTCCGTCGCCCGGTTTTCGAAAAAATTGGCATGCTCGACGGCGTTCAGCATCTCGTCGAGCCACGGCAGCGGGTTTCGGGGCACATGAAACAATCCATTGAGCCCCAGCTCAGCCAGCCGGCGATCGGCGATGAAGCGTATGTATTCCTTCACCTGGACCGGCGTGAGGCCCTCAACCGGCCCCTGCTCGAACGCGAGATCGATGAACGCATCTTCATGTGAGACGATGGTCGCGCAGGTGAGGTAGATTTCCCGCCGCAGCTCCTCCGTCCACAGGGACGGGTTCTCCTGGATGAACGTGCGGAACAGGCGGATGATCGAGGCGCAATGCAGGCTCTCGTCGCGCACCGACCAGGTGACGATCTGGCCCATGCCCTTCATCTTCCCGAAACGGGGGAAGTTCAGCAGGATCGCGAAGGAGGCGAAGAGCTGCAGCCCCTCGGTGAAGGCGCCGAAGGCGGCCAGCGTCTTGGCGATCTCGAAGCGCGACGCCACGCTGAAGCCGTGCATGTAGTCGTACTTGTCCTTCATCTCCTTATATTTGAGGAAGGCCTGGTACTCGATCTCCGGCATGCCGATCGTGTCGAGCAGGTGGCTGTACGCGGCGATGTGCACCGTCTCGATGTTCGAGAACGCCGACAGCATCATCAGCACCTCGGTCGGTTTGAACACCTGCGCGTAGTGCTTCATGTAGCAGTTGTTCACCTCGACATCGGCCTGGGTGAAGAAGCGGAAGATCTGCGTCAGCAGGTTGCGTTCGCCGTCCGACAGGTTGCGGTGCCAGTCCTTGACGTCGTCGGCCAACGGCACTTCCTCGGGCAGCCAGTGGACGCGCTGCTGGGTCAGCCAGGCCTCGTACGCCCAAGGATAGCGGAACGGTTTATAGACCGGGTTTTCGGTCAGTAGGTCGAAACGGATCGGATGCTCGTCTTGGGTGTGGTCCATCCCATCCATGCGCGGTGTTCCCTGTCAGTCCAGTCCGAGACGGCGAATCGCCGCCAGTCTACTGATTGTGGGTTGATGACCGATGACACGCAAGAACTAGCTTCCTCCAACCCAGCCGACGGCGATCATCCAAGGTTCGGCGGCGCACCGAGCCCGCCGAACGCCTGCTCCAGCAGGCCAGCGAACGCGATCGTCGTCAGGTCCTGCAGATAGCCGCCGACGATCTGCACGCCGATCGGCAGTCCATCCCCCGAACGCGCGATCGGCGCAACGGTTGCCGGCAGGCCGCACAGCGTGGCCGGCGCGGACCAGGCGATCTGGTTCTCATACGGAACCGTCTTGCCGTCTATGGCGAGCGTGCGGGAGGTCCAGGGCGAATGGTCGTGGGGAAACGCAACGGTCGGCATCGGCGGGCAGAGCAGGAGATCGATGTCCCGGAACAGCGCCTGCCAGCGCACCCGCAACCGGCCCCGCAACCGGCTGGTTTCGATCCAGGCGGGGTGGCTCATGACCAGGCCGCGCAGACGGGCGGCGGGCAGGCTGCGATCCTCGGTCGCCAGGGCATCCGCGGCCGTCCGCGCCAGAAGGCGTTGCCGCGACAACGGGTTTGTTGCGCGGGTCCAGGGCCTCGATCCGAACAATGGCGGCGCCGAGCAGTTCGCCGGATGAGAGGCGGCGGTCGGCGAGGTCGTTGACAAGGCCGGCGGCGGCAGGTGCATTTGCCATCCCGCCTGCCCTGCCCTAGCGTTTCCGGCGGAACGCGACACAGGAGGGAACATATGAAAGTCGGACAAGCCGTCGCCGAGATCATGAAGCGCGAGGGGATCGAGATCCTCTGCGGCTACCCGGTCAACCACCTGCTGGAATTCGCCGCGGCGGCGGACATCCGTCCGATCATCGTGCGCCAGGAACGCATCGGCCTGCACATGGCGGACGCGATCAGCCGCGTCACCTCCGGCCGCAAGGTGGGCGCGTTCTGCATGCAGCACGGGCCGGGGACCGAGAACGCCTATGGCGGCGTCGCGCAGGCCTATGCCGAGTCCGTGCCGCTGCTGGTCATCCCGCAGGGCTATCCGCGCCGGCTGGCCGGCATCGATCCCAACTACAGCGCGGTGCGGGAGATGCGCAGCATCGCCAAGCGCGCCGAATACGTGATGCTGCCGAACGAGATCAGCAACATCATGCGTCGCGCGATCAGCGCGATCCGCAACGGGCGCAGCGGCCCGGCGATCGTGGAGATCCCGACCGATATCTGGAACGAGGAGATCGGCGACCTGGACTACACCCCGGTCGGCGTCCACAAGACCGCGCCCGACCCCGCCGACGTCAGCAAGGCGGCCGAGGCGATCCTGGCGGCGAAGCGCCCGGTGATCTACGCCGGCACCGGGGTCCACTGGTCGGAAGCCTGGGCGGAACTGAAGCAGTTCGCCGAACTGCTGGGCGCGCCGGTGACGACCAGCCTGGGCGGCAAGTCCTCCTTCCCCGAGAACCATCCGCTGTCGCTGGGATCGGGCGGCAACGCGGTGCCGAAGCCCGTCCACCATTTCGTGCAGAACGCCGACCTGATCATCGGCATCGGCTGCTCCTTCACCGAGACCAATTTCGGCATCAAGTTCCCGAAGAAGAAGTTCGTCCATGCGACGCTGGACCCCGATCACCTGAACAAGGACGTGGTCAGCACCGTCGGGCTGGTGGGCGATGCCAAGCTGACGCTGCAGGCGCTGATCGGCGCGCTGAAGCAGACGATCAAGTCGAACCGCGACGCGTCTTCCGTGGTGGCGGAGATCACCAAGGTCCGCGAGGAGTGGATGGAGCAGTGGCGGCCGCTGCTGAACTCCAACGACGCGCCGCTGTCACCGTATCGCGTCATCTATGAACTGATGCACACGGTGGACATCAAGAACACGATCATCACCCATGACGCGGGCAGCCCGCGCGACCAGATCTCGCCGTTCTGGGTGTCGACCGAACCGCTGTCCTATATCGGCTGGGGCAAGACGACCCAGCTTGGCATGGGGCTGGGGCTGGCGATGGGGGCGAAGCTGGCGAAGCCGGACAAGCTGTGCATCAACCTGTGGGGCGACGCGGCGATCGGCTTCACCGGCATGGACTTCGAGACGGCGGTGCGCGAGCGCATCCCCATCCTGTCGATCCTGCTGAACAATTTCTCCATGGCGATCGAGTTGAAGGTCATGCCGATCTCGACGGAGAAATACCGGTCGACCGACATCTCCGGCAACTACGCCGACATGGCGAAGGCGTTCGGCGGGTATGGCGAACGGGTGACGCAGCCCGGGGACATCAAGGCCGCGATCCAGCGGGGGATCGAGCAGACGAAGCAGGGCAAGCCGGCGCTGCTGGAGTTCATCACCGCGAAGGAGACGCGGGTCTCGAAGTTCTGACCGAGAGGATTCGTGTCATGGCCGGCCTTGCGCCGGTCATGATACGACTTTGGCCCCTTCACCGGATGTCGCGTGGCACAAGCGCGATGACGCCGGCGAGGGGTCGAACCTGACGCCAGCCGGGACTGTCCGATCGGCCGCCCTTCATGGAATCGTAATCAACGTATCCTGATAGGGCTTTGCCTCCATGGCGATTTCGCCATCCGAGGCGGTCAGGACCGATTTCACCCAAAGCCCGTTCACCGGATCCAACCATTGCGTGTAACGGCCATGGAACGGATGGCGTGAGCTTGGGAAACGCTGCCGCTCGTGATCAAAGACCATCGCGTGGACGGCCCTGCCCGCGATCGTCACATCCTCCCGGCGCAGGAACGTCCAGTTCTCGGTTGACCCTTCCTCGAACGTGAAACTGACATGCGTCTGCCTGCCGGAGATGAGGTCGAGCATGCCCTGTCGCAGATTGGGCGTTTTTGAGTAGATCGGTCCATACCAATTGAACAATCGGCCGAATGGCTTATCGAACGAATTGGTGCCGACGCAGACAAAGGGATCGCCTGGCGACGTGCCGGTATACTTTGACGTGTAGCTGCCTCGCTGCTCTACCGTCCCCGGCTTCGGGCAACTGAACGCCGCGGTCTGGGCCATGGCGCCCGTTGATCCAAGCAACAAGCCCGCAACGAAGCCGATCGGAAGCCGGAATGTAAACTTCATGACGTTTCCCCTGGTCCGGATCGGTTCTGTATCCGATCCGAATTGCCGTACGTCAATATCATTCTGGTCCCGGATCGGCCTAACCGTTGCGTAACGGTCTAAAAAACGCTTGGATTTCGCGTGCCAGCGCCTCGGGCTGTTCCATCGCGGCGAAGTGCCCGCCTTTCGGCATGGGCGTCCAGCGCCGGATGTTCTTGTACGTTGCTTCCGCCAGCGAACGCGGCGGGCGGATGATCTCCTTGGGAAAGGCGCAGTAGCCGGTGGGCACGTGGATCTGCCCCTCGGTGGGGATCGGCCAGCCCGCGTGCAGCCGCGCGTAATAGGGCCAGAACGACGAACCGATCGCGCCGGTGAACCAATAAAGCGAGATGTCGGCCAGCATATGGTCCCGGCTGACCGCGGACTCGATCGTGCCGTCATTGTCGGTCCAGGTGCGGAACTTCTCGGCGATCCACGCGGCCAGGCCGGCGGGGGAATCCGTCAGGCCGTAGGCCAGGGTCTGCGGCTTGGTGCCCTGGATCGCCTGATACGCCGTCTCTTCCCGCGTCCACGCCGCGAGTTCCTCGAAATAGCGGGCCTCCTCCTCGGTCGGGTTGGGCGGCGGCGGCAGGTCGCGCCGGATCGTGATCATGTTGATATGGATGCCGATCAGGTTCCGCGGATGCGCGTAGCCCAGGCGCGAGGCGGTGAAGGCGCCATAGTCCCCGCCCTGCGCGCCGTAGCGCTCATAGCCCAGGACATCGACCATCAGCGATGCGAAGCAGGCGGCGATGTCCTCGATGCTGAAACGTTTCTGTCCGGGCGTGAAGGACAGCCCATAACCGGGCAGCGACGGCGCGATGACGGTGAAGGCATCGGACGGGTCGCCGCCAAACCGAGCGGGGTCGGTCAGGCGGGGAAGGATGTCGATGAACTCGAAGATCGATCCGGGCCAGCCATGCATCAGCAGCAGCGGCATCGGTGACGGGCCTTTGCCTTCGGCCCTGATGTAATGCAGGTCGACATCCGGCATCCGCACCTTGAACTGCGGCCAGGCGTTCAACGCCGCCTCCTGCGCGCGCCAGTCGAAGCGGTCGCGCCAGTCGTCCACCAGGGCCTTCATGTATCCAAGGTCGGCGCCATAGGTCCAAGGCGCGTCCGGGGCCTGGTCGGGGAACCGTGTGCGTCCCAGGCGCGCCCGCAGATCGGCGATCGCGTCGTCCGGAACGGACAGGGTGAAGGGTGTCGGCGTCATCCTGGCATGCCTCCGCTCTTGTCATGGCCGCCGGCACGCGGCTTGCTTTGCCGGCAGACGAGCAAAGCGAGGGAAGCGGACCATGGCCACGAAACCGCGCATGCATCTGGCGCTCGACTTTTCCTGGACGCAAGTGGAAACCGACTGGCGCCAGCCGACCTCCTGGGTCAATCGTTTCTATCCCGATATCGGTTTGTTCGAGGACGTCGCCCGCATCTGCGAGCGTGGCCTGTTCGACCTGATCTTCTTCGGCGACAGCACCGGCATCCCCAACACGTGGGAGGGCCGGATCGACGCCGCCGTGCGCCGCGGCGTCGCCTGGCCGCGCATGGACATGAGCCCCTGGATCACCGCGATGTCGCGGGTGACGAGCCATGTCGGCTTCGGCCTCACCTACGCCTCCACCTTCATGCATCCCTACTACACCGCTCGGCTTTTGAACGCGCTCGATCACGTCACCAACGGACGCATCGCGTTCAACGTCATCACCTCCCAGCGCAAGGCCGATTTCCAGAATTACGGATACGACGAGCTGGTCGAGCATGGCGAACGCTACGATCGGATGGAGGAGTTCGTCGACGTCTGCAAGAAGCTGTGGGCCAGCGTCGATCCGGACGCCTTCGTCTGGGACCCGGTGAGCGGGATCGTCGCCGATCCGGCGAAGGTGCGGCCGATCAACCATGTCGGCCGGTTCTTCAAGGTGAAAGGACCGCTGAGCGTCCCGCCTTCCCCGCAAGGCCGCCCGGTGCTGGTCCAGGCGGGCGGCTCGCCGCGCGGCGTCCGCGCCTCGGCCAGGTTCGTGGACCATGTGTTCGGCGCCGGCAAAGGGCTGGCGCTGATGGCCGAACAGCGGGTCAAGCTGGATGAGGCGCTGCGGGCGGAAGGGCGCGACCCGCAACAGGTCGGCATTCTTTGGGCCACCAAGGTGATCGTGGCGGAAACCGAGGCCGAGGCGCTGCGCCTGAAGGAACGGCTGATCGCGGACGTGCCGATGGAGGCGGTCGGCGCCTGGCTGTCGCACAACACCGGCTTCGACATGTCGACGCTGCCGCCCCGTTTTTCGTTGCGGGCGTTGAACCAAAGGATCGTGGCGGCGAACGCGTCGCCGGTCGGCTTCGTCGGACTGCTGGCGGAACAATACGGCGAGGACATGGAAATCTCCCGCGACGAGTTCTTCCGCCACGGACTGCACGCAGCGACCGGTTACGCGTCCACCAAGGCCGGCACGCCGGTGCAGATCGCCGACTACCTGGAGGAGATGTTCGAAGCCACCGGCTCCCGCGGCGGGTTCATGCTGGGACACTCCCAGGCCGGACACCGGGCCGTGCTGCAGAACATCACCACGATGCTGGTGCCGGCGCTGCAACGGCGGGGACGGATGCGGACGGCGTACGAGGGACGGACGCTGCGGGAGAACCTGGCGGCGTCGTGATCGACGGGGCGCGGTGGGGGATCAGGATCGATCGCTTGACCCCGCCTGCCCTGTCAGCCCTCACGTCTTCCCCACCAGCGGGCACCCGACCTCGTTCACCGGCTGGAACGCCACGTCCCCCGGAACGGTCTGCAGCACCTGCTCGTAGTCCCACGGCCCTTTC
This sequence comes from Rhodopila sp., assembly GCF_035548235.1. GTDB lineage: Bacteria > Pseudomonadota > Alphaproteobacteria > Acetobacterales > Acetobacteraceae > Rhodopila. The sequence goes on from NZ_DASZTJ010000199.1 coordinate 8,955, forward strand.
GACTCCGCCGGCGTCTTGATCCGCACCAGGTACATGTCGTGCAGCATCCGCCCGTCCGCGCGGATCGTTCCGTGCGCGGCGAACATGTCGTGTATCGGCATCGCCTTCATCTTCGCCACCACCGCCAGGCTATCCGTCGTCCCGGCCGCGGCGACGGCGCGCAGATAGTGCAGCGTGGCGGAGTAGGTCGCGGCCTGCGACATCGTCGGCATCCTTTGCCGCCGCGCGAAGAACCGTTTCGACCAGGCCCGCGATTCTTCGGTCCGGTTCCAACTGAACGCCGTCATCAGGGTAATGCCCTGCGCGACCTGAAGCCCCAGGCTGTGCACGTCGGCGATGTTGCACAGCAGCGGCACCATGGTCTGGCCACCCTGCACGATGCCGAACTCGTTCGCCTGCTTCACCGCGTTCGTCATGTCGCCGCCGCCGTTCGCCAGCGCGATGACCTTGGCCCCCGACGCTTTCGCCGCGATCAGGAACGAGCTGAAATCGCCGGCATCGATCGGGTGCTTGACCGAACCCAGCACCTTGCCGCCCGCCTGACGCACCGCCTGGGACGCACTCGTTTCAAGTGCCACGCCGAACGCGAAATCGACGCTGATGAAGAACCAGGTGTCCAAGCCCCGAGCGACCAGGGTGCGCGCGACGCCGTGGGTCAGGGCGTAGCTGTCGTAGTTCCACGACATCGCCGTCGGCGCGCAGTTCTTTCCGGTGAAATCATTCGTGCTGACCGCGATCGCGATGACGACGCCGTTGCGGTCCCGCGCGTCCCGCTCCACCGCCAGGGCGACGGCCGAGTTGTCCAGGCCGACGATCAGCCCCACCCCGTCCCGGTCGTACCACTGGCGCGCGATCGCCGACCCGATATCCGCCTTGTTCTGGTTGTCGGCGGACAGGATCTCGATCGGCCGGCCCAGCACTTTCCCGCCCACGTCCTCGGCGGCGAGCTGGGCGGCGACGACCGATCCGGGACCGATGCTGTCCGAATAGACGCCTGTCATGTCCGTCAGCACGCCGACCTTGACCGGCGCCTCGGCACCCGCCTGGCGGGCTGCCGCCACGAACGCCAGCGATCCCGCCAGGACGCTGCGTCGATACAGATGCTGCACGATTGTTTCTCCCCCTGCTTGTCACGGATGGTAAACCGTGACGAACGGGGTTCAAGGCCCTTTCGGCGCGGACGCCCCGGGCATGGACACGTCGGGGGTCGACAGGTCGGGCGTGGATACGTCGGGCGTGGACACGTCGGGCGTGGATACGTCGGGCGGCGCGCACCATTCGCGCCAGAGCAGGATCAGCGCCGCCATGATCGCCGGGCCCAGGAACAGGCCCATCAGCCCCCAGGTCTCGACGCCGCCCAGGATGCCCAGCAGCACCCACAGGAACGGCAGGCGCGTGGTGCCGCCGATCAGGACGGGGCGGATGAAATGGTCGGCGACGAACGACACGACCGCGCCCAGCGCGACGATCACGCCGGCGGACACCACGCTGCCCTTGACGGCCAGCAGCACGGCGGCGAGGCCGAACGCGACCGCGACGCCGAACGGCACCATCGCCGCCACCGCCGTCAACAGCCCGAACAGCGCCGGATGCGGCACGTCTGCGAGCACATACGCCGCGCCCAGGATCAGGCCCTCGCCCAGGCCCACCAGAACCAGCCCGTCGACGGTGCCGTGGACCGAGGCGATGATCTGCCGCCCCACCCGTTCCCCCGTCGGGCCGAACGCCCGCACGCTCGCACGCCGCAACTGCGCCACCAGCCGCTCCCCGTCGCGCAGCAGGAAGAACAGGGTCAGCAGCATGAAGCCGAACAGCACGACGCGATGGGCAACGTCGGCGCCGAGTTCACGCCCGTTGGCCACCAGATCGGATGTCCGGGCGCGGCGCAGCAGGGCGGAAGCAGCTTCGGGACTGCCCAGGTTGTCGTTCCACCACGTCGTCACGACGCGTGAACCGGCCGGCAGGCGGGACAGGAACTCCGGCGCCGGGATGCCTTGGGTCCGCGCCTGGTCGATGGCGGCGTAGATGCTGTGGATTTCGCGGATGACTTCCCAGGCGACGGCGATCAGGGGCACCGCGAAGATCAGGCCGATGATCAGGGTGAAGACGCCCGGCAGCACGATGTTGTGCTGCCCCGGCGGCCAGCGGCGGACGGCCCGCTGGTACAGCGGCCAGACGGCGATCCCAAGGATCGCAGCCCAGAGCAGCGCCGGGATATAGCGGTGCAGCGTCCAGAAACCCGCCGCCAGCAGAAGCAGCCCCAGGGCGATGCGCGCGACCCACTGCGCGCGGCTGGCGGGCTCCTGGGTCAAGGCGCCCCGCCTGACGTCCCGTTGGGCGCCCCGCCTGACGTCCCGTTGGGCGGAAACGGCGGCGGCCGGCGCGGCACCGCCGTCAGCCGCTGTGTCATCGTCGCCGCCCCCACCAGCACCAGCGCGAGCGCAACGATCCAGTGGCTGATCGGCGCGGGATCGGAATAAGGCCGCCAGACCAGCAGCAGCAGGACGATCGTCATCACGATCAATCCGCCGATCCCGCCCCGCCCCCGCTGCGCCGAAAGGAACGCCAGGATCCCGAAGACCACGTAGAAGGCGATCGCCAGCGCCCTGGCCACGTTATAGGCCTGCGCACCCAGGATGAACGCGAGATGGCGGAACGCCGCGTCGAGCGCATCGAAGAAGCGCGCGCAGGCGTTCAGGAACTGGTCCGGGCCGATCACGTAGAGCAGGACCGCCAGCACGGCCCCGCCCACCCAGATCATCGTGATAGTCTCTCGCCGCACCGAAGCCCCTTCCCTGATGATGGTCGTCCATCCCTATTTATGCGCCGAGCGGTCCGGTTCCCATCGCGAACGGCGGATTGTGACCTTGCGCCACCGGCGGGAATGGCGAAACTCCACGTCCGCGGATGCCCACCCCGGCGGCCGCCCATAAAGCCCCTTTTGCGGCATGACAGGAGACGTCTGCGCGGTCCGACTAGCCAGGAAAGGCCATGCCATGAGCGATTCGTCCATCCCCAGCAGCAGCGACCTCCATTTCATCACCATCACCGAGGCCTCCCGGCTGATCCAGGAGCGCAAGCTCTCCCCCGTCGAGCTGACCAAGGCCTATCTCAGCCGCATCGAGGCGGTGGACGCCCAGCTCCATGCCTATATCACCGTCACCGCCGACCACGCGCTCCAGCAGGCGCGGGCCGCGGAGGCGGAGATCGCCACCGGCAACTGGCGCGGGCCGCTGCACGGCATTCCGGTGGCGCTGAAGGACATCTATTGCACCGCCGGCATCCGCACGACCTGCCATTCGAAGACGCGTGCCGATTACGTGCCCGATTTCGATGCGACGACGGTATCAAAGCTTTACGAGCACGGGGCGGTACTGCTGGGGAAGCTCGCGACGCATGAGTTCGCCCATGGCGGCCCGTCCTTCGACCTGCCCTGGCCGGCGGCGCGCAACCCCTGGAAGCTGGAGCACGTGACCGGCGGGTCCTCCAGCGGGTCGGGTGCGGCGATCGCCGCAGGGCTGGCGGCCGGATCGCTGGGATCGGACACCGGCGGGTCGATCCGCAATCCGGCGGCGCTGTGCGGGCTGGTGGGGCTGAAGCCGACCTATGGCCTGGTCAGCCGGTCGGGCGTCTATACCAACAGCTTCAGCTACGACCACGCCGGCCCGATCACCTGGACGGTGGAGGACTGCGCGATGATGCTGCAGGCCATCGCCGGCCACGACCCCAAGGACCCGGCCAGCGCCCCCTATCCGGTCGAGGATTTCGGCGCGGAGCTGTTCGCCGGCATCAAGGGCATGCGTATCGGCGTCCTGCGCCATTTGTACGAGGAAGACATCAAGGTCGCCGATTCCCTGAAAACCGCGCTGGAAGCCGCATACGGCGTCCTTCGCGGCCTCGGCGCCGAACTGGAGGACGCTCGGATCCGTTCGGCGCACGATTATCATGCGGTGAAGATCACCCAGGCGGAATCGGAGCTGTTCAGCGTGCACGAACCGGTGCTGCGGCAGCGGGCGAACGATTTCGGCGCGGACTTCCTGGGCCGCGCGCTGGGCGCGCTGCTGATCGGCGGGGCGGATTACATGCAGGCGTCGCGCCAGCGGCGGCGGATGATCGCCGAGATGGCACCGCTCTACGAGACGTACGACGTGCTGGTCACCGCCGGCCCCGGTCCGGCGGGACGGCTGGACGCCTGGCGGACGCTGAACTTCTGGACCGGGACCAACATCACTGCCCCGTTCAACTGCACCGGCGGTCCGGCGCTGGTGCAGTGCATCGGCTTCACCGACGACGGGCTGCCGCTGTCGATGCAGATCGTCGGCCGCCCGTTCGCCGACCCGGTCGTGCTGCGCGTCGCCCAGGCCTATGAAGCGGCGACGAACTGGAAGACCCGCCGTCCCGTGATCCAGCCCGGCGCGGCCCCCTTGGCGCAGCCGCCCGTCCCGGCCCCCGCCAAGGCCGACATCCCGCAAGCCCGCCGCGATGAGATCGCCGCGATCTGCAAGCGCGCCGGCCTGACGCTGGCCGAGGGTCATTTCGAGCAGCTCTGCGCCTCCGCGCCGCATGTCGAGGCCATGGTCGCGCACCTGCACCGCGACTGGGCCTTCCGCGACGAGCCGTCGAGCGTGTTCTTTCCCGGCGCGTAACCAGTGTAACCCCGCCGCGGAACCGGCGAATAAACGGATGGGATTGGCAAAATGTAACCTGGCATTTCGCCGCCCGGGTTCATATCAGGGCACACGGGTCGTTCTCCATCCGGGGACGATCGGGAACGAATGGGAGAGACAGATGCACATCGTCCGCCGGCGTGGCTGGGAAATCCCCGAGAGCCGGGTGACGCCCGAACACGTCGCGATGGGTCGCCGCGCCGGCGGCGATACCGTGACCGGACGCCGCGCGGTGCTGGCCGGGTCCGCGGCGGCGGTCCTGGCGCCCGGGCTGGCCGTCCCCCGGCGGGCGCGGGCGGACGTCGTCAAGGTGCCGCCGCCGGGACGACCGCTGACCGACGAGAAATGGGCGACGACCTACAACAATTATTACGAATTCAACGACAGCAAGTCGGTCTGGCGCGAGGCGCAGAAGCTGCCGCAACGTCCCTGGACGGTGCGCATCGAAGGCATGGTGCAGAAGCCGCAGACGATCGATATCGATACGATCCTGAAGACCATCCCGCAGGAGGAACGGATCTACCGCCATCGCTGTGTGGAGGCCTGGGCGATGACCGTCCCCTGGACGGGCTTCCAGCTCTCCGCCCTGCTGGCGCTGGCCGAACCGCTGGGCAGCGCCAAATATGTCGGGTTCCAGACCGTCGAGGACGACAAGGTGATGGACGGCCTGGGCGCGCCGTTCTACCCCTGGCCGTATACCGAAGGCCTGACGATCGCCGAGGCCGGGCACGACCTGACCTTCATGGTCACCGGGATGTACGGCAAGCCCGTGCCGCCGCAGAACGGCGGACCGCTGCGCGTCGCGCTGCCGTGGAAATACGGCTTCAAGTCGGCCAAGGCGATCGTCAAGATCACCCTGACCGACAAGCAGCCGGCGACGTTCTGGCAGCAGCTCCAATCCTCGGAATACGGGTTCTGGGCCAACGTGAACCCCGCGGTTCCCCACCCGCGCTGGAGCCAGGCGACGGAACGCCTGCTGGGTTCGGATGAGCGGGTGCCGACCCTGCTGTTCAACGGCTATGCCGAACAGGTCAGCCCGCTCTACGCCAGCCTGCAGAACGAGCCGCTGTACCGGTAGGGCAGCCCCGCGCCAACACGGTTGCCATCACCCGCCGGCCATGGGATGACTGCGCGGTTATTGCGCCGTGTGAGGTTCCCTGGATGAAGTCTGCCCGTCTGGCTGTCGATATCGGCGGCACGTTCACCGACCTGGCGCTGGAGCATGACGGCAGGCGCACCACGACGAAGGTCCTGACGACTCCCTCGGCGCCGGAACAGGGTGTCATGACAGGCGTCAAGGCGATCACCCAGGCGTCCGGCGTCGCGCCCGGCGACATCGCGCTGATCATCCACGGCACCACGCTGGCGACCAACGCGGTGATCGAGCGCAAGGGCGCCCGCACCGCGCTGATCACCACCGAGGGCTTCCGCGACGTGATCGCGATGGGCAACGAAAGTCGTTACGACCAGTACGACCTGAACATCGTGCTGCCCGAACCGCTGGTGCCGCGCCATCTGCGCCTGACGGTGCCGGAACGGCTGGACAACACCGGCAAGGTCCTGCGCCCGCTGGACGAGGCGGCGGTCCGAGCGCTGGTGCCCGTGCTGCAGCGGGAGAAGGTGGAGAGCATCGCGATCGGCCTGCTGCATGCCTTCGTCAATCCCGCGCATGAACGCCGTGTCCAGGCTTTGCTGCGGGAGGCGCTGCCGAACGTCCCGATCTCGCTGTCCTCGGACGTCTCGCCCGAGATGCGGGAGTGGGAGCGGTTCTCCACCACCGTCGCCAACGCCTATGTGCAGCCGATGATGGCGCGCTACCTCCGGCTGCTGGAAGCCGACCTGCGCAAGGCGGGTGCCACCTGCCCGCTGTTCCTGATGATGTCCGGCGGCGGGCTGACGACGATCGAGACGGCCTGCCGCTTCCCCATCCGCCTGGTCGAGAGCGGGCCGGCCGGCGGCGCGATCTTCTCGGCCCATATCGCGCGCGAATGCGGGCTGGAGAACGTGCTGTCCTTCGACATGGGCGGCACCACGGCGAAGATCTGCCTGATCGACGGCTACAAGCCGCAGACCGCCCGCACGTTCGAGGTCGCGCGCGTCGGCCGCTTCCGGAAGGGGTCCGGCCTGCCGCTGCGCATCCCGGTCATCGAGATGGTGGAGATCGGCGCCGGCGGCGGATCGCTGGCGCATGTCGACAGCATGGGCCGCATCGGCGTCGGGCCGGAGAGCGCGGGCGCCGATCCCGGGCCGGCCTGTTATGCCCATGGCGGCCGGCACCCGGCCGTCACCGACGCGAACCTCTCGCTGGGCCGCTACGATCCGACGCGCTTCGCCGGCGGATCGATCAAGCTGGATGTCGGCGCCGCGCATGACGCGCTGATGGCCGATGTCGGGGCAAAACTGGGCCTGACCGCCGAGATGGCGGCGCTGGGCGTGGTCGAGATGGTCGACGAGAACATGGCCAACGCCGCCCGCGTGCATGCGATCGAATCCGGCAAGACCTATGACGGCCGCACCCTGATCGCCTTCGGCGGCGGCGGTCCCGTGCATGCCTGCCGGGTGGCGGAGAAGGTCGGCATCTCCCGCGTGCTGGTGCCCTCCGGCGCCGGCGTGGGCAGCGCCATCGGCTTCCTGCGCGCACCCGTGGGCTATGAGGTCGTGCGCAGCCTGTACCAGCGCCTGTCGACCTTCGACGTTGCCGCCGTGAACGGCCTGCTGGACGACATGCGGCGGGAGGCCGAGGAAGCCGTCCGCCTGGGCAGCTTCGGCGCCCCGACGGTCGAAACCCGCACCGCCTATATGCGCTATGTCGGCCAGGGCCACGAGATCGCCGTCCCCCTGCCCGCCTCGGTGCTGGGCGCCGACGACGTGGCGGTGATCCGGGAGCGCTACGACGCGGAATACACGCGGCTGTTCGACCGCCCGGTGCCGGGATCGGACATCGAGATCATGAGCTACGCGGTCGTCGTCACCACGGTAGCCGAGGACATCCGCCCGGCGACGCGCGACGAAAGCCTGTTCGAGCGCGAGGCGGTGCCGGCCCGCACCCAACTGGTGCGCGACACCACGACCGGCGAGGTCGCGGAATGGGGCATCCACGACCGTTCGGCGCTGGAGCCGTGGATCACGGTCCGCGGCCCGGCGATCGTGGCGGAGGACGAGACGTCGACCCTGATCGGACCGGGCTGGTCGGCGGTGGTGAACGGGCTTGGGTACCTGGAGTTGACCCGGGATTGACGGGGCGCGCCGTCGCCGCCCGGGTGATCCCCGCCATGGCCGGGCTTGTCCCGGCCATTCATGGCTTCAGCGATATCAATGGGTTAAACCCGTGGATGACCGGCACAAGGCCGGTCGTGACGAGGGCGCAAGGGCCGGCCCTTGCCCCCGCTCGCTTTCGGCCCCCCGGGGACTGACGGAAATCCGGGTTTATCCCCAGCATCGTTCCTATATAAGCCCGCCATGCCCTCCGATCCCGCTTCCGAAATCGCCCGCCGGCGCACCTTCGCCATCATTTCCCACCCCGACGCCGGCAAGACCACGCTGACCGAACACCTGCTGCGTGCCGGTGGGGCCATCCAGCTTGCCGGCAACGTCCGCGCCAAGGGCGAACGCCGCCGCACCCGGTCCGACTGGATGGGGATCGAGCGCGACCGCGGCATCTCCGTCGTCACATCGGTCATGACCTTCGAATACCGCGACTGCGTGTTCAACCTGCTGGACACGCCGGGCCACGAGGACTTCTCGGAGGACACCTACCGCACCCTGACGGCCGTCGACTCCGCCGTCATGGTCATCGACGCCGCCAAGGGCATCGAGGCCCGGACCCGCAAGCTGTTCGAGATCTGCCGCCTGCGCGACATCCCGATCGTCACCTTCATCAACAAGATGGACCGCGAGGCCCGCGACCCGTTCGAATTGCTGGATGAGATCGCCTCCACCCTGGCGCTGGACACCACCCCCGCGACCTGGCCGATCGGCCGCGCCGCGGATTTCGCTGGGACGTACGACCTGCGCAAGCGCGACATGCATATGATCAAGGACCTGCCGCAGTCCGATCCGCGCATGCAGACCATGGCCGAGGAGATCGACCTGGCGCGCGCGGCGCTGCCCGAGTTCGACCTGGACAGCTTCAACGCCGGGCACCTGACGCCGGTTTATTTCGGCAGCGCCATCAAGGACATCGGCGTCAACGACCTGCTCGACGGGCTGGTCGAGTACGGACCCCGGCCGCGCGCGCAACCTGCCGACAAGCGGGTGATCGAGGCGACGGAGCCGGGGCTGACCGCGCTGGTGTTCAAGATCCAGGCGAACATGGACCCGAACCATCGCGACCGCATCGCCTTCGCCCGCGTCTGCTCCGGCAAGCTGGTGCGCGGCATGCGGCTGAAGCAGGTCCGTACCGGCAAGCTGATCCCGCTGCACGCGCCGCAGTTCTTCTTCGCCCGCGAACGGGAGATTGCCGATGAGGCCTTTGCCGGCGACGTGGTGGGCATCCCCAACCACGGCACGCTGCGCATCGGCGACACGCTGACCGAGGGCGAGGACATCCAGTTCACCGGCGTCCCCTATTTCGCCCCCGAAATCCTGCGTCGCGTGCGGCTGGACGACGCGATGAAAGCGAAGAAGCTGCGCCAGGCGCTGGTGGAGCTGGCCGAGGAAGGCGTGGTGCAGTTGTTCCGCCCGCAGGACGGCGCCGCGCCGCTGGTGGGCGTCGTCGGCACGCTGCAGCTCGACGTGCTGCAGGCGCGGCTCGGTGCCGAGTATGGCGTGGCGATCGGGTTCGAGACCTCGCAGTTCTCGCTGGCGCGCTGGATCTATGGCGAGAAAGCGGTGCTGGAAAAGTTCATCGCCGCCAATCGCAGCGCGATGGCGGACGACGTGGACGGCGACCCGGTGTTCCTGGCGACCTCGGCCTTCATGATGCGCCGGACCGAGGAGATGTCGCCGGGGATCACGTTCCGGGACATCAAGGATATTCGGGCGGATAAGCTGGCCGCTTAACGGGCGGTCTGGCGCTTTTCTCGCCGGCATTCCGAGCTGGAGGGGACGGCTTGGGTAGTCGTCAAGGTTCCCGGCGCGCCTGGCGCCCGCGACGCGGGCTTCCGTTCGATCTCGAGATCCCGCGCGGGAATCCGATGCTGGGAGCATGAGCAAGTTGTAGAACGCCGGTGCAGCCCACTACTATCAGGTGTGGCTTATAGGACGGCCATGACCACACGCTTGCCCCGTTCCGCCGATGTGGAAGGCACCGCCGCGCCGGCGCGCGCCGACATGGCTTCGCCGCCCGCCGCCCCTGTCGCCGGCACCGAGGCGGCCGCCGGCGACCAAGCCGGCGCGAGAAGCGATCGCCGCGGCCCGATGCGCCCGGCGGAACTGGTATCCACCCGGACGCGCCAGGAAGCCGCGTCCCTGCAGCGCATGCTGCGCGCCGTCGAGATCGGCATCATCGTGGCCGCGGCGCTAGGCGCCTCCAAGGCCTTCCACCCCGCGGGCCTGCTGAGCGCGCCCGTAGGCGCCGTTCTGCCCCTGGTGGTCGGCGTGCTCTGCCTGATCTGGGGCTTGCGCGTGGCGCGGGCGGCCAGCATCGGCCGGGTAGAGCACCTGTCGAGCGCTTTGGGACGGGTCGCCTCCGCCCTGGTCGCCAGCGGCCTGGCCGCCGGCATCCTGCTGGCCGTGCTGGAGCCATCCCCGGATGTGGTACTGTTCACGTGCATCTGGTTCGCGATCAGCGCGGCGACGGTGATCACGGCACAAGTCCTGTGGTGGCGGCGGGTCAAAGCGTGGCACGCCGCCGGCCGGCTGACCCCCAACGTCGTGGTCGTCGGCGCGACCCAGAACGCCCGCACGCTGGTCGAGCGCGCCAAGGTCAGCGGCCAGGTGGCCGTGCTGGGGATATTCGACGATCGGCTGGACCGGGCTCCCCCCGACATCGCCGGGGTGCCGGTGCTGGGCGACACCGAGGCGCTGCTGACCCACCGGATCATGCCCTATGTCGATCGGGTGGTGATCGCCGTACCGCCCCACGCCCAAGGTCGCGTGCGCCAACTGATCGAGCGGCTGCGTGTGCTTCCCAACGAAATCTATTTGTTCCTGGACTTCGAGGGCGAGGCCGCACAGTCCGCCGCCCTGTCGCGCCTGGCCGAGACCCCGATGGCGCGACTGTCCGGCGCGGGCCAGGACGAGTCGCGCTTGTTCGCCAAGCGCATGCAGGATCTGGTCGTTGCGTCCCTGGCCCTGATCCCGCTGCTTCCCGTCATGGCCCTCATCGCCGTGGCCGTGAAGCTGGACAGCCGCGGACCGGTCTTCTTCCGCCAGCGCCGCCACGGCTTGAACAACGAGGCGATCGTGGTGTGGAAGTTCCGCTCCATGCGCCATGAAGCCGCCGATCCCACCGCTGCCCGGCAGGTCGCGCGCGACGACAAGCGGGTGACCCGGGTTGGACGCATACTCCGCAAATCGAGCCTCGACGAGCTGCCGCAAATCTTCAACGTCCTGAAGGGAGAGATGTCGATCGTCGGCCCGCGCCCCCACGCCATCGGGATGCGGACGGGCGACGTCGAATCCGAAAAGCTGGTGGCGGAATACGCCTGGCGGCACCGCATGAAACCGGGCATGACCGGCTGGGCCGCCGTCTGCGGCTCGCGCGGCCCCATCCACACCGCGGAGGACGTGCGCCGCCGCGTGGAGCTCGACGTCGAATATATCGAGCGCCAGTCGGTGTGGTTCGATCTTTACATCATCGTCATGACGCTTCCCTGCCTGCTGGGCGACAGCGAAGCGATACGCTGATGCACGCCGGTTTCGCCTGTTCGACTTGCACCGGGAGCCACCGATCAGGACCTTTGTCCGTGCGCACCAGGCCGGACCGATCTCCGGTGGTTTCGATCGTAACCTTAACCCGTGAACTGAGTCTATGGGAGAAGGCGGTGCTGGAGAAGTCCATCGCCGCCGACCGCCAAGCCTATCCATAGCCGAGGTCGAGCACGCGGTCGCCGCGGGTCAGGCTGCAAGGGCATCGGTCTTCCTTGAAACGACATCCGGCTGTCTTCGGCTGCTCCCGCATTGTCCGTGCGCCCGTCCTGATTTGACAACCGGTCCAGGTGGTAGAAAGCATCGGTGGCAACAAGGCCTCCTGAAAGGCACAACGCGGAAAGGGAGAAAGCGCCATGCTGAAGACCACCGGCAACCTGGTCCTGCCGACCGCCATCACCGGCTCCTACCCACGGCCGCTTTGGTTCGACATGAGCCTGTCCGGCCGGTCGTTCAAAGCCGCGCTGGGGGAATCCCTGTTCCGCGAGCAATACCTCGATGCCGTTGCCGCCATCATCAACGCCCAGGAATCCGCCGGCCTGGACATCGTGACCGATGGCGACACCCGGTTCGACCTCGCGGTCGGCGGCAAGTCCTGGTTCTTCTATCCGATCGAGCGGCTGGGCGGCATCAGCGGCCATCGCGACACCTCCCGCGGCTGGATGGGCCGGCACGATTTGCGCCCCGGCAAGATCCTGTGGGAGGTGCAGGAGGCCTACCAGCCCAGCATCGTCGCCGACAAGCTGACGCGCGGCCCGTGGGAATACACCGCGCTGTGGCAGGTCGCCCAGCGCCTGACCGACCGGCCCGTGAAGTTCGGCGCCATCTGCGCCCCTGCCCTGGCCAGCATGCTTTGGAACGAGTTCTATCCCGACGACAAGGCGATGATCCTCGACCTCTGCGACATCATGAATGCAGAGCTGCGCGAGCTTGCCGCCGCCGGATGCCCGCTGATCCAGGTCGAGGAACCGCCGCATCACGGCCGGTCCCTGCAACCGGCCACCACCGACGCCGACCTGGAGTTCCTGACCGAGGCATTCAACCGCCAACTCGTCGGCGTGGATGCCGAGATTTGGGTCCATACCTGCTGGGGCAACCCGAACCAGCAGCGCGTGTACTGGGAGGTGCCGAGCTACGAACGGGCGATGCCGCATCTTTTGCAACTGAACGCCGATGTCATCACGTTCGAATGCGCCAGCAGCGATGGCCGCGACCTTGCGCTGTTCGGGAAATACAAGACCGACAAGAAGATCGGCATCGGCGTCGTCAACCACTGCAACACGGTGGTCGAGCCGCCCGAATACGTCGCCAACCTGATCCGCCGCGCGCTGGAGTTCATCCCGCCCGAGCGGCTGGTGATCACGACGGATTGCGGGTTCGGGCGCGAGGGGCTGAGCCGGCGGATCGCATACTATAAGTGCGTCTCGCTGGTCGAAGGCACCAATATCGTCAGGCGGGAACTAGGACTTCCCGAAGCTCGGGTACGGGCATCCGATCCCGCTTTGTATTTTGGCAAACGAAACTAACCTGGTCTCGACCGCGTGATCGGCCGCGGTCACCGGTTGCTATCGCAACGAGATTGGCGTCAGGCAATCAGCCGCGCACGCCAAAGGCGCTTGAGCAGCTCCAGCACGACCACGACGCCGAGGACCACCGCGGCGACCAGGGTCAAGTCGTCCGTGTGGAGAATGCCGAACCGGAACAGGTCCCGCGCCAACGGGATGGCGAGGACCGCCGCCAGGATCGAAACCGTGACCGATACGATCCATGCGAGGGCGACGTTGCGGCGTCCGAGCAGGTCGCGCGCCGAGGTGCCGAAGTTGCGGTTGACCAGGACGAGGCCGAGATTGACCAATACCAACGAAACGAACGTGAGCGCCCTGGCATCGTCCTCCGGCAACCCGTCGCGCAAGGCGATCGTATACAGCGCGGCGAGCGCGGCGAAGGCGATCGTGCCTTGCACCAGGCTCCATACCAGGAGCGCGCGCGAGAACAACGGGCTGTTGGCGGCACGCGGAGGCCGCCGCATGATGTCGGACTCCTCGGTTTCGGCCTCGAAGACCAGGGAGCAGACCGGGTCGATCACCATTTCCAGGAACGCGATATGGATCGGACCCAAAATCAGCGGCATGCCCGTCACGAGCGGAAGCAGCGCGAGACCCGCGACCGGGACGTGGATCGCGACGATATAGGCCATTGCCTTGCGCAGATTGTCGTAGATGCGCCGGCCCAACCGGATCGTGCGGACGATCGATCCGAAATCGTCGTCGAGCAGGACCAGCGAAGCCGCCTCGCGCGCAACATCGGTTCCTCGCCCGCCCATCGCGATGCCGATATCCGCCGCTTTCAGCGACGGCGCGTCGTTCACGCCGTCCCCCGTCATGGCGACCAGGTGCCCCGTCGCCTGCAACGCCCGGACGATGCGCAGCTTCTGCGCGGGTGCGATCCGCGCGAACACGCCGACCGTCCGAACGGCCTCGGTCAACCGGGCGTCGTCCATCTGCGCGATCGTCGCGCCATCCAGGATCGAGCCGGCATCGAGCCCGGCCTGGCGGGCGATGGCACGGGCCGTGACCGGATAGTCGCCGGTGATCATCGCCACGCGGATACCGGCGGTGCGACAATCGGCGATGGCCGCGGGCACCGTCCCGCGCAAGGGGTCAGCGAGGCCCACGAGACCAAGCAGCCGAAAGGGAAACGCCGACGGGTCATCGGGCAACGTCCCGCTCCAATCCGCTTCCGCGACGCCAAGCACGCGCATGCCGTCCTCGCCGAACCGGTCGGCCGCGCGCATCATGCGGTCGCGATCCGGCGGATCCAGGCGGCACAAGCGGGCAATGGCCTCGGGCGCCCCCTTGGCGGCGATCCGGGCGTCATTCGTGCCCGGCCGGAGCCAGGCTTGGGTCACGGCGAACAGGTCGGGCCGCAGTCCGTAGACGCGTTCCAGGGCAAGGTCCGGCGCGGCCTCGTTCAACGAATGGGCCAGCGTGTGCATGGCCTGGTCCATCGGATCGTAAGCGATCGGCGCGCTGGCCAGGGCCGCGGTCGCCACCAGCGGCCGGAACGGCGGCGGGATCGCCGTCCCCTCGCCGACGGCCAGCGTCTCGTCCCCCGCCTGGAGGGCCGAGACCCTCATGCGGTTCTCGGTGAGCGTCCCGGTCTTGTCGGTGCACAGCGCCGTCGCTTCGCCGAGGGCCTCGATCGCAGAGGCGCGGCGGGTCAGCACGCGGGCCTGCGACATGCGCCAGGCGCCCATGACCATGAACACCGTCAGCACGAGGGGGAATTCCTCGGGCAGCATCGACATGCCCAGGGCGATCCCGGCCAACAGGGCGTTGAGCCATGAGCCGCGGAACAATCCGAACAAAATGACCACCGCGAGACAGCAGGCCAACCCGCCGACCGCCGCGATGCGCACGATGCGCGCGGTCTGGCGGGTCAGGTTGGCCGGAGCGGGTTCGATGGCCTGGAGCGCCTCGCCGATGCGCCCGATCTCGCTGCGAGACCCGGTGGCGCGGACTTCGGCGGTGCCTTGGCCGCGCACCACCAGCGTGCCCGACCAGACATAGGGGGAATCGTCGCCGCCAGGTTTCGTGTCGGCCGTGGAACCGGAGTCCAGGGGGCATTTGCGCACCGGGACCGACTCGCCGGTCAGCAGCGATTCATCGGTTTGCAGTTCGGAGGTCTCGAGCAGCACCGCATCCGCCGGAACGCGATCGCCTTCCGCCAGATGGACGATGTCGCCGCATACGACGTCCCGACCGGCGATCCGCACCCGTTTGCCGTCGCGAACGACCATGGCGCGCGGGCTCGTCAGGTCCCGCAGCGCTTCCAGGATCCGCTCGCTGCGCGCTTCCTGGATGACGGTGATCGCCACGGACAAAGACGCGAACGCCAGAAGCAACAGCGCTTCCAGCCGATCTCCCAGCATGAAATAGATCACGCCGGCCCCAAGCAGCAGGGCGAACATCGGTTCGGCCAGCACGTCCCGCACGATGGCCGGGAGCCGCCGCGTGCCCGCGTGCGGCAACGCGTTGGGTCCGTCTCGCCTAAGCCGTTCCGCGGCCTCCGCCTGGGTCAGTCCGGACAGCGGTGTCGTTTCGCCTGGCGTGGCGCCGGGCTGTGTTCGCGCGGTCTGGGACATTCGCATTCTCCGCCTGCCGGCGACGCGCCGGACATCAGCGTGTAGCGCAACGCCCTTGTGCCGCGTTGATCCGCCGCAAATGGATCACGCCAGGCTGACGCCGCGCGGACATCAGGCCTCGCCGCCGCGCAGCCGGACCCGTTCGGCCAGGGTGAAGGCGGCGCCCGTCTCCGCCTGGGTGAACACGCAGATGTCCCGCACCCGCCGCGGCTGCGCCAGGGCCGGCGCGAACCACGCTTCGGCCGCCGGCGCCAGCCGCGCCTTTTCCTCGGCCGACAGGCGACGGGTCAGGGTCATGTGGAAGAACCACGTCCCGAACACGTACGGATAGCCCCAGCGCAGCAGCATCGCGTCCTGCTCCGCCGACAGGCTGGCCTTGCGGCGGCGCGCCAGTTCCTCGGCGGGTGGCGGGGCGCGGAAAGCGTCCAATTCGGCGACGCAGGCATCCGCCAGCGCCTGCAGCGGCGCCGAAGCCTCCGTTTCCCGCAGCGCGAGGAAGCCATGCAGGTCCCGCACCGCCAGCGGCGGCAGGTCGAACGGTGCGATCCGCGCCGCCATCGCTCGGACGGCGGCCATCAGGTCGCGCCAGTCGGTGCCTTCGACCAGGCGCATCGGCGGCTTCAGCGTGGCGTGGAAGCCGTAAAGGCGCGGTTCGGCGGTGACTTCGGCGATGCCGTCGATATCGGGCTGGCGGACCGGCGCGTTGGTGACCGGGTCTCGGCCCAGCCAGGCGCTGCTGAGCCTCGCCAGGGCGTCGTCGGCCGCCGGCGCGTAGTAGATCGCGACGCGGGCCATCAGATCACCCGCTCCCCCGCACGCCAGACCTGGCGGACGACGGGCAGGCCCTCGTGGACCCGGATGCGCGCCAGGTCGGCGCGCATGCCGGCCTGCAGGCGGCCCCGGTCCGGCAGGCCCGCCATCTGTGCCGGATGGTCCGATACCATCGCCACCGCCGCCGGCAGCGGGATGTCGTCGGCGCAGCGGAACGCCGCCTCCACCAAGCTGGTCGGCACGTAGTCGGACGCGAAGGCATCCACCGCGCCGGCTGCCAGCAGGTCGCGCGCGGCGACGTTGCCGGAATGCGAGCCGCCGCGGACGATGTTCGGCGCGCCGGCGATCACCCGCATGCCGGCCTGCTTCGCGGCCTGCGCCGCTTCCATCGTCACCGGGAATTCGCTGATGCGGATGCCGTCGGCCAGGTTCTCGGCGATCTCCTCCGCGGTCCGGTCGTCATGGCTGGCGAGCACGATCGGCAGGCCGCGGACGCGGTCCAGCAGCGCGGTGCGGTTGGGGGTGCGCCATTTCTCCCGATGCGCCTGCATTTCCCGGATGCGCCGGTCGATCGCGGCGTCGTCGTGGCCGTCCTTGCGGCGCAGCTTCCGATAGTGGTCCAGGTCGGCGTACTGCCCGACGCCGGGACTGTGGTCCATCAGGCTGATCATGCGGACCAGCTTGTGGTCGGCCACCGGCTCCAGCAGCGTCAGCACGTCGACCGCCGGCACCTCGCACCGCAGGTGCAGGAAATGATCGGCCTTCAGCAGCCCCGTGCCGTTCAGCGCGTCGAGGTCGGTCACGCCGTCGCGGAAGGTCTGGATCCGGTCCTTGTCGAAGCCCAGATCGCCCAGGCAGAGCGCGTCCAGCACGGTGGTGACGCCGGCGGCGGCGCATTGCGCGTCGTGCGCGACCATGGCCGAGCGCGAGGGCCAGCGCGCCATGCTGCGCGGCTGGACCTGTCGCTCCAGGTTGTCGGTGTGCACGTCGACCACGCCGGGCATCAGCGTGTCGCCGTCCAGGTCGACCGCGCCGGCCGCCCGGGACCGGCCTGGCTGGACCTCGGCGATGGCGCCGTCGCACAGGACGATGGTGCCGAGCAGAGTCTCCGCGGGCAGGACCAGCACCGCGTTCGTCAAAATCGTCGTCTGGGTCATCAAATGCCCCTGGAAACGTCCCTGGCGGCGCGGTGTCAGGCGGCGGAGGCGACCGCGTCCTGATACGGCGTCATGGTGAACAGGCGGTCGGCGATCGCGTCGCGGACATCGGCGTCGTGGCAGATCGCCACGATCGCCGTCCCGCGCGCTTTCGCATCCCGCACCATGCCTATCACGACCGCTCGGTTGTCCGCATCCAAAGAAGCGGTGGGTTCGTCGAGCAAAAGAATGGGATGACCGGCGATGAAGCCGCGCGCGAGGTTCACGCGCTGCTGCTCGCCGCCCGAGAACGTCGCCGGCGGGATGCCGTGCAGCCGGGCGGGGATGTTGAGCTGCAGC
The DNA here is from genome assembly GCF_035548235.1 of Rhodopila sp. GTDB lineage: Bacteria > Pseudomonadota > Alphaproteobacteria > Acetobacterales > Acetobacteraceae > Rhodopila. The sequence continues at coordinate 26,843 of NZ_DASZTJ010000199.1, forward strand.
AGCAGCGCCCGCGCGCGGTCCCGGGCTTCGTCCTGGCCGACGCCACGGATCACCAGCGGTTCGGCGGCCACGTCCAGGGCCGAGACGCGGGGGACGACGCGCAGGAACTGGCTGACATAGCCCAGCGTCTCATGCCGGACGTCCAGGATGGCGCGCGGATCGGCGCTGGCGATGTCGACCATCCGGCCGCGATGGCGGACCAGGATCTGGCCGGCGGCGGCGCGGTAGTTGCCGTAGAGGCTGCGCAGCAGCGTCGACTTCCCCGCGCCGGAGGGGCCGGAGAGCACGACGCATTCCCCGGCGTTGACGGTAAGGTCGATGTCGGAGAGTACGGGCATGGTCAGGCCGCCCCGCAGATGCAGGGTGAAGGTCTTGGCGAGACCGATGGTTTGCAGCATGGCGGTCACAGCGGCAGCCTTCCGGCGTCGGTTGCGTGCGGCGTGCTCATGCTTCCTCTCCCGTCGTGTCGGCGCACCTGGCGGCCTGTTCGCCTACGCATTCAACACCGAACTGACCAGCAGTTGCGTATACGGATGCTGCGGATCGTCCAGCACCTGGTCGGTCAGCCCCGTTTCCACGATCCGTCCGCGCTGCATCACCGCGATCCGGTGGGCCAGCAGCCGCGCCACCGCGATGTCGTGCGTCACCAGCACCACCGCGATCCGCAGCCGCGCGACCAGCGAGCGGATCAGGTCCAGCAGCCGCGCCTGCACGGACACATCCAGCCCGCCCGTCGGTTCGTCCATGAACACCAGGCGCGGATGCGTCACCAGCGTCCGCGCGATCTGCAAGCGCTGTTGCATGCCGCCCGAAAAGGTCCGGGGCAGGTCGTCGATCCGGTTCGCGTCGATCTCCACCTGCGCCAGCCAGTCCAGCGCCGCGGCGCGGATGTCGCCGTAGTGCCTGGCGCCCTGAGCCATCAGGCGCTCACCGACATTGCCGCCGGCGGAGACGGTCATGCGCAGGTTCTGCCTGGGGTCCTGGTGCACGAACCCCCAGTCGGAGCGGTGCAGCGTGCGCAGGGCCGGCGCCGGCATGGCATGCACGTCGTGCAGGTGCCCCGCCGGATCGCGGTACCAGACCGTCCCCGCATCCGGCGCCAGCCGTCCGGACAGCACGTTCAGCAGCGTGGTCTTGCCCGATCCGGATTCGCCCACGATCGCGAGCATCTCGCCCGGCCACAAATCCATCTGCACATCCGCCAGCGCGGCGATCGCGCCGAAGGTCAGGTTCAGGCCACGGGCCGAGATCAGGGTCGGTTCGTCGCTCATTCCGCTGCCTCCCGCAGCCCATCCGCGCCGACATGGCCCTCGGCACGGCGGCTGGCGCAGTGATCGGTGTCGGAGCAGACGAACAGCCGCCCGCCGCGATCGTCGGTGACGACCTCATCCAGGTACGAGTCCGTCGCCCCGCACAGGCCGCAGGCATGCGGCGCGTTGATGGCGCGGAACGGGTGGTCCTCGAAGTCCAGCGACTTCACCCGCGTCCAGGGCGGGATGGCATAGATGCGCTTCTCCCGTCCCGCGCCGAACAACTGCAGCGCCGGCATCATGTCCATCTTCGGATTGTCGAAGGCCGGGATCGGGCTGGGCGACATCAGGTAACGCTCGTTCACCATCACCGGATAGTCGTAGCTGATGGAGATCTGCCCATAGCGGGCGATGTCCTCATACAGTTTCACATGCATCAATCCGTAATCCGCCAGGCCGTGCATGCGCCGCGTCTCCACACGGCTTGGTTCCAGACGGAACAAAGGTTCCGGCTGCGGCACCTGGTAGACGATGATCTGATCGGCACGAAGGGCCTTCTCGGGGATACGGTGGCGGGTCTGGATGACCGTCGCCTCCCCGGTCTCGGTCGTCGTCTTCACCCCGGCCGTCTTGGCGAAGAAGCGGCGGATCGACACGGCGTTGGTCGTGTCGTCGGCCCCCTGGTCGATCACCTTCAGCACGTCGTTCGGTCCCAGGATGGACGCCGTCACCTGGATGCCGCCGGTGCCCCAGCCATAGGGCAGCGGCATCTCGCGGGAGCCGAACGGCACCTGGTGGCCGGGGATCGCCACCGCCTTCAGCAGGCCGCGGCGGATCATCCGCTTCGTCTGCTCGTCCAGATAGGCGAAATTGTAACCTTTCATTCGGCGGCCTCCGCCAGGTCCGATTCCGCGGCCTTCGCGGACCGCATGCGCCGGACGTTCTGCAACTCGCTCTGGAAGTCGACGTAATGCGGCAGCTTCAGATGCTCGACGAAGCCGGTCGCCTCGATGTTGTCCGAGTGGTACAGCACGAACTCGACGTTCTGCGCCGGCGCGGTGACGTCCTCGCCCAATTCCTGCGCCCGCATCGCGCGGTCGACCAAGGCCATCGACATCGCCTTGCGCTCGCCGAAGCCGAACACCAGGCCATAGCCCCGCGTGAACTGCGGCGGGACGGTCTTCGAGCCTTTGAACTGGTTGACCATCTGGCACTCGGTCACCACCAGGTCGCCGATATCGATGGCGAAACCAAGCTCCGCCGGTTCGATTTCAACCGAAACCTCTCCCATGCGGATCTCGCCGGCGAACGGATGCGACCCGCCATAACCGCGCTGGGTGGAATAGCCGAGGCCCAGCAGGAACCCTTCATCCCCCCGCGCCAGGGCTTGCAGCCGAGCATCGCGGCCGGCGGGGAAACGCAGCGGCTCACGCGTCAGGTCGACCGGCTCGTCCCCATCGACCGCCCCGTCGGCCGCCCCATCGCCTTCCAGCAGCCCCTCCTGCCCCAGGATGTCCGGCACCCGCGCCATCGGCCGGTGTTCGGCCGGCGGCACAGCGCGGGGCGGCGGCGGAGCGTCGTCCAGCAGCGAGAAATCCAGCAGCCGATGCGTGTAATCGTAGGTCGGCCCCAGCACCTGCCCGCCCGGCAGGTCCTTGAAGATCGCCGAAACCCGCCGCTCGACCCGCATCGCCGCGGTCTCGACCGGCCGCGCGTAGGCGAAGCGCGGCAAGGTGGTGCGATAGGCGCGCAGCAGGAAGGCGGCCTCGATCAGGTCGCCTTGCGCCTGCTTGACGGCCAGCGCTCCCAGTTCCCGGTCATAGAGCGATCCCTCCGCCATCGCGCGGTCCACCGCACGGCCAAGCTGGGTCTCGATCTGGCGGACGGAGACCGCTTGCGTGGCGGCGTCGCCGCGGCGTTCCTCGTGCAGCCAGGCATGCGCGTTGTCGATCGCGCGCTCCCCGCCTTTGACGGCGACATAAGCCATGGCTCAGACCTCCTCGATGCTGACGCTGCGCGGCAGGGCCGCCAGGCGGTCGCCGCTGCACAGGACCAGGTCGACGCCGCGCGGGAACAGGCGGTGGTTGTCCCGCCAGAGCGCGGCGAAATCCGCCGGCAGCCCATCGACGGCGATGGTTTCCGGCACGCGAAGGCCCGGACCCGCCAGGCGGTAGCGCCGCCCGCCGTCCAGGCTGGCGACTTGCAGGATCACCGTGGCCGACGCCTCAGGCGCCTCGTCCGACCCGCCGGGCAGCGCGGCCAGGTCCGGCAGTGTCAGCGCCAGGGCGAACGCGCACTGCGCCATCTCTGCCACACGCGGCGCGCCGGTGTGGAAGGCGATCCAGGGTGCGGCGGCCGCGGCGGACGGGTCGATCCACACCCGCGTTTCGTGGTCCACCAGCGTCAGCAGCGCGGCGGCGGCGGCCTGGTTCAGCGGCGCGGGCGGCGACAGCGGCGCGACCGCATGCGCCGCGCCGGGATGCGCCATCGCGTCCAACAGCGCACGGAACGTCACCTGCGCGTCGATGACCGGCGCGGCGAAACCGGGAGACAGGGTTGAAGAGTCCATCATGCGCTCAGGTCCGCATCGTCTGCATGGCGAAGAACTGCACCGACGTCGCCTCCGCCTTCCCGGCCCGCTCCGCTTGGCGGGCCTTCTGCCGGGCTTCCAGGGGCGCGATGATCTGGGCATCCAGCGCCGGGGACCGGTCGGCGTCCTGCATCATCGCGTCGACCAGCGCGGCCAGTTCCGCCACCGTTCCGTCGCGGCCGGCGACATAGGCGTGGCCGACCTGCCCGGCATCGGTGCGCACCGTGCAGCGGGTAACGGTCATCTCACCCAGGTTGAACGGAGCGCCCCCGCCGCCGGCGCGGCCGCGGACCATCACCAGCCCGCCTTCGGGGCCGCGCAGCACGGTATAGGCGGGCGGGCCGGCAGCGCGAACGAGCGCCCCCAGTTCCGCGGCGGTCGCCCTGGCCAGCACGGCCATCCAGCGGCGGCGCGCGGGATCGGGATGGCTGTCGGGGGACGCTTGGTTCGGGCCCATGGACACCGGTTTCTTTGCCTTGGCTGATCTAATTGTCTAGACGACTAGACTCAGCTCGGGCTATGCGTCAACCATGATGTGGCGGAACGAGGCCGCTGGTGGATGAAAGATCGATGAACGCGCCGCACGATATGGATATGCCACCCAATGATCCGGTCTACCGGGAGTCCGGTATAGCCCTGTGGCGCCAGATCGCCGGCCGGCTGAAGGAGGAGATCGCCACCGGCGCCCGCCCCCCCGGCAGCCAGCTCCCGACCGAGGCGCTGCTGTCGGCCCGTTTCGGGGTCAACCGCCACACCGTCCGCCGCGCGCTGGAGGAACTGAACCGCGACGGCCTGGTCCGGGTCGAGCAGGGCCGCGGCAGCTTCGTCGCCGAGGACGTGCTGGACTACACGGTCGAGGCGCGCACCCGGTTCTCGGAATGGATCCGCCGCCACAACAAGGAACCTTCCGGCCGGATCCGCCAGCTTCGCGCCCTGGCCGCCGATCACCATGTCGCCAACCGCCTGGGCATCCGCACCGGCAGCCGCGTGGTGATGATGGAACGCCTGGGCTTCGCCGACGACAAGCCCGTCAGCCTGACGCAGCATTATTTCGCCGCCGCGCGCCTGAAGGGGATCCTGGAGGCGCTGCAGTCCAGCGCCGGCATCACCGAGGCCCTGAAGAAAGTCGGCATCGACGACTATCTGCGCCAGCAGACCCGCGTCACCGCCCGCCTGCCCACCCCGACCGAGGCGGACTTGCTGCGCACCGCCCGCTCCCGCCCCGTGCTGGTGTGCGAGAACATCAACGTCGACCGCAGCGGCGCCATCGTCGAATTCGCCAGCGGCTGCTATCCGACGCCCCGCGTGCAGATCGTCTTCGAACCATAGGGACACTGATTGATGACGGACATGCGTATCGCCGGCGGGACCGTGCTGCTTGGCGCCGATGGCTTGGTGGCGACGGACATCACGATCCGCGAGGGCATGATCGACGCGCTGGACGGCGGCGGTTCGGGCCTGACCCTGGATGCCGCGGGACTTCTGGTGCTGCCGGGCATCGTCGACCTGCACGGCGATGCGTTCGAGCGTCAGATGCAGCCTCGGCCGGGCGTCAACTTCCCGGTCCCCCTGGCGCTGGCGGACACCGAGGCGCAACTGCTCGCCAACGGTATCACCACGGCCTATCACGGCGTCACCCTGTCCTGGGAACCCGGCCTGCGCAGCGCCACGGCCTGGCGAGCGCTGCTGGACGCGCTGGATGCGGGGCGCTGGACCTGCGACATGCGCGTCCACCTGCGCTGGGAAGCCTACAACCTCGATGCGCTGGACATGGCGCTGGGCGACATGGAGGCCGGGCGGGTGCACCTGCTGGCGTTCAACGACCACACGCCGTCGATCCTGCGGAAGCTGGACGACCCGATCGAAGGCGCGAAATACGCCGGCCGTGCCGGGATGAAGATGCCGGCGTTCCAGGCGCTGGCCGACCGGATCGCCGCGCGCGCCGGCGAAGTCCCTGCGGCGCAGCAGCGAATCGCCGCCGCGGCCCGCGCCGCGGGCATGCCGATGGCCAGCCACGACGACGACACGATCGAGGCACGCACCCATTTCCGCTCCCTCGGCGCTCGGATCTGCGAGTTCCCGATGGCCGAGACGGTGGGCCGCGAGGCGGTGCGGCAGGGCGACAACGTCATCATGGGCAGCCCCAACGTGGTGCGGGGCGGCTCGCACCTGGGTTGGGCCTCGGCGGCCGTGATGGCCGAGGCGGGGGTCTGCACCGTGCTGACCTCGGATTACTACTATCCCGCGATGGCGCAGGCAGCGTTCATCCTGGCCGAACGGGGGGTGTTCGACCTTGCGCGGGCCTGGACCCTGATCTCGGAGAACCCTGCGCGGGCCGCCGGGCTGACGGATCGCGGGACGATCGCGGTGGGGAAGCGGGCCGACCTGGTGCTGATCGACCCCGGCACGCGCCGCATCGCCGCAACGGTGGCGGGCGGGCGGATCGCGCATCTGTCCGCGGGCGCGCGCCTGGCGGGATGACGCCGGGCGGCGTTGACCGTCGCCCGTCTCGCCATGGCCAGCCTTGACGGGGGTCAAGGCCGACACGGCTCACCATGGGCGCAACGGCCGGGTGGACTGTCTTTCCACCGGGCCCGACTGCGCGCCGATCATGCCTGTTTCCCGTAGACCTCCACTTCATCGAGATGAAGATAGTTGGTGTCGGCCAAGCCAATGCGAATGAAACGAAAGGGGCGGTCCTGCTCGACCTTGACCACCAGTGGCAGGCGATCGGCGCCGAACGGCTCATCGCTGGACCGGTCCAGCAACAAGGTCCAAAAGGACGTATCGGTTCCGGCCCCGGCCCAGACCTGAAGGTGGGCTGCCCGGTGCAGGACCGCCGGATCGTCCATCCGGTTGTAGATATGGATTTCCCGAATCCGATGGAGCCACAGCAGGTCCACGCACCACCACGGTTGCGGTTCCAACGCGGTGTGAAACCCGTATGTGCCGGTACGGAAGCCGCTATTGGCCCCGTCCATGGTCCGGCTTTTCGCCGGTTCGGGATGGCCTTGCGGATCGTAGACCGAGCTTTGAAAGGTCGGTTTGCGGACGGCGACGTTGTCGAGCGGCGGGGCACCCGACGCCGGCTGCAGGCTGGGCCGGTTGACGGCGGCCGTGCAACGCCACCAGAACTCCGCCAGATAGGTGTCATAGACGGCATTGTTCGCTTTCAGGATCGTCCTGTAGCCGCCGCTGTCGTACAGGTCCCGCATCGTATCCCCATTCGGAAATCCTCCGCGTTGCCATCGCCGCAAGAAATCGGTTTCCGAGCGGAATTGAAAATGCGCGACATACGCTCGTGCGATGGCTGCCTCGCTGAAGCCCGGGCGCTTGACGAACGGCGCGGCCATTTCGGGAAAATTCTTGGCATAACCGTCCATGGGCGTCAGCAGCACGTCGGCGCAGCGCACGTCGGGGAGATGGTAGTTGTCCAGGAAATGATGGAAGGACCCTTGCCCGGCCTCATACCCCCGACGGATGGCATGATGATCCAGCACCGCCGATCGGCAGATATGCTTGGTATGGGGGTCCAAGCGTTCCGCCCGCCGGGGATAAGAGATCAGGGTCGACCCCGTCGCACGTTCCCGGCGTCCGCAATTGCCGTATGGCAGCCAATGAAAATACAAGCTGTCGACGCTTTGCGTGTAGTCACGCATGAAAGCGTCGATGTTGTTGACGCCTTTCAGGACCAGGAACTCGTCGATGTCCAGGAAGGAAAACCATTCGGTTTCGGATTTGAAGTTCTCCAGGAAATGCAGGTAGATCTGCATCTGCTGACCGACGGCCGGCCAATGGCGGAACGTCATGAGGGGATTTGGCCCGATGACCCACGGCATCACCGCCCGAAGCAGCGCCTCGGGGTCGTCGTCGTTGGAATAGAGGTAGATGTGCTCGAAACCGATCGCATAGTGGTAGGCGGCCCATTCCTGGATGGCCATCTCCTCCCACCGCGCGCAAGCAACCAGGGCGTATCGGTATCGGGGCATGGACCTGTCCTGAGAGCAGAGAGATCGGCGATGCGCCGAAACGCTCGCCCTGGCTGCCTCTATCATGCCACCGGCCGTGCCCGAGCGCGACGGGGACGTATCCGCTCAGTCCAGGTCGATCCACGACAGGTGCCCGCCCTTCCCGGCCCCCGTGTCCAGGAACACCGCCAGCCCGCCCAGCGCCCCGTGCCGCAGGTACGGCCGGCCGTCCTGGCTGCGGCAGTCATGGCCGCAATACACCGTCAGCCCCGCCGGGATCCGGTCCACCCAGCGCAGGCTCCGTTCGGGATAGCCATCCGTCTGTATCCGCCCTGTCGGCTCCCCGTATAAGGCCCGAGCCATGGGTCCCTGAGGCCGGCCGACGACCGGCGACGGGGGTTGCTCCAGCATCGCCGTGTGGAAGCCGCCATGCACGAACAGCGCATTGCCGTGCCGCACCCAGGCCGGTGCCCGCGCGATCAGCCGCAGCGCTCGGGCCTTCAACGCGTCGTCCATCTGGCCGATCGTCGCCTGCACGGCCGCATCCGACCGCACATGCTGCCCGCGCAGCACCCGCGCGAGCTTCAGCTCGTGATTGCCCAGCACGAACAGCCCGCGCCCAGCCTCCACGAGGTCGAACATCATCCGCATCGTCGCGGCACTGTCGCGCCCGTGGTCCATCAGGTCGCCAAGCTGCACGATGAACCGGTCGGTCGCCGTGGCGTAGGAAAACCCGTTGATGTCGCCATGCACGTCGCCCACGACCCGGATCGGGGTGTTCGGCGGGATGGCCGGCACAAGGGTTTGCTGATCGAAGGTGCCGGCGGCCGCGGCGCCGCTGGAGGTCAGGGTCCTGTCTATCGCGTCGGCCGAAGCCGCGCCGGGAGGGGTCGCGTCCATCTTCATCGCCGTTTTCGATAAATAGGTTGTCCCCATTCATCCTGCCAGGCAATTGGCTGCGATGGATGCCGGTCGCCCCGCGCAACCGTCTCGACGGCCCCTCGCGGGCGCCATCGGGTCGGAAGCGGGCCGTCCAGGTCGAAGGTCGTGACGCTGCCGGGCAGCGCCGCAGGATCGCCTTCCCCGGGCACGGACGGCCCAACGGCCCCGGGCACGGACGGCCCAACGGAAGGACTACGGCGAAAAGATCACGATCCCTCGGTTTCCAGCCCCAGGTAGATCCGCTGCACGTCACGATCGTCGGCAAGCTGCGCGGCCGGCCCTTCCAGCACCGTCTTGCCGGTCTGCAGGACATAGGCGTAGTCCGCGACCTCCAGCGCCAGCTCGACCGCCTGCTCCGCCAGCAGCATGGTCAGGCCCTCGCGCTTCAGCTTCGCCAGCGTCTCATACATCGACTCCACCACCGCAGGGGCCAGGCCCAGGCTGGGTTCGTCCAGCATCAACAGCTTGGGATCGCTCATGAGCGCGCGGCCGGTGGCCAGCATCTGCCGCTCCCCGCCCGACAGGGTGCCGGAACGCTGCTTGCGGCGTTCGGCCAGCCGGGGGAACAGGCTGAACACCCGGTCCAGCAGCGCCGGCACGCGGGACTTGTCGGCGATGACGGTGGCGCCGAGGCGCAGGTTCTGCTCGACCGTCTGCTGCACGAACAGCCGCCAGCCCTCGGGCGCCAGCGCCAGGCCGCCGGCGACGATCGCGTGCGCCGGCCTGCCGGTGATGTCGGTGCCCTGCCAGGTGACGGTCCCGCCCGCCGGCGGCACCAGCCCCGCGATCGCGTTCAGCGTCGTCGTCTTGCCGGCGCCGTTGGAGCCGAGCAGCGCGACGATCGAACCGGACGGCACGGTCAGGGAGACGTCCGCCACGCCGACCAGGTCGCCGTAGCGAACCATCAGGTTGGCGACGGTCAGGATCGGTCCGCTCACATCCGCACCCGCTTCATGTGATGCCCCAGATAGGCAGAGACGACCGCCGGATCGTCGACCACCGCCCGCGGCGCGCCCTTGGCGATCACCTTGCCCTGGTGGAACACCACCGCCCGTTCGGCGAGCGAGAGGATCACCTCCATGATGTGCTCGACGATGATGATGGTGATGCCCTGCTGCTGGATCTTGCGCACGAGGTCGATCGCCAGCCGCACCTCGGCCGGGGTCAGGCCGGCCAGCGCCTCGTCCAGCAGCAGCAGCCTCGGTTCGGTCGCCAGCGCTCGGGCGATCTCCAGCCGCTTGCGGCCGGGGGTGCCAAGCGAGCGGGCCGGCGAACCGGCCAGGTGGGCGAGGCCGGTGAACTCCAGCACCTGGCGCGACTTGTCCTGGGCGTCGGTGCGGTGCGGGTGGCGCAGGAAGGCGCCGACCATGACGTTCTGCAGCACCGTCATGTCCTCGAACGTCACCGGCACCTGGAAGGTGCGGGCCATGCCCAGCCGGGCATGCGCCTCGGGCGTGGCGCGGGTGAGGTCCTGGTCGAGGAAGCGGATCGTGCCCGATGTCGGCTCCGCGTCGCCGGCGAGGCAGTTGAAGAAGGTGCTCTTGCCCGCGCCGTTGGGGCCGATCAGGCCGACGATCTCGTTCTCCGCGACCGAGATGTCGGCACCGTCGACGGCACGGAAGGCGCCGAAGGCCTTGACGATGTCCTTGGCTTCAAGAAACACGCGCCTGCCTCCTGTGCAGGATGCTGTTCCACAGCGCGGCGACGCCGCCGGGCTGGAAGCGGGCGATCAGCAGGATGATGGCGCCGTAGACGATGAAGGTGATGCCGGTGCCGCTGCCGCCGAACATGGCGTTCGTCGTCTCCTCCAGCGGGATCAGGATGACGGCGCCGACCAGCGGGCCGAACAGGCTGCCGGCCCCGCCCAGCGCGGCGACGATCAGCATCTTCACCGAGACCAGGATGCCCAGCGTGCTGTCCGGGTCGGCGAAGCCCACCATGATGGCGTAAAGCGAGCCGGCCAGCGAGGTGAATCCGGCCGAGAGCAGCAGGGCATATACCTTGTAGCGCAGCACCGGCACGCCGAGGGACCGCGCGGCCCGGTCGCCGCCCCGGATCGCCGCCAGGTAGTAGCCCATGCGGCTGCGCTGCAGGTGCCAGGTCAGCGCCAGCAGCACGATCAGCACGGCGAGAAACAGGTAGTGGTATGGCACCGGGCTGATGAACGACAGGTCCCAGATCGAGCGCGGGACGGGCGGTCCCATCAGGCCCACGGCGGCGCCCACCAGGGGCCAGTTGGAGGCGAGGATGCGGATCAGCTCCGCCGCCGCGATCGTGGCCATGGAGAAGTAATGGCCGCGCAGCCGGAACGTCGGCGTGCCCACGACCAGGGCGATCGCGAAGGAGACCAGGACGCCGATCGGCGCCCCGGCGATCGGCGGCCAGCCGAACTGCGTGAACATGACCAGCGAGGCATAGGCCCCTGCCCCGAAATACACCGCATGCCCCACCGACACCTGGCCGGCGTACCCGCCCAGCAGGTTCCAGGCCGAGGCGGAGATCGCCGCCAGCAGCACCAGCGCGCCGATGCGCTGGTAGAAGACGTCCTGCACCACCAGCGGCCAGGCGGCGATCACGACGAAGCCGATCAGGAAGGCGGCGATCCCGATAGGAGGCCAGGTACGCATGGTCAGTTCGTCCCCAGCAGGCCCTGCGGCCGCACCCATAGCACCGCCAGGAACAAGGCGTAGACGACCACGTCCTGGTAGACGGCACCGATCAGGTAGGCCGACAGCGCCTCCACGACGCCGATGCCCAAGCCGGCGATCAGCGCGCCCGGCACGCTGCCGAAGCCGCCCAGGCAGACGACCACGAAGGCGATCAGCGCCAGCGACTCGCCGACGGTGGGCGAGATGTAGAAGAACATCGCGATCAGCGCCCCGGCGACGCCGGTGGAAGCCGCGCCGACGCCCCAGGCGATCGCCTGCATCCGGTCCGGCCGTATGCCCATCAGCATGGCGGCGCTGCGGTCCTCGGCCACCGCCAGCAGGCGCGATCCCAGGGCGGTGCGTGTCAGGATCAGGTGCATGCCGATTGTAATGATAAGCGCCAATACTCCGCCGAGTAGTCGCGATGCCTCGATTCGCAACCCGCCAATGTCGAACGTTCCGCCGACCAGCGTATCCGGCAGCGACACGAAATTCGCCGTGAAGGCCCAGAACGCGGCATAGCGCAGCACCAGCGCCAGCCCGAACGTGCCCAGGATCTGCGCCAGCATCGGTCCCTTGGCGATGTGGCGCACCAGGCCGAGATAGACGACCACCCCCAGCACGAACAGCAAGGCCGCCGCGCCGGGGACAAAGAACACAGGCCCGAGTTTGAACAATGTATAGGCGAAGAACGCGGCGTACATCGCCAGCATGACGAAGTCGCCATGCGCGAAGTTCACCACATTCATCATGCCCCAGATCAAGGTCAGGCCTGATGAAAACAGCGCATAGACCGCCCCCATCAGCAGGCCGCTGACCACCACCTGCAACAGGATCACGCGCACACGCTCCGCAACTGGGGCCAGCCCGTCGGAGACGCGACTCTTGCCCGAAAGAAACCACCGGTCCGACCCATTCGGGTCCTGGACAATGCACAATCTGACCGAGCGTCCGGCATCCCGCAAGCGATCATTCGGGCCGTGTCATCCGGACGTTGTCAGTCCGGCCGCCGGTCGCGGATGGCGTACAGCACCGCGAAGCCCGATCCGGCAAGGCGCGTGAACCGGTCCGCGGGCAGCGGCGGCACTGCCTCGGCGTTGGTCAGCAGCACGTCGTCGAAACCGCTCAGGTCCATGGTCAGCAGCCGGGTCCGGTCAGGCAGCTCCGCAGCACGCAGGGCGAGCGCCCGATAGGGTTCCCGCGTCCGCATCGGCTGCTGGGAGGGGTTGTCGAACTCGAACGGCCACCAGGCCCGGCGCTCGATCAGCGTCAATGCGCCAAAATGCGCGCTGAGCGTCACACCGTTGGCGAGGCGCAGGCGGTACGGGTCCTTCGCCCAGTAGGCGGGCGCCTCGGCCGGGCTGGCGTCGGCGACCATCACCGTCTGGCCTGGCCGCAGCGGCGCCATCGCCGCGCGCAGCGACGCCAGGACCGCGCGCTGGTCCCACCAGCCCAGCAACACCAGCGCCATGCGGCCCAGGAACACGCCGGCAATCGCCACCTGCCCCGCTCGGCGCGCCCAGCGCGGCCAGTCCACCGGGGCGAAACCGGCGAACATCATCATCGCCAGCATGACCGCCAGGCGCGTGTCGATCTGAAACGTGCCCTTCCAGGCGTAGGGCGTGACCAGATAGGCGGCGGCCAGCAACGCGATCGCCCAGGCGGAGGCGGGCGGAACGCGACCCCGGCGGCACGCCAGCGCGGCCAGCGGGACGCCGAAGGCGATCAGGACGGACAGGCCGTCCAGCCACGGATCATATGCGATGAAACCGGTTTCGAGCTGGAGCAGCTTCCGCCCCCAAGGCAGCCACTGCGCGTCCCCGCCCAGCTCCGCCAGGGCCGAGACCCGATACAGGACCGCCGGAACGATGAACACGAGCAGAAGGACGCCGCCGCGCTTCAGCGCCTCGGTCAGGCGGAAGGGCCAGAGGCGGGACAGTTCCGCCGCGCCAATCAGCACGCCAAAGAACACCAGGCCCATCAGGTGGCAGGTGAACAGCGCCACGGCGCCGACCGCCGCCAGCAGGACGGTCGCTTTCGGCCGCGTCTCCCGCCAGGACAGCCACGCCGCCGCCAGCAGCAGCGCCAGGCCCAGCGAAAGGACGAAATTGAGGAAGCCGTAGAGCAGGCAGCCGGCATAGGCGGTGAGGCAACCGCCGAGGGACCACCACGCCTCACCCGCACGGAGCGCCCGATGATAGGCGACGACGCCCAGGACCGGGAGCAGCACCGCCGCCCCGACCACCAGGCGGCCGACCGTCAGGGCCGGAAGCCAATGCATCAGCGGCGGCATCACCAGGTCGAGGCCCAGATTGGGGATCACCGACCAGTCGGCGGCGTACATGCGGTTGAGCACCGGATCGCCGGGCAGCGCCGACAGCACGAAGGCCCGCGCGAGGTGGTTGGGATAGTCCGCCAGGGGCGGCAGAGCGCACACGAACAGCGGCGCCACCAGGACCAGGCATATCGCCACGATCCAGACGTTGCCGCTGCGTCGCCTTCGATAGAGCGCTGTGGCCATCCTGTCTTCGCCGGGTCAGCCCCAATTGTGACAGGTCCAGGACGAACTTCCAGTTAAAACCTTGTATCGACGTCCACGCCGTCCGAGGATCGCCAACCCGCACGAACCCGAGGGAATGACGTGACATCCCCGTCTCCGCTTCCGGCGGAATTCGACCTCATCGCCCGGCATTTCCGCCCGTTGGCCGGACCCGGCGCGCTCGGGCTGCGCGACGACGCGGCGCTGCTGATGCCGCCGCCGGGGCGGGAGCTGGTGCTGACCGTGGACGCGATGGTGGCGGGGGTGCATTTCCTGCCGGATGACCCGCCGGACCTGGTCGGGCGCAAGCTGCTGCGGGTCAACCTGTCCGACCTCGCGGCGAAAGGCGCGGCGCCCCTCGCCTATCTGATGACCGTGTCGGCGCCCCGTGGCACGCCGGACGCCTGGTTCGCCGGCTTCGCAGCCGGCCTCGCGCAGGACCAGGCGACGTTCGGCGTGTCGCTGCTGGGGGGCGACACTACGTCGACCCCCGGTCCGCTGTCGCTCTCGCTGACCATCATCGGCCATGTCGCGCCGGGAACCGCGGTGCACCGGACGGGCGCCCAGCCGGGCAATTCGATCTGGGTCACGGGAACGATCGGCGACGGAGCACTGGGCTTGCAGGCCGCACGGGGCCGCGTGGCCGACCCGACCGGCCATCTTCTGGGGCGCTACCGCCTGCCGCGGCCGCGGATCGGCCTGCCGATCGCCGGGATCGCTTCGGCGTCGATGGACGTCTCGGACGGGCTGGTCCAGGACCTGGGCCATATCTGCCGCGCCAGCGACGTCGGCGCCGTGCTGCTGGCCGACAGCGTCCCGCTGTCGGAACCGGCCCGCGCCGCCGGACCGGACTGGTTCATCACCTGCCTGACCGGCGGCGACGACTACGAGGTGCTGATGGCCGTCCCGCCGGACCGCGAACCCGCCCTGCGATCGGCCGCCGAGGCGGCGGACATACCCGTTACGCGTGTGGGACACTTCACCTCCGGTCCCGCGGAGGTCATGGTGCGCCGGACCAGCGGAGAATCCCTTGCTCTGGACAAGGGAGGCTGGAGCCACTTTTAGCGGGAAGCGGACGTCCGAGAGCATGAACAAGAATGTCTGGTTGCTGTTCATCTGCCAGGCGCTGACCAATGCCGTCATGTCCGGTCAGACGATCATGGCGTCGCTGATCGGCTACAGGCTGTCGGGCAGCGCGTTGAACACGTTGCCGATGGCGATCCAGATGGTCGCGGTCATGAGCGCCTCGGTCGTCGCCGGCTATGCGTTTCCCCGGCTGGGGCGGCGTGGCGGGTTCTGGCTGGGCTGCGCGATCATGATGACGGGCAGCCTGACCTTCGCGGCGGGCGTCTATCTGCGCAACTTCCCGCTTTACTGCCTGGGCGCGGTGCCGGCGGGGATCGGCTTCGGCATCTCCCAGCACCTGCGCTTCGCCGCCGCCGAGGTAGCCGAACCGGCGGCCAGGGCGCGGGCGATCTCCCTGGTGCTGGCGGGCGGGGTGCTGGCCGCGATCGTCGGGCCGGAGACGGTCAAACGGTCCTATGGCCTGATCGCGGCGTATCCGTTCCTCGCCACCTATCTCTACCTGCCGCTGCTGCCGATCGTCACCGGCGTGCTGCTGTGCTTCGTCCAGGTGCCGCAGGCGCCGCGGAAGGTCGTGGTGCCGATCCCCTTCCGGTCGATCATCGTCCGGCCGACCTTCGTCGCCGCGGTGGTCAGCTCCCTGGTGGGCTATGGGACGATGAACCTGGTGATGGCCTCGACGCCGCTGCAGATGCTGTTGTGCGGCTTCGGCGTGGCGGCGAGCGCGGACGTGATCCGGGCGCATTCGGTGGCGATGTATTCGCCGGGGTTCGTGACCGGACGGCTGATCCAGAAATTCGGCGTCCATCGGATCATCCTGGTGGGCGGTGCGCTGACGCTGGGCTGCGTGTTCGTCAACCTCTACGCACCGCCATTGATCGGCACGTTCACGCTGGCGCTGGCGCTGCTGGGGGTCGGCTGGAACTTCATGTTCGTCGGCGGCACCACGCTGCTGACCGGGGCGCACAGCGCCGAGGAACGGGTCCGCGTCCAGGCGACGCATGATTTCATCGTCTTCGGCAGCGTGGCCGCCACGGCCGTGACCTCGGGCGCGGTGGAGGCGACGTTCGGGTGGGACGCGCTGAACCTGACCGTGGTCCCGCCGGTGCTGATCGCCTTCGCGGTCATCGGCTGGCACTGGGTCGCGCGGACGCGGGCGTCCAGTCCCGTCTCGGCGGCGGCGCGATAGCGGACGGCGACCGGCCTATCTATGGACGCAGGAGCGTCAGCGCGATCGTCCCCGCCAGCGTGGCGCCGGGTGCCAGCGCCGTCATGCGCTGTTCCGGCGGCAGATCGGGCCGGTTGATCGCATCCGGCGTGTGCGTGACCGGTTCGGCGCAGAAGAAATCCGTCCAGGATGGCGTGAAGACCTGCAGGTTGCCGAACGCCTCCGACGCCTCCAGGCGCAGGCTGGCGGCGCCGGCCTTGGTCTCCACCACCCGGTCCCAGCCGGTGAAGCAATTGTCCAGGGGCAGGTCGGCCACCGGCTTCATCCGTTCACAGGACCATTCCGCCGGGACCGACCCCTGTTCGGTCGGCAACGAGTCGGGACCGGTCCGCCACACCCCCTCGGCATGGAAGCGCAGCGCCGGGTCGTCCTGCTTGAGGAAATACGGATGCAATCCCAGCCCGGCCGGGGCCGGCGCATCGTGGCGATTGGTCATCGACAGCGCGACGCTCAGTCCGGTTTCGGTCAGGGCATAGGACACCGACGCCTCGAACCCGAACGGCCAGGCGGCGTCGCCCGCGTGGCGCAGGCCCAGGGTGACGGCGTTGGGCCGGGCGTCGACGACGTCCCACGAACTCTGGCGGCCGATGCCGTGGATGGTGTGCGGGCTGTCGCCGGCGTTGCGCGCCAGCGTGTAGGCCTGCCCGTTCCAGGTGAAGCGGCCGTTGGCGATCCGGTTGGCGTAAGGCACCAGCGGAAAACAGGCCAACGCGTGCCGGTCCCTCATCACCGCCTGGGGCAGCGCGCGGCGGAAGATCGCCACCTCCCCCCGCAGCCATCCCAGCACGCCGCCCCCGTATTCGGGCGCCACCACCATCGACGACATCCCCTGGTTCAGCGTCAGCATCCGTCTCTCCGTCTGGACTCCCGCTCGCCCCGCGACTAACCCATGTCCCCTTGGCCCATGTCCCCTTGGCCCGCATCTCCTTGGCCCGCGTCTCCTCGGCCGGCGGAGCGGATCGCCCAACCGGGATCGAACGGGCCCTTGCCATAACTTAGCGGTCGCGGGCGATCCGTCCACGCCCGCCAAGACACGGCGCCGCGAGAGGGAGTAAGGCGTGGAGGAAGTCGATTGCGTCGTTGTCGGGGCCGGAGTCGTCGGCCTCGCGGTCGCTCGGGCATTGGCGATGGCCGGACGCGAGGTGATCATCCTGGAAGCGGCGGAGGGGATCGGCACCGAAACCTCCTCGCGCAACAGCGAGGTGATCCACGCCGGCATCTACTACCCCGCCGGCAGCCTGATGGCGAAGTTCTGCGTCGCCGGGCGGCGGATGCTGTACCAGCTCTGCGCCGAGAAAGGCGTCCCGCACCGCAACTGCGGCAAGCTGATCGTCGCGACCGACGAACGCGAGGACGCGATGCTGGCCGGCATCAAGCAGCGCGCCGAGATCAACGGCGTCGAGGGCATGCGCGTCCTGACCGCCGCCGAGGCGATGGCGATGGAGCCCCATCTGCGCTGCACCAGCGCGCTGTTGTCCGGCTCGACGGGGATCGTCGACAGCCATTCCTTCATGGTGGCGCTGCAGGGTGACGCGGAGAATGCCGGGGCGGTGCCTGTGTTTTTCAGCCCCGTGCTGGCCGCGCGCGTTTCCAACCGTGGGGCCGGCCGCGGCATGGAGATCGATGTCGGCGGCGAGGACCCGATGACGCTGCGCTGCCGGTTGATGGTGAACGCGGCCGGGCTGCACGCGCCGGGCCTGGCGCAGAAGATCACGGGGATGCCGAAGGACCGCATCCCGACGGCATATTATGCCAAAGGAAACTACTTCACCCTGTCGGGGCAGCGGTCCCCGTTCTCGCGGCTGATCTATCCCGTGCCGGTCCCTGGCGGCCTGGGCGTGCACCTGACGATCGACCTGGGCGGACAGGCGCGGTTCGGTCCCGACGTGGAATGGATCGAGGCGATCGAATACACGGTCGATCCCCGGCGGTCCGACAGTTTCTATGCGGCGGTCAGGAAATATTGGCCGGAGCTGAAGGACGGCGCGCTGCAGCCGGGCTATGCCGGCATCCGGCCGAAGATCGTGCCGAAAGGCGCGCCCGGCCAGGATTTCGTGGTGCAGGGACCGCAGACCCACGGCGTGGCGGGCCTGATCAACCTGTTCGGGATCGAAAGCCCCGGCCTGACCGCCTCGATGGCGATCGCGGAGCATGTGCTGGAGGTCTCGCGCACCGGCTGATGCCGAAGGCGACGGCCCTGTACTTGGTTTGACTATCTGCCGGGTTTGACTATCGCGCGTCTTTCGGCTGAGGCAGGATGGGCCGAGCCGCCCTCGCATCGCCGGACATCGAACAGGAGAACACCATGGCCGACACCGAACAGATCGCCTCGGTCCTGCGCCAGGCGGTCGATCGAGGCGACGTTCCCGGCGTCGCCGCCGCCGCCGCGAACCGCGACGGCGTCATCTTCCAGGACGGGTTCGGTACTCGCGATACGGCCACCGGCGCGCCGATGGCCGCCGACACCGTCGTCTGGATCGCCTCCATGACCAAGGCCGTCACCGGCGCCTGCGCCATGCAGCTTGTCGAACAGGGCAAGCTGTCCCTTGACGGCGACATCGCCGACGTCCTGCCCGAACTCGGCCACGTCCAGGTGCTGGAAGGCTTCGACCCGTCCGGCAAGCCGCGCCTGCGTCCCGCCAGGGGCGCGATCACCTTGCGCCAGTTGCTCACCCACACCGCCGGCTATGCCTACGAAATCTGGAACGCCGATATCGTCCGGTATCAGCGGGAAACCGGCATCCCCGGTATCTCCTCCTGCCGGAACGCCGCGCTTTCCGTGCCGCTGGTATTCGATCCCGGCACGAAATGGACATACGGCATCTCGATCGACTGGGTCGGCAAGGCCGTCGAGGCCGCCTCCGGCCTCACCCTTGATCGTTACATGCGTGACCATATCCTCGCCCCGCTCGGTATGTCGGACACGGGGTTCCGCATCGGTCCCGACCAACGCCAACGCCTGGCGAAAATCCATGCGCACGCGCCGCAAGGTTTCGTATCAACCGATATGGAAGTCCCGCAGGAACCGGAATTCCACATGGGAGGGGGCGGCCTCTATTCGACCGTCGGCGACTACCTGAAATTCGCCCGCATGGTCATGCAGGGCGGCGCGCTGGACGGCGTCCGCGTCCTGAAGCCCGAGACGGTCGCGGTGATGGCGCGCAACGCCATGGGTGAGCTGGTCTGCGAACCGATGAAGACGGCCGCGCCGGGCGCCAGCAATGACGTCGATTTCGTTGCCGGCATGAAATGGGGCCTTAGCTTCCTGATCAACCCGGACGCCATGCCGACCGGCCGCTCCGCCGGCAGCCTCGCCTGGGCGGGACTGGCCAATTCGTATTTCTGGATCGACCCGGCCCGCCAGGTGGCCGGCGTCTATGCGACGCAGATCCTGCCGTTCTTCGACCAGAAGGCGGTCCAGGCGTTCCAGGACTTCGAAACCGCAGTCTACCGGACCGTCTGAGGCATCCTCTCAAACCCTATTCCCGAAAACCCTATTCCCTGGCGTCCGGCGCCGTGCTTATCTCCGGGCATGCCCGGAACATTACCGGAACCGTTCGCCGCCTGGTTCGCCGCGCAAGGCTGGTCGCCCCGCCCCCACCAGCTCGCGATGATCGACGCCGCCGACGTGGGTGACAGCGTGCTGCTGATCGCCCCCACCGGCGGCGGCAAGACGCTGGCCGGCTTCCTGCCCTCCTTGATCGACCTTGCGGCCAGTCCCCGTCCTGGCCTGCACACGCTCTATGTCAGCCCGCTGAAGGCGCTCGCCACCGATATCGCCCGCAACCTGACGCGCCCGGTGCAGGACATGGGGCTGCCGATCACCATCGAATCCCGCACCGGCGACACCCCGGCCAACCGCCGAGCACGGCAGAAAGCGACGCCGCCCAACATCCTGCTGACGACGCCGGAAAGCCTCGCCGTCCTGGTCTCCCTGCCCGACGCCTTCGACTTTTTCGGCGGCCTGCGCTGCCTGGTGATGGATGAGGTCCACGCGCTGGCCGGCACCAAGCGCGGCGACCAGTTGGCGTTGTGCGCCGCCCGCCTTTCCCGCATCGCCCCGGCCCTCCGCCGCGTCGGGCTGTCCGCCACCGTCGCCCATCCCGACGCGATCCAGGCCTATGCCGGTGCCGCGCGCCGGATCGAGGTCGCGGACGGCGCCCCGCCCGAACTGAGCATGACCCTGCCCGCCGGGAAGCTGTCATGGGCCGGACATATGGGCCTGGAAGCCGCACCGCAGGTCATGGCGCTGATCAAGCAGGCCGGCATGACCATCGTCTTCGTCAACACGCGCGCCCAGGCGGAGTTGATGTTCCAGGCGCTGTGGAAGCTGAACGACGCGACCCTGCCCATCGCCCTGCATCACGGCAGCCTGGAAGTCGAGCAGCGCCGCAAGGTCGAAGCCGCAATGGCCGCCGGGACGCTGAAAGCCGTGGTGGCGACCTCATCGCTCGATCTCGGCATCGACTGGGGCGGCGTCGACCAGGTGATCCAGGTCGGCGCGCCGAAAGGCGTCTCCCGCCTGCTGCAGCGGGTCGGACGCGCCAACCATCGGATGGACGAACCGTCCCGAGCGATCCTGGTCCCCGCCAACCGGTTCGAGGTGCTGGAATGCGAGGCGGGCATCCTCGGCGTCGCGGCGCGCGAGCTGGACGGCGACCCGCCCCGACCCGGCGGCTATGACGTGCTGGCGCAGCATCTGCTCGGCCTGGCGTGCAGCGCGCCGTTCCTGCCCGACGACGTCTATACGGAAGTCACGTCGTCCGAACCGTACAGACATCTGTCCCGCAAGGATTTCGACGACGTGCTGGACTTCGTCGAGCATGGCGGCTACGCGCTGCGCGCCTATGACCAATGGAAGAAGCTGTTCCGCGACAGCGAAGGCCGCATGCATGTCCGCGGCGCCCGCGTCGCCGCGATGCACCGCATGAACATCGGCACCATCGTCGAAGCGCCGGTGATGAAGGTCCGCCTCGCCGGCAAGCGCGGTCTCGGCCCGTATCTGGGGGAG
Source organism: Rhodopila sp. (assembly GCF_035548235.1). Classification (GTDB taxonomy): domain Bacteria; phylum Pseudomonadota; class Alphaproteobacteria; order Acetobacterales; family Acetobacteraceae; genus Rhodopila. The sequence continues at coordinate 48,102 of NZ_DASZTJ010000199.1, forward strand.
ATCGAGGAATACTTCGTCAACATGCTGCGCCCCGGCGACACCTTCATGTTCGCCGGCCGCCTGCTGCGCTTCATCCGCATCCACGAAACCGCGGTCGAGTGCATGGAAGGCGGCGACGGCGAGCCCATGGTCCCGGCATATGAAGGCGGCCGCCTGCCGCTGACCACCAACCTCGCCGACCGGGTGCGCGCCTTGCTGCAAAGCCCGGACAAATGGGACCTGTTCCCCGAACAGGTGCAGGAGTGGCTGCGGCTGCAGCGCGGCGTCTCGCGCCTGCCCGGCCAGGGCGACCTGCTGGTGGAGACCTTCCCGCGCGGCGATCGCTGGTACCTGGTCGCCTATTGCTTCGAGGGCCGGAACGCCCACCAGACGCTGGGCATGCTGGTCACCCGCCGCATGGAACGGGCAGGCTTCGTGCCCCTGGGCTTCGTCGCCACCGATTATGTGCTGGGCATCTGGTCCGCCAACCAGCCGCTGAACGTCGCCCGCCTGTTCGACCGGGACATGCTGGGCGACGACCTGGAATCCTGGCTGGCCGAAAGCTCCATGCTGAAGCGCACCTTCCGCACCGTCGCGGTGATCGCCGGGCTGATCCAGCGCAACCATCCCGGCGCCGAGAAGACGCGCAAGCAGGTGACGGTGAACAGCGACCTGATCTATGACGTGCTGCGCCGCCACCAGCCCGACCATATCCTGCTGCGCGCCACGCGGGCCGATGCCGCCACCGGACTGACCGATGTCGGCCGCATCGCGGGGATGCTGGAACGGGTGCATGGGCGGATCGTGCATATGGTGCTGTCGCGGGTCTCCCCGCTCGCGGTGCCGGTGCTGTTGGAGATCGGGCGGGAGAGCGTGCGTTCGGATGCCAATGAGGATGCGTTGCTGGCCGAGGCCGAAGCCATCATCGCCGAGGCCACCGGCCAGGCCGAACCGCCGCCGCTGCGTCCGCACGGCCCACCGCCCGTCCATCGCGCGAACCAGCAGCGCCGTTCCGCCACCCGGCAGCGTTCGGGTGCCTTGATCACCCGCCGCCAGCCTGACCTGTTCTCATGACCGCCGCCCCGATCCACATGGCCGGCGAGCGGCTGATGCTCGACCCGATGGGCGCGCTGTTCTGGCCGGCGCAGCGGCTGCTTGCGGTCTCCGACCTGCATCTGGAGAAGGGCTCCTCCTTCGCGCGCAAGGGCATGCTGCTGCCGCCCTGGGACACGCATGCGACGCTGGAACGCCTGGCCGCGCTGCTGCGCCGCTGGCAGCCGGCGGTGGTCGTGGCACTGGGGGATTCCTTCCACGACGCCGAGGGCTCCGAACGCCTGCCCCGCAGCGAGGTGGCGCGCCTGGCGACGATGGCGGCCGCGCACCGCTTCATCTGGATCCAGGGCAACCACGACCCGCGGCCGCCTTGCGGCCTCGACGGCGAGTGGCTCGCCGAATTCCAACTCGGCCCGATGGTGTTCCGCCACCAGGCCGGTGCGGAACCGGCAACGGGGGAGATCGTGGGGCACCACCACCCGAAGGCCGTCGTCCAGGCGCGCAGCGGCGCCGTCAGTCGCCCTTGTTTCGTATTCGACGGACGCCGCCTGATGATGCCGGCATTCGGCGCCTATACCGGCGGCCTCGACATCACCGATCCGGCGATCGCTCGGTTGTATCCGCGCGGCGGGCGGGTGTTCCTGCTGGGCAAGGAGCGGTTGTTCAGCTTCGCCTTCGCCGGTCGCAGAAGCCGCGTCGCATAGTGTTCGGCGTCTTCAGTCGACGTTCGTCATACGATTTCGAGCTTCAAGTCGGGCGGATACACCTCCCGCCGCCAATCGGCGAATGCCGCGTGCACGGAATCCAGCGCGCGCAGGCAGGCCGGGTCGTCGGCGTCGTCGCGCATCGCGCTCATCATGTTCCAGGTGGTCTGCGCCCAGGGCACGATGGCGGTCGGCATGGTCGCCGTGTCCCCTTGCCTGGTCCGGTGGTGCCGAAGCTCCCCCGCGAGAAACCTGTCGACCGCGGCCCCTGCCTCCTGCACGGTCCTGGGCCAGGTGATGCCGCTCAACTGGCCCGCCCACTGCATCGCCAGGCGCCAATTCGCCAGGACATCGTGATAGAACACCACCGCTCTCGGGAGACCCCGGCTCACGCGTTCGGCTTCCAGCACGTGGTGCAGCCATTGCGCCATGCTCTCGGTCTCCGGGAGATTGTTCCGAACGGAGAGCGAGCGCACGACCTCGACCGGATGGCGGACAACGAGCAGCACCGAGATATCGATGCCGGCGCCGCGAATGACCGGAAGCCAGGCGGGAAAGGTCATGCACAGGCGCGGGTCCTTCAGCACGAACAGCGGCGCGTCGCCGAACTCCTCCGCCAGCAGGCGGGCGGACGCCGCCTGGAACGCCGGTGCGTTTTCACTGATCGCGTATGCGTCGAGATGCAGGCACAGGTTCCACGCCGCCCCGGCGGCCTTCATCATGGTATGGTTATGATGGACGATGGGATCGCTTTCATAATACCCGGCGGGATTGTCGTCCGAGACATCGAGCGGGGTGCGCGGGGCGGCGGCGCCGAGGCAGACGGTGGTGCCGGCGACGGCGGAGGTCCCGCTGCGATGCATCCCCAGAATGACAATGGCGCGGCGGCGTCCCTTCGGCATGTTCGGACCCTACGCCATCATTTCATTGGCAACAACCCATCCGGTGCCGTTGATGCGACGGATCAGGCCGGGAATGCGGCCTCCATCGCGCGGCGGTAACGATATGCCTCGTCCGCCTGATCGACCCGGACGTCCGCCCAGGTGACGGGCTGGCCCGCTTTCACGTCGCGCATCAGGGGCACCCGGTTCGCCAACCCGATCGGCAGGCCGCCGACCCGCAGGCTGTCGGTCGCCGTCATCAGCTTGCCCCACACGCAGGCGCCCCCTTCCCCGTCCAGCACCTCCCCCGCGCGCAGGTCGCGCTTCGCCGTCGAAACGACGTCGCCGCGGAAGCCGGTCGGTGCGCCCGTCGCCTCCCCCCGCAACGCCGCCGACAGGATCGAGACGTTCAGTTCCAGCCCGATCAGGTGGAACGGCCGGTACAGGGCCGATACGCGGCCGGTCTGGTCGGTCGCCACGCCATACTCGCGGAAGCAGCGGGCGGCGTAGTCGTTCGGCGCCTCGAACACCACGAACACGCCCCAGCGCAGGTCGTTCGCCACCGGACTGCCGTCGCGATGCACCGAGGAAACGACTTCCACCTGCCCCGCGTGGTGCAGCGTCCCGGCATTGCCGGGCCGCAGCGCGTCCGCCAGCTCATGCGTGCCGACCGGCGGGAACACCAATCCGTCCGGCGCGGGCGTCAGGCCGGACGCGTTGGCCACCGCCGCCATCTCGATCCCCGACTTCGTGCCGTCGAGGAAGGAGTTGAACATCTGCGGGTTCATCCCGCCGACCCGCGCCTCCTCCGGCGTCAGGCCGTAATGGCCCCAGACGGTCTCGGGCGTGGAAGCGTGATACTCCGGCCGGTACTTCGTGCCCTTCCCGGCGGCGATCACCGGAAAGCCGCAGGCACGCGCCCAGTCCACCATCTCACAGATCAGGGCCGGCTGGTCGCCATAGGCCAGGCTGTAGACGATGCCCGCCGCCTCGGCATCCCGCGCCAGCAGCGGGCCGGCGAGGACGTCCGCCTCCACGTTGACCATGACGATGTGCTTGCCTTCCCGGATCGCCGCGCGGGCATGGCGGATGCCGGCCGGCGCGTGGCCGGTCGCCTCGACCACGACCTCCACGTCCGGGGCGGCGATCATGGCGGCGGCGTCATCGGTGAAGCGCGTCGCGGCGATCCGCTCCTCGGTCCAACCGACGCCGCGGCACGCCTGGCGGGCCCGATCGGGGGAAAGGTCGGCGATGGCTGCCACTGCCAGGCCCGGCGTGGTCGGCACTTGCGAGAGGAACATCGAGCCGAACTTCCCGGCCCCGACCAGGCCGACACGGACCGGACGGCCGGCGGCGGCACGCGCCTGCAACAGGCGAAAGAGGTTCATGCGCTTCCCCGTTTTCGTTTCAACCGATGGCGCGGCGGATCAGCTGCCGCCGCCCCAGATCCCCCGGCCGCCCTTCCGGGCGTCGTCCTCGCTCTGGCGCAGCTTGGCATCGACCGCGCGCGCCCAGCCCTCCCGGACCAGCGCCTCGTTCAGCGCCACGTCCTTGGTCCGGCAGGCGCCTAGCGGCCGGCCCTGGTCGTCATGACCCTCGATCTGGCAATTCACGTCCTGTCCGTGGACCAGTCCCGCCAGCGCGTTGGCCGCCGCGACGCCGCAGTCGGTCGAGCCGCATTCGGTGCCGCGAGCGGGCGCCACGATGCCGCCCAGCCGCACCACCTGCCGGCCCAGCAGCAGCGTCTCGCCGTCCACCACCGCGAGGTCCGATGCCTTGGCGCCGATCTGGCTGTTCACCGGCGCCAGGGCCGGCGCATAGGTCGGACGCACGAACAGCCAGGCGACCAGCGCCATCGTGACCGCCCCACCGGCCGCGGCCACGATGACG
>NZ_DASZTJ010000200.1:0-21962 GCF_035548235.1 Rhodopila sp.
TGGGCGGTGATTCCTTGGGTGGCGATTCTTTGGGTAGCGATTCTTTGGGTGGCGATCGATTGGACGACGATCCGGACTTGGATGTTTTACACGGGCGGGGTCCGGTTTGACCTTGTCGGTGGTTTTTTTGTTGCCGGGTTCAAGAATGCTGGACAAAAGGGTAGCATTGTTGCATACGTTCAACAGGACAGGTCAATACGGGGTGATCGTTGCCCACGATCACCATGGGGGGTCCGTTTGTTGCGCGATGATCATTGCGTTTCTTTTGCGGACGCGCGCCTGGGCCTGTCCATGGTCGGGGTGGTCTATGGCCTAAGCGTGACCTTGGTCGGCGGCATCGTCTGAAATGGCCGAACCCGTAACGTTGCTTCCGGATCTTTCCGACGACGCGCCATCGGGCGAAAACCTGGAATTCGACCCGGATTTTTCCGCGCTTGACAGGGCCTGTCAAGGCAAGCCGGAAGCGCAATACGGCGATACGATCATTCCCGCCGTCCCGCCGGAATGGAAAGAAGCGCAGCCGCTGGCGGAATCGCTGCTGGAGCGGACGCGGGACCTGCGCGTCTTCGCCCTCTACGCGATGACGCGGCTCAACCTGGACGGGCTGCCGGGCTTCGCCGACGTCGTCGCCCAGATCCGCCTGCAGGTCGAGGAGCGGTGGCAGAGCGTGCATCCGCAACTCGACCCCGAGGACGACAACGACCCGACGCTGCGCGCCAACGCCTTGTTCCGGCTGCAGGACCCGTCCTGGGTGATGCGCGTGCTGCGCGACATGCCGCTGGCGACCACGCCGCTGACCGGCCCGGTGACCTGGCGCGACATCTCGATCCACGAAGGATCGATCGAAGTCGAAGAAGGCGTCGAGAAGAAATCGGAAGCATTCATTCGGGGCGCGTTCGGCAAGACCAACCCGGACCGCCTGGCGGCGCTGACCGCCAGCGTCGACCGGCTGGCCGGCGACCTCGGCGCGATCCCCGAAGCGTTCGACCGCCACGCCGGCTTCGGCACGGGGCCGGACCTGACGAACCTGACCAAGCTTCTGGCGGACATCCGCCAGAAGCTGCGCCGATACGAGCCGACGGCGGAGGAGGCGGAAGCCCCGGCGGACGATGCGGGCGGGGCGGAGGTCATGGACGCCGATGTCGGCGCCGAACCCGAGGTCCGCGTGCGCGCCAGCCGCCGCGGCGGGATCGATATCCGATCGATCTCCGAGGTCAATCGCCGCGACGACGCGATCTATCTTCTGGAGCTGGCGTCTGGTTATTTCCGCAACAACGAACCGTCCAGCCCGCTGCCCATGCTGATCGATCGGGCGCGGCGGCTGGCGACGATGGACTTCATGGATATCCTGCGCGACATCGCGCCGGACGGCTTGATGCAGGCGCAGGTGATCGCCGGGTCCCAGGAATAGATCGACGGCAACGAGTTCGGCGCGCGAGGTCCGGTGACCAAGCGTCGCAATATTCGAATTCGGTTCACTTTGTGTCGGTTTTTGTTATAGTTTGACAGGTGTAATCAGGAAGGAAGCAGGTCGTGGCGAGAGCAAGCAGCCAAAAGTTCATCGCTCGGAACCGAGCGCCCCGTGTCCAGATCGAATACGATGTTGAAACCTATGGCTCGGAAAAAAAGGTGCAGCTTCCGTTCGTCGTCGGCGTGATGTCCGACCTGTCCGGCAAGCCGGCCGATCCGCTGCCGGCGGTGGCGGACCGCAAGATGCTGGAAGTCGATGTTGATAATTTCGACGCCCGCATGAAAGCGATCAAGCCGCGGGTCGCGTTCATGGTGCCGAACACGATGACCGGCGAAGGCAATGTCGCGGTCGATATTACGTTTGAAAGCATGGACGACTTCTCGCCGGCCGCGGTCGCCAAGAAAGTCGACGGACTGAACAAGCTGTTGGAGGCGCGGACCCAGCTCTCCAACCTGCTGACCTACATGGACGGGAAGGCGGGCGCGGAAGAGCTGATCAACAAGGTCCTGAAAGATCCCGCCCTGCTGCAGACGCTTGCCGCCCAGGCGGCGCCCACGGAAGACGGCAAGGGAGAGTAATCGATGTCCGAAACGCAGCTCAGCCCGGCCGTAGCCGGCGAAACCACTAACCTTGACGATTTCCAGGCGCTGCTGACGAAAGAGTTCAGGCCGAAGACCGAAGATGCGCGCGACGCCGTCTCGGTCGCCGTCAAGGCGCTGGCGGAACAGGCGCTGGCCCAGACGGTGGTGGTGTCGGACGACGCGCTGTCGTCGATCACGCAACTGATCGCGGCGATCGATGCGAAGCTGACCGAACAGGTCAACCTGATCATCCACCATGAAGACTTCCAGCAACTGGAAAGCGCTTGGCGCGGACTGCACTACCTGGTCAACAACACCGAAACGGACGAGACGCTGAAGATCAAGATCTTCAACATTTCGAAGAAGGAACTGGGCCGCACGCTGAAGAAGTTCCGCGGCACGGCCTGGGACCAGAGCCCGATCTTCAAGCGGATCTACGAAGAAGAATACGGCCAGTTGGGCGGCGAGCCGTTCGGCACGCTGGTGGGCGATTACTACTTCGATCACAGCCCGCAGGACGTGCAGTTGCTGGGCGACATGGCGCAGGTGGCCGCCGCCGCGCACGCGCCGTTCCTGGCCGCCGCCGCGCCCACCGTCATGCAGATGGAAAGCTGGAACGAGCTGTCCAATCCGCGCGACCTGACGAAGATCTTCCAGACGCCCGAATACGCGGCCTGGCGGTCGCTGCGCGAGTCGGAGGACTCCCGCTATTTGGGCCTGTGCATGCCGCGCTTCCTGGCGCGCCTGCCCTACGGCGCGAAGACCGAACCGGTCGAGGAGTTCGCCTTCGAGGAAGAGACCGGGCTGGGCGAAAGCGACAAATACACCTGGTGCAACGCCGCCTATGCGATGGCGACGAACATCACCAGGGCCTTCAAGGTCTATGGGTGGTGCTCGCATATCCGCGGGATCGAGAGCGGCGGCGCGGTCGAAGGCCTGCCGGCGCACACCTTCCCCGACGAGGATGGCGGCGTGGCGATGAAATGCCCGACCGAAATCGCCATCAGCGACCGGCGCGAGGCGGAACTGGCGAAGAACGGCTTCATGCCGCTGATCTTCAAGAAGAACTCCGACTTCGCGGCGTTCATCGGCGCGCAGTCGCTGCAGAAGCCGGCGGAGTACGACGACCCGGCGGCGACGGCGAACGCCAACCTCGCCGCGCGGCTGCCATACCTGTTCGCGACCTGCCGGTTCGCGCACTACCTGAAATGCATGGTGCGCGACAAGATCGGCTCGACGCGGACGAAGTCGCAACTGCAGGACTGGCTGCAGGCCTGGGTCGGCATGTATGTCGATCCGTCGCCGAACAGCAGCACGGAAGAATACAAGGCGACCCATCCTCTTGCCGACGCGAAAGTGGAGTTGGAGGAAAACGAAGAAAACCCAGGATACTACAGCGCGAAATTCTACCTCAAGCCGCACTACCAGCTTGAGGGGATGTCGGTGTCCATGCGTCTCGTGTCCCGGATGCCGAAGTAATCGTAAGCCCATAATAGCGATAAGGAGAAGAAACCATGGCAACAGACGCATATATGTATTTCCAGGCCTATGACTCCAAGGCGGGCGGACTGAACAGCAACGGTTACCTGGAGTCGGAATCGCAGGTGGTCCTGGAAGGCGTGACCAGCGACGACATCTCGGGGCCCTTCCTGTCGGCGGGCACCGGCCAGTTGTTCGAAGTCGAAGACTACAGCTTCGATATCGAGCAGGTGCTGAACATCGGCAGCCAGAGCCGCGGCGCGGGCGCCGGCAAGATCGCCTTCAACCCGTTCTCCATCACCCGTCCGATCGACAAGTCCAGCCCTTACATCTACGAAATGGCCTGCTCCGGCACGCCGTTCAAGGCGGTGGGGCTCGGCCTGCGGAAAGGCTCCGGCGGCACGACGGCCGGCCAGTTCTTCCTGTCCTTCACCTTCAAGCTGGTCGCCGTGAAGACCATCGCCTGGTCGCATGACGAAACCTCGCCGAAGGAGACCATCACCTTCGAATACGGCGGGCTGCAGGTGCGCTACGGCATCCAGAACCCCAACGGCACGATCCAGTCGCCGGCCCTGGTGGGTGGCTGGAACCGCGTCAACAACAAGCAGGACCGCGACGCCAAGTCCGTGATCCAGTAAAAGAGGCCGTGATGCCAGACGCGCGGGAAGCGTTACGATCGGGTGACGTCGAAGGCGCGATGGCTGCGCTGAAACAGGACGTGCGCAAATCCCCCAGGGATCCCAAGCTGCGCACGTTCCTGTTCCAGATGTTCTGTGTGACGGGCGAATGGGACCGAGCGCTGACGCAGCTTTCGGTGGCGGCGGAACTCGACCCCCTGGCTTATCCGATGTCGCAGGCCTACCAGGCGGCCATACGCTGCGAGATCCTGCGGGAGAAAGTGTTTCGCGGCGAACGTTCGCCCACCGTCCTGGGCGACCCCGGCGAATGGCTGCCGCTGCTGATGGAAGCCACGCGCCTGCTGGCCGCCGGCCAGCCTGCCGACGCGGCGCGGCTGCGCGACGCCGCCTTCGACGCCGCACCCGCAACGGCCGGCGCGCTCAACGACAACGCCTTCGAATGGATCGCGGATTCCGATCCGCGTCTCGGCCCCGTGCTGGAGGTCTTTCTCAACGGAAACTACATGTGGGTGCCGTATTTCCGCATCAAGGCGATCCACGTCGACGCGCCGGCGGACCTGCGCGACCAGGTCTGGATGCCGGCCAGGTTCACCTGGACCAACGAAGGGGAGGCGGTCGGCTTCGTCCCGACGCGCTATCCGGGAACCTTGGAAACGAAAAATCCCGCGGCCATCCTGTCGAAAGCCACCGACTGGGTCGATCTCGCCCCCGACTGGTCGGTGCCGGTCGGACAGCGCGTGCTGGTCACGGACGCCGAGGAGACCGCGCTGATGGACGTCCGCACGCTGCTGCTCACCGCGCCCGAAGACGGCGCGGCCTAGCGATGTCGGGGCTCAGGGGGCGCGAGCGGCTCCAGCCCGCGCTGCTGGACCGCCTCACGGACGACAACCCGGCGCAGAAGCGGGAAACCGGCGACGCCCAGACGCTCAGCATGCAGCAGCTTCGCCAGGCGGTGCTGCGCGACCTTGCCTGGCTGCTGAACGCGACCAACCTCGTCACGCTGGAGGAAGACCTCTCCGAACGGCCGCTGCTGGCGAACTCCACGCTGAACTACGGCATTCCGGGCTTCGCCGGCATGATCGAATCCTCGGGCCGGATCACCGCCCTGGAAAAGGAACTGGCCGCCGCGATCCGCCGCTATGAACCACGCATCCGGCCCGAGACGCTGCGCGTGCGCGCACGCGGTTCGGGCGACGGCGCCAGCCCCAGCCTGGTGTTCGAGATCGAAGGCGAACTCTGGGCGCAGCCGGTGCCGCAACAACTCTTCCTGCAAACGCAGATCGAGGTCGAAACGAGACTCGCGGTGGTCAGCGAAGGAAAGAGCAGAAGCTGATGGACCCGAAACTTCTCGACCTCTATGAGCAGGAACTGACCTTCGTCCGCGAGATGGGCGGGGAATTCGCCAAGGAATTCCCCAAGATCGCCAGCCGCCTCGACCTCGGCAACACCGAGATCGCCGATCCCTACGTGGAACGGCTGCTGGAGGGGTTCGCCTTCCTGACGGCCCGTATCCAGCTCAAGATGCAGGCGGAGTTCCCGACCTTCACGCAATCGCTGCTGCAGATGGTCTATCCGCACTATCTGGGGCCGACGCCCTCGATGGCAGTGGTGAAGATCACCCCCGACATGGCGGGCCTGGCCGGCACGCCGCAGGGGGTCGACCTTCCGGCGGGGCTGGAGATGCGCTCCCTGCTGGGGACCGAGGACCAGACCAACTGCGAGTTCCGCACCGCCCATGCGGTACGCCTGCTGCCGGTCGACGTCGCCGAGGCGGACTACATCGCCACCCCCGCCGCGGTCGCCGCGCTGGGCCTGCCGGAGGAGCCGCGCGCCAAGGCGGCGATCCGGCTGCGGCTGAAGACCTTCAGCAACGACATGCCGATCGGCAAGCTGACGCTCGACAAGCTCACCTTCTTCCTCGGCGGCCCCGAGAACGCGCGTCTGCGGCTGTACGAACAACTCGCCGCCCACGCCGTGTCGATCTATGTGCGGCCCGGCACCCGGCCGCTGCCCTGGCAGGACAAGCTGCCCCGCACCGCCCTGCGCGCGGCCGGGCTGGACCCGCAGGAAGCGCTGCTGCCCCGCCTGCCCGAGACGTTCGACGGCTACCGGCTGCTGCAGGAATACTTCGCGATGCCGGAGCGGTTCCTGTTCTTCGAACTGGGCGGCCTCGGCCGGTCGGCGATCCGCTGCGGCTCCTCGGACCTCGAGATCATCATCCTGCTCGACCGCGCCGAAAACGTGCTGATGGGCTTCAACGCCGAGTATATGCAGTTGAATTGCACGCCGGCGATCAACCTGTTCCGCAAGCGCAGCGACCGCGTCAACGTCGCCGATCGGGAAGCCGAGTACCTGGTCGTGCCCGATCGCATGCGGCCGCTGGATTACGAGGTTTTTTCCATCCTCTCGATGGAGGGCTACGCCGCCGACGGCGGTGCCGCGCAGCCGTTCTTTCCGTTCTACACCGCCAACGACCTCAGCCGCAGCCCGGGCCATCGCAGCTACTACATCGCCCGCCGCCAGCCGCGCCGGCTGTCGCAGCGGGCGATGGAGCGCGGACCGCGATCCAGTTACATCGGCCACGATCTCTATGTGTCGCTGGTGGATGCCGACAACACGCCGCTCGACGCCTCGCTGCGCCAGCTTGGCCTCGACCTGATGTGCACCAACCGCGATCTGCCGATGGCCATGCCGGTGGGCAAGCGGCACACCGACTTCACCATCGTCGTGAATGCGCCGGTCGCATCGATCCGCTGCGTCGTCGGTCCGACCTTGCCGCGTCCCTGCCGCGGCGACGGGCAATATGCGTGGCGGTTCATCTCGCATCTCGGCCTCAACTATCTCAGCCTGACGGACACCGACGCGCTGCAGGGCGCGGCGGCGCTGCGCGAACTGCTGCGGCTGTACGTGCCGGAGAACGCACCGACCTTCAACCGCCACGTGGAGGCCGTCCGCTCCGTCTCCTCCACGCCGATCATCCGCCGCATCCCCGGCGCCGGTCCGCTCTGCGCCGGGCGGGGGCTGCAGGTGGTGCTGACGCTCGACGAATCCACCTTCGGCGGGCCGGGCGGGATCATCCTCGGCGCCGTGCTCGATCGTTTCTTCGCCAAATACGTCTCGATCAACGGCTTCACCGAAACGGTGCTGCGTTCGCCGGACCGGGGTGAGGTGATGCGCTGGCCGATGCGCCTCGGCACGCGGCCGCTGCTGTGAGCGAGACCCTTCATACCACTGAGGGCGAGACGCTTGACCCGCCTGGCGACCCGCCTGCCGCCCCGCTTGCCGCCCCGCCTGGCGAAGCGTCCGGCGACGTCCTTCCCGCCGCGCCGGCAGAGGCCCCGGCGGCCGTCGCGCAGCCCCCCGACCCGGCGCCGGCAGCCGGGCTGCGCGCGCTTCTGGAGCGGCTGGAGAAGGAACCGGAACGTTTCAGCTTCTACGCGATGATGCGGATGCTGGAAGCGATCTACCGCAACCGCCCGCGCTTCGGCCACAGCGCGCATCCGGCGCAGGACGCGGTGCGCCTGACGCAGGAACCGACGGTGACCCACCCGTCCTCGGCCCTGGCCGCGTTCGAGCCGGGATCGGAGGAGCTTCCCGACCAGTTGCGGGTGCATTTCCTTGGCCTGTTCGGCACCGACGGTCCGCTGCCGCTGCACCTGACGGAATATGCGCGGGACCGGCGGCGCAACCACAACGACCCGACCTTCCAACGCTTCGCCGACATCTTCCACCATCGCGCGATCTCGCTGTTCTACAGGGCCTGGGCGGATGTCCGCCCGACGATCGCCTTCGACCGGCCGGAACAGGATCGTTACGCCGGCTATATCGGCTCGCTGATCGGCATCGGCCTGGACGCGTTCCGCGACCGCGACGCGATGCCCGACCTGACGAAGCTGCATTTCGCCGGGCTGCTGGCCAACCAGACCCGCCATGCCGAGGGCCTGGCGCAGATCCTGTCGGCGTTCTTCGCGGTGCCCGCGCGCGTCGAGGAGTTCCACGGCGCCTGGATGGAATTCCCGGCCGACGACCGGACCCGCGTGGGCGACGGCCCGCGTACCGCCGAACTGGGCAAGACCGCCGTCCTGGGATCGCGGGTCTGGAGCCGGCAGCATAAATTCCGTATCGTCATCGGACCGTTGACGTTACAAGAGTATCACCGACTGCTGCCCGGCGGCCTCAGCTTCCACCGGCTGGTCTCCATCGTGCGCAACTATACCGGTGACGTCATGATCTGGGACATGAACCTGGTGCTGAAATACGTCGAGATCCCGCCGACGAAGCTCGGCGAGAACGGGCAGCTCGGCTGGACCACCTGGCTCAATCCAAGCCGGACGCGGCTGGACGCGGCGAACCTGTATCTCGACGCCAGCGCCGACAGCCTCGCGGCCAAGTTCGATCGCGAAGCGCACGCCAAATAAAAGGGGGTAGGACGAGCATGACCGAAATCAACCGCGCCGCGCTGTTCGGCAAACTCAACCCGCTCGCCTACAAGGCGATCGAGGGGGCGACGGTCTTCTGCAAGCTGCGCGGCAACCCCTATGTGGAGATGGTGCACTGGCTGCACCAGGTCCTCAACACCCAGGACAGCGACATCCATCGCTTGGTGCGGCATTTCGAGATCGACGCCTCCCGGCTGGCGACGGACGTGACCGCGACCCTGGACAAGCTGCCGCGCGGCGCGACGGCGATCAGCGACTTCGCCCCGCAGATCGAGGATTCGATCGAGCGCGCCTGGGTGTTCGCCACGCTGATGTTCGGCGCGGGCCAGGTGCGCACCGGCCACCTGGTCTTCGGCATGCTGAAGACGAAACATCTGGCCAGCACGCTGTTCGGCATCTCCCGCCAGTTCGAGCGGATCAAGCCCGACACGCTGTCGGAGGAATTCGACGCCATCCTGGGCGGCTCGCCCGAGGCGGCGCTGGCCGCCACCGACGGCAGCGCGGCGCCGGGCGAGGCATCCGGCGCCATGGCGCCCGCGCAGATGGGCAAGCAGGAGGCGCTGGCCAAGTTCTCGGTCGACCTGACGCAGCGCGCGCGGGACGGGCAACTGGACGCGGTCACCGGGCGCGATGCGGAGATCCGCCAGATCATCGACGTGCTGATGCGCCGGCGGCAGAACAACCCGATCCTGACCGGCGAGGCAGGCGTCGGCAAGACCGCCGTCGTCGAGGGCTTCGCGCTGCGCATCGTGGAGGGCGACGTGCCGCCGATGCTGAAGGACGTCTCGGTCCGCGTGCTGGATGTCGGCCTGCTGCAGGCCGGCGCCAGCATGAAGGGCGAGTTCGAGAACCGGCTGCGCCAGGTGATCGAGGAGGTGCAGTCCAGCCCCAGGCCGATCATCCTGTTTATCGACGAGGCCCACACGCTGATCGGCGCCGGCGGCGCGGCCGGCACGGGCGACGCGGCGAACCTGCTGAAGCCTGCCCTGGCACGCGGCACGCTGCGCACCATCGCCGCCACGACCTTCGCCGAATACAAGAAATACTTCGAGAAGGACCCCGCGCTGACCCGCCGCTTCCAGGTCGTGCAGGTGGACGAGCCGGACGAGGACAAGGCGATCGCGATGATGCGCGGCATCGCCACGCCGCTGGAGAAGCACCACCGCGTGCAGATCCTGGACGAGGCGATCGAGGCGGCGGTGCGCCTGTCGCACCGCTATATCCCCGCCCGCCAGTTGCCGGACAAGTCCGTCAGCCTGCTCGACACCGCCGCCGCGCGCGTCGCCGTCAGCCAGCACGCCGTGCCGCCGGCGCTGGAGGATTGCCGCCGCCGCATCTCGGGCCTGGAGATCGAGCGCGACATCATCGCCCGCGAAGCCGCGGTCGGCGTCGACGTCAAGGAACGCGCCGAGAAGGTGGCCGGCCTGCTGGAACGCGAGACGGACGAGCTGGCGATCCTGGAAAAGCGCTGGGAGCTGGAAAAGGCGCTGGTCGACAAGATCCTGACGCTGCGCGGCCAGTTGCGCGACCTGGCCGGCGACGACAAGGCGGCCGAACGCGAGCCGCTGCTGGAAGAGCTGCGCGGCCTGCAGCGGGAGCTGGAGGCGCACCAGGGCGAGGCGCCGCTGATCCTGGCCTCGGTGGACGAGCAGGCGGTGGCCTCGGTGGTCGGCGACTGGACCGGCATCCCCGTGGGCCGCATGGTCCGCAACGAGGCCGAGGCGGTGCTGAAGCTGGCCGATACGCTGGCCGAACGGGTGGTCGGCCAGGACCATGGGCTGAAGATGATCGCGCGCCGGGTGCAGACCTCGCGCGCCGGGCTGGACAACCCGGTGAAGCCGGTCGGCGTGTTCATGCTGTGCGGCCCGTCGGGCGTCGGCAAGACGGAGACCGCGCTGACGATCGCCGAGGCGCTGTATGGCGGCGAGCAGAACCTGATCACCATCAACATGTCGGAGTTCCAGGAGGCACACACCGTCTCCACGCTGAAGGGCGCGCCGCCGGGCTATGTCGGCTACGGCGAGGGCGGCGTCCTGACGGAAGCCGTGCGCCGCAAGCCCTATTCGGTGGTGCTGCTGGATGAGATCGAGAAGGCGCACCCGGACGTGCACGAGATCTTCTTCCAGGTCTTCGACAAGGGCACCATGGAGGACGGCGAAGGCCGCCACATCGATTTCCGCAACACGCTGATCCTGCTGACCTCCAACGTCGGCACCGACCTTGTGATGTCGATGTGCCGCGATCCCGAGCTGATGCCGGAGATCGAGGAGATATCGAAGGCGTTGCGGGAGCCGCTGCTGAAGGTCTTCCCGCCGGCGCTGCTGGGACGCCTGATCGTCATCCCGTACCTGCCGCTGAGCGACGAGGTGATGGGCAAGATCATCCGCCTGCAGCTCAGCCGTATCGCCAAGCGTGTGACGGAGCGTCATGGCGTGCCGTTCACCTATACCGAGGCCGTCGTCGACCTGATCCGCGGCCGCTGCAACGAGCCGGAGAGCGGCGGGCGCATGATCGATGCGATCCTGACCAACACGATGCTGCCGGACATCAGCGGCGCCTTCCTCGACCGGCTGCTGAAGAACGAGCCGGTGGCCCGCGTGCACGTGGACGTCGGCGGCGATGGGTTCACGTACGACTTCGACTGAGCCCGGCTGACCGCCGCGTTGGAAGGCCCTTGCCGGCGCGTGCGGTCCAAGGGCCTGGCGCCAAGTCGAGGCCGGCCGGTGAAAAGAACCGATATCGGAACTATTCCGGCACCGGCGGCCAACTATTTCAGTTGATTATTGACGAGGTGCCGCCGGCCCTCGGGACCTCTGGTACGAAAAACCCACTGGTTTCCTGTTTTACCGAAAGATTCATGCCGGGTCATTGCGCGAGATGACCTGTTGAGGTAAGATTTCGTTACGTCTGCGCCATTTAAACAAAATCGTCATCAACCCGGTCTCGGGGCAATCGCACCTCGCGGGAGATGATGGCTGGCCGGCCGGGAACGAGGGGAACAGCTTGAGGTCAGCAGCCTCCAGGAACAGCACCGGTGCCCCGCCGCCGCCGGCGCGCAGCGCTCGGCAACGGTCGGTCCGGCCGGCGATGGCGGGCGGCGCCTTGCCGGCGGACATGCCGCTCGCTGCCCTGCTGGCTGCCTTGTTGCCTGCCTTGTTACCGACCCATGGGGCCCTCGCCCAGGGGGCGCCTCCGCCGCAGCAGAACCCGGTCACCACCATCGCGCCGCCCAAGGGGCCGACCGTCGCCCCCGGCATGAAGCTGCCGGGCGAGGAGGGCTATCCGAACCAGGTGCCGGCCATACCGGTCGCCGTCACCTCCATCGTGGTGGAAGGCGTGACCACCTTTCCGCCGTCGGAGATCAACCGCCTGACCCAGGGGCTGGTCGGCCCGAACACGCCGGCCACGGCGATCGAGGCGGCGCGGCTGGCGATCCTGCGCAAGTATCGCGACGGCGGCTATCCGCTGGTGACGGTCTCCGCCTCGGTCAACCGCACCGGCGTGCTGCGGTTCGTGGTGGTCGAGGGCCGCATCTCCGACGTGAAGCTCGAAGGGGACATCGGTCCCGCCGGCACCAAGGTGCTGGGCTTCCTGCACAACCTGATCCAGGACGGCCCCAGCAAGACGTCGGTCATCGAACGGTGGCTGCTGCTGGCGCAGGACGTGCCCGGCGTTACGTTGCAAACGGTATTGCGGCCGTCGGAGACCGAACCCGGTTCGCTGGTGCTGGTCGCGCGCGTCAGCCGCACCGCGATCTCCGGCTTCGCGCTGGCCGACAACCGAGCGTACCGCGACACCGGCCCGGTCGAGAGCCTGGCGGTCCTCGGCTACAACAGCCTGACCTCGCTGGGCGAGCGCAGCGAGGTCTCGATCTACAAGAGCCTGACCAACTGGACGCAGATCTTCGGCCAGGCGGACGTCGAGATGTTCATCGGCAATTCCGGGCTGAAGTTCCGCGTCTATGGCGGCTCCGGCACGACCGACCCGTCCGGCACGCTGGCCACGGCCAACTACCACGGCGTCACCCAGGTGGGTGGTTTCGCGTTCTCCTACCCGCTGCTCTATTCGCGGCGGGAGAAGCTCAACCTCGTCGGCATGTTCGACCTGTTCGACACCTCGACCACCGGCGCCGGGATCGAGACGCACGACTCGCTCCGCATCATCCGCTTCGGCGCCGACTACGCGCGGCTGGACCAGGTGTTCGGCGCCACCCATCCGGCGGAGAACCGGGTCAGCTTCCGCATCAACCGCGGCTTCGACGGCCTCGGGTCCACCCATACCGGGCAGGCGACGCTCAGCCGCCCCGGGGAGGTGATGGACTTCACCTCGCTGACCGGCACGATCAGCCGCAACCAGACCCTGTTCTCCCCCTGGCGGGACAGCACCGTCAGCCTGCTGATGGAACTGAGCGGACAGAAATCCGGCGACATCCTGCCACCCGAGGAGCAATACCACCTCGGCGGCCTGGAATCCGTCCGTGGCTATTACGCGGGTGAGGTCGCCGGCGACAGCGCGCTGGCCACCACGCTGGAACTGCAGCTCAACACCACCGCGCATATCGACGCGTTCGGCCTGTCGCACGACGTCGGGCTGCAATTCTACACCTATTACGACTGGGGCGAGAGTTGGCAGAACCGCGCGCTGGACTACGCGACGCATGTCTCCTCCATCGGCATCGGCGTGCGGTCCGCGCTGACCCGGTTCCTCGAATACGACATGGAAGGCGTGACGCGGCTCAATCGCCAGCCGGCGAGCAGCAACGCGGCAGTGGCGCCGCTCGACGCGCAGGCCTTCTACTGGCGCGTACTGGTGAGATTCTGACGGTGGACGGGCCGGATGCGCGGGCCGGACCACCCGCCGGCGGCCCTGGGAGACGATGATGGCGCGGAAACGCTGTTACGCCGGCCGGCCGGTGCCCCGGAAAGGCACGCCCAAGGCTGTCATACCCAAAACGGGCATACCCAAGACGGGCATGCTCAGGACGGGCGTGCTCAGGATGGGCAGGCTCGGCATCGTCCGGCTGCGGCGCGGGATGCTGCTGCGCTGCACCGCGCTGCAGGGCGTGGCCGCGCTGTGCGCCGTGACGCCGGTCGGCCATGCCTTCGCCCAGCCCGCCCCCAACGCGCATCCGCTGAACCCGACCACGCAGCTCGGCTCCGCTCGTTACAGTTACAACGGAACGACCACCACCATCGACCAGTCCAGCCAGGTGCTCGCCACCGGCTGGCGCGGATTCGATGTCGGGTCGAAACAGTCGGTCCAGATCAACCAGCCCAGCAAGAGCGCGATCTCGGTCAACCGCGTGCAGGCCGGCGATCCGTCGCAGATCGCCGGGCACATCAACGCCAACGGCGTCTTCGTCCTGGTCAATCCGTCGGGCGTGGTGTTCTCGCAGGGCGCGCAGGTCAACGCCAACTCCGTCATCGTTAGCACCGCCGACGTGGCCAACAAGAACCTGGCCGCCGGCAAGCTGGTCTTCGACGTGCCGGGCAAGCCCGGCGCGATGGTGGTGAACAAGGGCAACATCTCGGTCGCCGCCACCGGGCTGGCGGCGCTGGTGGCGCCGGGCGTGGCCAATGCCGGCGTGATCAGCGCGCCGTTCGGCCGCGTCGCGCTGGCGGGCGGAGAGGCGTCGGTCGTCGACCTCTATGGCGACGGGCTGATGTCGATCGACGTGACCAAGCAGGTGCGGACGGTGCCGAAAGGCCCGGACGGCAAGCCGGTCACGGCGCTGGTGACCAATACCGGCGTCATCACCGCCCAGGGCGGACGGATCGAGCTGACGGCCAAGGCGGTGGACGGCATCGTCACCAACCTGGTCGACGCCGGCGGCAAGATCGCCGCCGACACCGCCCCGAACGGCAAGACCGGAGAGGTCGTCGTCAACGGCATCGGCGGGTCGCTGACGATCGACGGCGACATCTCGGCCGCCGGCAAGGCCCCCGGCACCAAGGGCGGCGCGATCGAGCTGAACGCCAGCAACGGCGTCAACATCGCCGCCACGGCGCGGGTGAACGCCTCGGGCCAGGCAGGCGGCGGCGTCGTGGCGGTCGGGACGACCCTGAAGCGGGCGGCAGGGGGGCCGTCGGTGACCGGCGAACCGACCGCCAAGACCGTCACGATCGCCCAAGGCGCCCGGATCGCCGCCAATGCGACGCGGAAGGGCAATGGCGGGCGGGTGACGGTGCTCAGCACCGGCAACACCGACATGGCCGGCACGATCGCCGCGATGGGCGGCGCGCAGGGCGGCGACGGCGGGCTGGTGGAGGTGTCGGGGGAAAAGGGCTTCTCCCTGACCGGCGACATCAATACCGGCGCGCCGATGGGGGCGACGGGCACCATCCTGCTCGATCCGAACACGCTGATCGTCGTCAACGGCGGCACCGGCAGCCTCGACGGCAGCCTCGCGGCCACCGGGTCGATCGGCGCCGGCACGGGGGGCGTCAGCGACACCGTCTCGAACACCGAGATCGACAGCCTGACCGGCAACATCATCCTGCAGGCCGGGACCCTGCTGCAGATTTCGGACAACACGCCGATCACGCTGAAGAACAACGCCAACCTGACCCTGGAATCGGGCGGGGACATCCTGGTCGGCACCTCGTCGGACATCCACGCGAGCGCAACGGGCAGCATCGTCCTGAACGCGGGCACGACGACGACCGGCGGGATCACGCTCGACAGCAGCATCATCACCGACAAGCAGGGATCGGTGACGCTGCAGGCCTCGGGCAGCATCGCCATCGCCAGCGGGATCACCATCGACAGCGGCAGCGGCATCACCCTGGCCAGCGGCGGCAGCCTCTCGGTCGGCGGCCTGGTCAACAGCGGCTCCGCCGAAGCGGTGCTCAACGCCGGGACGTCCGGCCTGACCCTGGCCGGCACCGGCACCGTCCTGGCCGGCGGGGCAACCCTGGCCGGGGGATCGATCAGCCTCGCCGGAGAAGTCGCGGTCAGCGGTGCGCTCAAGCTGATCGGCAGCGTCGGCACGATCAGCGAAACGACGACGGCGATCCTGAACGCCGGCACGCTGACCGGGTCCTCGGGCGGCGACCTCGCGCTGGTCCGGGGCAGCAATTCGATCGGCGTGCTGGGCGACTTCGCGGCGACGGGATCGTTCGCCCTGGTGGACGCCGAGGCGTTGACGGTCCTGGGGTCGGTCTCGGGTTCGACGCTCTCGCTGCAGACGCCGGGCCTGACGCTGGGTTCGGGGACGGCGACGGCCGGCGTCCTGACCGCCACCGGCGGGCTCGCCTCGATCCAGACCGGCAGCCTCGTCAGCAACAACGGCACGGTCTCCGCCGGCGGATCGGGCACGATCGAGTTCGCGCCGGCCGCGCATGGCGACATCATCGTGCTGGGGTCCGGCGGGGCGGGCACCCTCGCGGTCGATCCGTCGACGCTGGTCCTGACCGCGGCCGAACTGCGGCTGGGCGCCGTGCACGGCACGACGGTCGCGGGCAGCATATCGATCGACGCCGGCGCGGGGCCTTACACGCTCCCGCCCAGGCTCGACCTGGAAGCGACGGGCGCGGTCACCGAGTCCGCCCCGATCGGCGTCGGCACGCTGACCGGCAGCGTGGACAGCGCCGCGCTGACCGCCGTCGGCAACCATATCGGCACGATCGGCAACTTCGCCGCGCGCAACGGCTTCAGCCTGGTCAACGCGGGCGGCCTCATCATCGGCGGGACGCTGAACGCCGCCACCGGGACGGTGGCCATCAGCGACGACACCTCCATCGGCCTGGCGGGACTGCTGACCGCGACCGCGGCGTCGCTAACCGCGGCCAGCATCCAGATCGGCGGCACGCTCGACGCCACGGAGGCGGCGCTGTTCGGGACGGTAGGCGCGGTGACCGAGACCGGAGCGCTGAACGTCGGCACGCTCAGCGGCAGCGCGCAGACCACCGCCTCGCTCACCGGCAGCAACGCGGTCGGCACGCTCGGATCGTTCAGCGCGGCCGACTTCCTGCTGAACGACGGCTCGTCCGACCTGACCGTCGCCGGGACGGTCACCTTCGCGAATTCCGCCACCGTGATTACCACCGGCAGCCTGTCGGTGCCCGGCGCCATCGCGCCGTCGGCGCCGGGGGCAGGGATCACGGTGGGGCTGACGGCGGGACCGGCGATCGATATCAGCGGCCTCGTCAGCGACGGCGGCAGCGGATCGACCGCGCTGGTCGTCAACGGCGGCAGCGGCGTCGTCACCGAGGGCGGCACGCTGATCGCCGGCACGCTGACCGGCACCGCCGCGGTCGCCAACCTGGCCGGCGGCGCCAACGCGATCGGCACGCTGGCCAGCTTCACGTCCAGCCGGTCGCTGGTGGTGGTCGATTCCGCCAACCTCGTTGCAATCGGTACGATCGGCGGCGGGTCCGTCATCGCGCTGCAGGCGCCGGCGCTGCAGTTGGGCGACGGCACCACCGCCGCGGTCCTGCTGGCGCCCAACGGCGCCGTGGGGCTGCGCACCGATGCGCTCAACGTCATCGCCAACGAAGGCACGGTCGCCACCGGTTCGGGCACGATCGAGATTTCCGGCATCAGCAACAGCGTGATCGCCCTTGGCGTGGCGGGTTCGCCCGGCACGCTGGGGCTCGACCTCTCGGCCCTGCAGATCACCGCGAACACGCTGCGTCTCGGCAGCTTCAACGACACCCCCGTCGCCGCGTCGATCGAGATCGACGGGGCGACGAACCTGATCGGCGAATTCGGCACGCTCGACCTGCGGGCGATCGGCGGGATCACGCAGTCCGCGGGGCTGTCCGTCTCGACGCTGATCGGCAGCGCCGGCAGCGTGACGCTGACCAACGGCGCCAACAACCTCGGCACCCTGGGCGCGTTCTCCGCCGGCAACGGGTTCACGCTGTTCGACGCCGCGGCGCTGACCGTCAGCGGCCTCGTCGACGGCGGGGCCGGCGACGTGACGCTGGACGAGAACGGCCTGCAGAACCTTCTCATCGCCCATGGCGGCGGCGTCACCGGCGCCGATGTCGCGCTCACGGGCGGCACCGGCGTGACGATCGACGGGTCGATCAGCACGCCGGGCACGCTGTCGATCGGGCTGGTGCTGGCGGGGGGCGTGATCTCCGAACCGGGCACGGCGTTCATCGGCGCCGGAACGCTCGCGGGCGGCGGCCTTCTGGATTTCGTCAGCCTGCTGGGCAGCGCCAACGCGATCGGCGCGATCGCCAATTTCTCCGCGGCCGATGGTTTCACGCTGAACAACACCACCAGCCTGGCGATCGACGGCCTGCTCGACGTGCATGGCGGGACGGCGGTGATCAACAACGGGTCGGTGGCCCCGCTGTCGATCGGCGGCACCATCACCGCCGTCGCGGCCGCCCTTACCGCGGGTGCGATCACCGAGGATCCCGCCGCCTCGGTCAATGTCGGCTCGCTGACCGGGTCGGTCGCCGGAACGGCCAGCCTGCAGGGCACCAACACGATCGGCACGCTGGGGACGTTCACCGCGAATTCCCTGCTGCTGAACGACATCGGCCCCCTGACGGTGTCCGGGCTGATCACCGGCGGGCAAACGGTCGCGATCGCCTCCGGGGGCGCCCTGACGGTGCCGGGCAGCATCGTCGCGGCCGGCGGCAGCATGCTGGCGATCAGCCTCAGCGGCACGTCGCTCTCGATCAGCGGCCTGGTCGATGACGGCGGCGCGGGCCAGACCGGGCTGTTCGCCACCAGCGGCAACATCACCGACACCGGCTCGCTGGTCGTCGGCACGCTGACCGGCAGCGCCGCGGTCGCCAACCTCACCGGCCCCGGCACGATCGCCGCGCTGGGCAGCTTCTCCGCCGATACCCTGTTCCTGAGCGACAAGCGGGACCTGGCCGTGACCGGCGTGGTGAGCATCGGCACCCAGGTGGCGCTCAGCACCACCGGGTCGATCGACGTGGCGGCGTCCGGCAGCATCCAGCCGGCCTCGGGCACCGCCATCACGGTCGGGCTGACCGCCAGCGGCCTGAGCATCGAAGGCCTGGTCAGCGACGGTGGCGGCGGCGCCACCAACTTCGCCGTCAGCGGCGGCACGATCGCCGAATCCCCCTCCGGCACCGTGGTCGCCGGGACGCTCGACACGACCGCCACGGACATCACCCTGGCGGGATCGGCCAACGCGATCCGCCAGCTTACGGTGCCCACGTTCCTCTCGACGCTGGTCGTGAACGACACCGGTTCGCTGACGGTGACCGGATTCCTGCTGGACGGCGGGCTGATTTCGATCGTCGCGGACAACATCACGGTCCCGACGGAAATTTTTGGCACCAACATCACCCTGGGGGCGAATGTCGGGGCGCTCAACCTGAACGGCCTCATCGAGGCGACCGGGTCCATCCAACTCGGCGGCGCCGCCGGGGTCACCGTCGACGGGCTCCTCGCAGCCGCCAGCCTGACGGCGAACGGCGGCACCGCGTCGGTGGCGCTGAGCAACACCGGCAACGCGATCGGCACGATCGCCGGCAGTGCCGGGGGAACGTTCTCGGTCCAGGACGACCAGGCGCTGACCGTCGGCGACGTCAATGCCGGGTCCGCCGTGTCCATCGTCGCCGCCGGCTCGCTGCTCGTATCCGGCAGCATCCTGCCGCTGGGCGGCAACACCGCCATCTCGGTCGGCCTGACGGGGACCTCGATCGGCATCGATGGGGAGGTCAGCGACGGCGGCGCCGGCACCACCTCCCTGATCGCCACCGCCGGCCCGCTGACCGGCGCCGGCACCGTGATCGCCGGCACGCTGTCGGCCAGCGGCACCACCTTCGGCCTGACCGGGCAGAACACGATCGCCGCCCTGGGCACGCTGTCGAACTTCAGCTCCATCGTGCTGAACGACGCAGGCCCGCTGTCGATCGTCGGGCCGATCAGCGCCACGACGCTGATCGACATCAGCGCCGCCACCCTGACGTCGGAGCGCTGCGTTGCCGCGCAGACCGTAACCTTGGCCGCGACCGCGGGCACGCTCAGCCTCGCCGGCTCGATCACCGTCCCCGGCAACCTGGTACTCAGCGGCTCCGCAGCGGTCGACGGCGCCGGCGTGACACTGCTGGGCGGCAGCGCGCTGACCGCGACCAGTGCCGGCGGCTTCGTCGACCTGAGCAACGCGGGCAACGTCGTCGCCAGCGTCAGCGGCAGCGCCGGGACCGATTTCGCGGTGCATGGCGGCCCGTTCCTGAGCGTGGGCAACGTCACCGCCGGCGGGACCGCGAACGTCTCGGCCGCGTCGATGGCGGTCACCGGCACGGTCGCCGCCCCGCACGCGACGCTGGTCGCCACCGCAGGATCGCTGGCGGTCGCGGCGGGCGGCGCCGTGATCCCCTCGATCGAGGCGCTGCTGTCCGCGCCCAATGGCCTGCTGGCGATCGACGGCATGGTGGCGCCGGCCGCGGGGAACGTCGCGCTGGTGCTGAACGGCGCCCAGTTGGCGATCGGCGGCCTGGTCAGCGACGGCGGCCAGGGCTCGACCGCGCTGACCGTGCCGGTGGCGACCGGCGCGATCGGCGAAACCGGCACCCTGATCGCCGGCACGCTGACCGGCAGCGCCGCCGTCGCCACCCTCGACGGCGTCAACCAGGTCGGGACCCTGGGCGATTTCACCGCGCCGCTGGGGTTCAGCCTGGCCGACGGAGAGGCGCTGACGGTGGCGGGCAGCGTCGCCAGCAGCGGCGGCGCCGTCACCCTGGATACCGGCACGCAGGGCCTTTCGGTGCCGGGCGTCATCACCGGCGCGGCGGCGTTCCTGACCGCCGGCTCGATCGACATCGCCGGCAGCCTGGGCGTGACCGGGCTGACGGACCTTGTCGCCACCCAGGGCAGCCTGGGCGTGACCGGCGTGATCAACACCGGCACGCTGGCCGGCAGCGTCGCCACCACGGTGCTGCTCAGCGGCACCAACATGGTCGGCACGCTGGGGAACTTCACCGCGCCGTCGGGGTTCAGCCTGATCGACGGACGGGCCTTGACGCTCGCCGGCACCGTCCTGTCCACGGGCGGCACCATCGTGCTGGACGACGGCACGTTCGCCCTGGGCGGGAACGGCGCGATCAACGGCCTCGCCGCGACCTTGAGCGCGGGGCAGATCACGCTGGGCGGCAGCATCGACGTCGCCGGCGTCGCCGACCTGATCGGCAACCAGGGCGCGATCGTCGATTCCGGGGCGGTGAACGCCGGGACGCTGACCGGCAGCGCCGTCACCACCGCGAGCTTCACCGGTCCCAACCGGATCGGCACGCTGGCGGCCTTCTCCGCGCCGGACGGTTTCAGCCTCGCCGACAGCGAGGCGCTGGCCGTCGACGGCGTCGTCAGCGCGCCCGGCGGCACGATCGTGCTGAACACCGGCACGTTCGGCCTGGACGTGGCGGGCGCGATCACCGCCCTGGCCGCCACGCTGGTGGCGGGATCGATCGACCTGCCCGGCAGCCTCGGCGTCACCGGCGCGGCGGACCTGGTCGCCAGCATGGGCAGCATCGCCGAGACCGGCAGCCTCGACGCCGGGACGCTGACCGGCAGCGCCGCGACCACCGCGACGTTCAGCGGTTCCAACCGGATCGGCACGCTGGCGGGCTTCATCGCCGGTTCGGCGTTCAGCCTGGCGGACGGCCAGGCGCTGACGGTGACGGGCGTGGTGAGCAGCGGCGGGCCGCTCGCCATCGACGACACCGGCGGCCTGAACGTCCTCGGCACCATCGCCGGCGGGCCGGTGCTGCTGAGCGCGGCCGACATCGACATCGCCGGCCAGGTCGGCAGCGGCGCGGTGACGCTGGTCAGCGCCGGCAGCATCAGCGCGCCGGGCGTGATCCTGGCCGCCAGCCTGCAGGGCAGCGCCGCCAGCTTCGCCAGCCTGACCGGCGCCAACCAGGTCGCCGTGCTGAACGCGTTCACCGCGCCCGCCGGGTTCACCCTGAACAACGGCGAAGGCCTGAGCGTCGCCGGGGCGGTGTCCGCCAGCGCCGGGGTGGTCGCGATCGACAACGGCGCCTTCGCGCTCGACGTCCCGGGCGGGATCAGCGGCGTGGGCGTGACGCTCGGCGCCGGCACGATCGGCCTGACCGGCAGCCTGGGCGCCGCCGGGGTGGCGTCGCTGACGGCGTCGACCGGCGGCATCACCGAGGCGGCGGGGGCGTTCCTCAACGCCGGCACGCTGACCGGCGGGGTCGCGACCGCCGCCGCTTTCGGCGGCACCAACGGCATCGGCACGCTGGGGCCGTTCAACGCGCCGTCCGGGTTCAGCCTGGCGGACGGGACCAGCCTGGCGGTGGCCGGCCCGGTCACCGCCGCGGCGGGCACGATCACGCTGGATACCGGGACGTTCGGACTGAGCGTGCCGGGGGCGATCTCGGGCCTGGCGGCGACGCTG
>NZ_DASZTJ010000201.1:0-2117 GCF_035548235.1 Rhodopila sp.
CCTTATCGGGGGCGTAGAGCCTCCCCGACCAGGACACGGCCCGACCAGGACAGGGCCCGACGAGGACAGGGCCCGACCAGGACAGAGAAGGCGTTGGCGCCGCTCGAACGCGGCGGCGCCATGCCGTTACAGGATGAACCGGCTCAGGTCGCCCTTCTGCGCCAGCGGAGCGACCCGGTCCGCGACGTAGGCGGCGTCCACCGTGAACGTCTCACCGGAATGATCCGTCGCGGTGAAGCTGATGTCCTCCAGCAGACGCTCCAGCACCGTGTGCAACCGCCGCGCGCCGATGTTCTCGACCTTGTCGTTGATATCGGCCGCCAGGTCGGCCAGCGCGTCCACCGCGTCCTCGCGGAAGTCGAGCGTCACCTTCTCGGTGCTCAGCAGCGCCGCGTATTGCTTCAGCAGCGAATGCTCCGGCTCCGTCAGGATCCGGCGCAAGTCGGTGCGCGACAGCGGCGACAGCTCGACGCGGATCGGCAGACGGCCTTGCAGCTCCGGCAGCAGGTCGGACGGCTTGGCCAAATGGAACGCGCCCGAGGCGATGAACAGGATATGGTCGGTCTTCACCAGGCCATACTTGGTGTTCACCGTCGTGCCCTCGATCAGCGGCAGCAGGTCGCGCTGCACGCCTTCGCGGGACACGTCGCCGCCACGGAAGCCACCTTCGGACGTGCGGGCGCAGATCTTGTCGATCTCGTCCAGGAAGACGATGCCGTTGTTCTCGGCATGCGCCACGGCGTCCTTGGTCAGCTGCTCGTTGTCCAGCAGCCGGTCGGCCTCTTCCGTCTCCAGCACGCGCCGGGCATCGGCGACCTTCATCCGGCGCTTCTGCATCGGGCGATTGCCCATCAGGCCTTTCATCATCTCCGACAGGTTGATCACCTGGCCGGGCGGCATGCCGGGAATGTCGAGATTGCCGATCGGCGTGCCGGACTGGTCGGCGACGGCGATCTCGATCTCCTTCTCCTCGAACTCCCCGTCGCGCAGCATGCGGCGGAACTTGGAGCGCGTGTCCGCGGCCGCCTCCTCACCCACCAACGCGGTGATCAGCCGCTCCTCGGCGCTCAGCTCGGCCTTCGCCTGCACGTCCTTGCGGCTTGCGTCGCGCAGCATGTTCAGGCTGGCGTCCACCAGGTCGCGCACGATACTTTCCACGTCACGGCCGACGTAGCCGACCTCGGTGAATTTGGTGGCTTCCACCTTCAGGAACGGCGCCTGGGCCAGCTTGGCGAGGCGGCGGGCGATCTCGGTCTTGCCGCAGCCGGTGGGGCCGATCATGAGGATGTTCTTGGGCACCACTTCCTCGCGCATCCCTTCGGGCAACTGCTGGCGGCGCCAGCGGTTGCGGAGCGCGATGGCGACGGCGCGCTTGGCGTCGTCCTGGCCGACGATGAAGCGGTCTAGCTCCGAGACGATCTCTCGGGGGGAATAGGTTGGTACGTCCATGTCAGATCGATTCGATGATTACGTTGCCATTGGTGTAGACGCAGATGTCCGCGGCGATTTTCATCGCGCGGCGGGCGATTTCCTCGGCCGAGAGGTCAGGCATCGACATCAGCGCGCGGGCCGCGGCCAGGGCGTAGTTGCCGCCCGAGCCGATGGCGATGACGCCATCCTCGGGCTCCAGCACATCGCCGTTACCCGTGAGTGTGAAGCTGCGCTCCTTGTCGGCCACGGCCATCATTGCCTCCAGCCGGCGGAGGTAGCGGTCGGTGCGCCAATCCTTGGCCAGTTCGACGCAGGCGCGTTCGAGCTGGTTCGGATAACGCTCCAGCTTCGCTTCCAGGCGCTCAAGCAGCGTGAACGCGTCGGCCGTCGCCCCGGCGAACCCCGCGACGACCTGGCCGCCACCGATTCGGCGCACCTTGCGTGCGTTGCCCTTGACGATCGTCTGTCCCATGGACACCTGGCCGTCACCGGCCATTGTCACTTTGCCATCCCGCCTGACGCACAGGATGGTTGTGCCGTGCCACCCAATCGGGTCGGCTGCGGCGGATGTGAAGTTTTGCATGACGGGGCAACATGGCGATCCCGGACCTTCACGGCAAGGCCGCCCGGTCAACCGGCCGGGTGCCGGGGACGCGGAGTTGTGATCGCCCCCCTTGCGCGGCTTT
>NZ_DASZTJ010000202.1:0-39340 GCF_035548235.1 Rhodopila sp.
CACGGCCTGACCGGGCCATCTCCCTTCCGCGAGGCACGGACGGCCCGGTCAGGCCGTGCCGTGACGAGGACCGGCCGCCTCAGCCATGCCGAGCGGCTTCGACCGCCTTGCGCAGGTCGGGGGCGTCGATGGCACCGGGCACAAGCTCCGTCCCGATGACGAAGGCGGGCGTGCCCTGGATGCCGATCTTGCGCGCGAGATCGAGGTTGGCGTCGATCTGGGCCTGCACCGCGGGATCGTTCATGTCCTTCTCCATGCGCGGCCAGTCCAGCCCGAGATGACGGGCCGTCTGCTCCAACTGCGCCATCGTCGTGTTGGTCGGCAACCGCATCACCGCTTCCCGCATCTTCAGGTAGGCGCCCTGCCGTTTCGCCGCGAGCAGTGCCTTGGAGCCAAGGACGCTCCCAGGCCCCAGGATGGGCAGGTCCTTGAACACCAGCCTGACGTTCCGGTCCTGGGCGAGGAAATCGCTCATCACCGGTTCCATCCGGCGACAATAGGGGCAGCGCGTATCGAAGAATTCGACGATCGTGACATCGCCATTCGGGTTGCCCGCGACCGGGTCGCGGGAATTGACGAGATCGTTCCTCGAACTCGCGATGGCGGCGCGGGACGCTTCGTCGGTTTTCGCGCTTTCATCCACCTGAAGCGCGGTGAGCGCATCCCGCAGGATCGATGGATCCTGTTTCAATGCCTCCCGGACGATGGACACGATCTCCGTCCTTTGCGCCGGGGTGAATTCCGCGGCGCGGACGCCGGTGCCGGCGGCCCCCAGGCCGGCGATCATCAACAGCGCAAAAAACCAGCGGTTCATACGAGACATTCCCTTCGGAGCCAGGCAGCGGCGGCATACTGCCCCGGGTCCATGCGGAAAGCCATAAATCCGCGCCGCCCCCCTGCCCTCGGGCAGGCCGCGCCGCCAGGTGCGTCGGCCCTGGCGCATGATCGCCGCAACCTTGTTGCGGGTATGGGCGAAGGCGTTTAAGCCACAGCGCCTTGACCGAGGCTTCATGGCGTGAGCCGGCCCCGTAACTGCTTGGAAGGACGACGTCGCGGCATGATGACTCGCGTTATGCAGAGGATGCGGCGAGGGCGGCGGCTGCATGCCGTGCTTTCGATCCTGGCCCTGCTGCCAGGATGCTCGACCATCGACTCGGTCAGCTCGTCGCTCCTGGGCTCCGGTCCGCGAACCGGCCAGCCGGGATATGTATCGGGCTTCCTGGGCGGCGTGGCAGCGGACGAGCCCCGCGCCGTGATCGCGGGGCGGGAGGTGCTTTCCGCGGGCGGGACCGCCGCCGACGCGGCTGTCGCCGTCGGGCTGACCCTGGCGGTGACGCTTCCGTCGCGCGCCGGGCTTGGCGGCGGGGGCGCCTGCCTCGCATACGGTTCCGGCGAGAAGGGCCCCGCACATGGGGTGCCGGAGGCCGTTCTGTTCATACCGCGCGCGGCGACGGGCGCGGGCGGCGATCGGCCTTCGGCGGTACCCATGCTCGTGCGCGGGCTGTATCTGTTGCACGCGCGGTACGGCAACCAGCCGTTCGAATCGCTTGTCTCGTCGGCGGAGCAATTGGCGCGCTTCGGCGTACCCGTCTCGCGGGCCTTGGCGAGAGACCTGAGCGTGGTGGCCGGTCCCCTGTTCGCCGACCCGGCGGCGCGCGCCATATTCAGCAACAACGGCGTGCCGCTCGCGGAGGGCCAGACATTACGACAGCCCGACCTGGGATCCACCCTGGCGCAGATTCGCGTGGCCGGCGTCGGCGACATGTACCAGGGAGCACTGGCGCATCGCATCGTCGACGGGTCGTCCACGATCGGGGGACCGATCCTGGCGACCGATCTTCGGGCCGCACTGCCCAGCCTGTCGGCGCCCCTGGTTCGCAATTACCGCAACGACAAGGTCGCGTTCCTGCCACCACCCGCCGATGGCGGCCTGGGGGCGGAAGCGGCGTTCGACGTCCTTGCCAACAACCCGAACGACATCCCCGCCGCGGTCGCCCGGTCGCTGGGTGTTGTCACGCGCTGGCGCATGGGTGGCGTGACGCCCGCGGCCGCCATGGCGTCCCCCGATCTTCCGCAGTCCACCTCGACCATCTATCCCGCTTCGACCAGTTTCGTGACCATGGACCGCTACGGCGATGCCGTGGCCTGCGCCCTGACGATGAACAACCTGTTCGGCAACGGGCGGATCCTCCCTGGCCTGGGCTTCATCACCGCGGCGTCGCCGGCGGTCGTTCCGTCGCCGCTGCTGGCGGCCGGCCTGGTCTGGAACGACAACCTCAAGGCGTTCCGGGCGGCGGCGGCCGCATCGGGGCAGAGCGCCGCGCCGGTGGCAGTGGCGGTGGGCCTTACGAACACCTTGCGGACGAACCAGCCCATGAGCGTGCCCGTCCCCGATCCGGGTCGAGCCAATATCATTGCGTGCAGCCGGTATCTGCCCGGGGAATCGCGCTTCTGCGGATGGGCCACCGATCCGCGAGGCGATGGCTTGGCGCTGGGGGCGAATTGACCGGACGGAAGGCCCGCCGGCAATGCCGCTTCCCCGGCAGCGGCGGCATCGGCTGACGGACATGGTTGCGCAAGGCGGGAACAGGCGATGACGCTGAAGGTCGGCAAGGGCGCGCTGGCGCCTCCTTTCATGGTGATGGACGTCATCGCCGCGGCCAATCAACGCCAGGCGTCCCTGCCCGCCTCGGCGCCGCACGTCATCCGCATGGAAGTCGGCCAGCCTGGCACGGGCGCGCCGGCCGGCGCCGTCGCGGCGGTCCAGTCCGCCCTGCGGTCCGGCCACCCGCTTGGCTATACCGAGGCCTTCGGGCTGCCGTCCCTGCGACGGAAGATCTCGGCCCATGCCAAGGACTGGTACGGCCTCGACACCGGGCAGGAGCGGATCGCGGTCACGGTCGGCGCGTCCGGCGGCTTCACGCTGGCGTTCCTGGCCGCGTTCGACCCCGGCGACCGCATCGCCCTGGCCGCCCCGTTCTATCCCCCTTACGTCAACATCCTGACCGCCCTGGGGATGACCCCTGTCGTCCTGCCGACGGGGATCGAAACGCGATTTCAGCCGACGGTCGAGATGCTGGAGCGGTTGGCCCCTCGCCCGGACGGCCTTATCGTCGCCAGCCCATGCAACCCGGCCGGCACCATGCTGCACCGGGACGAATTGCAAGCCCTGGCGGCGTGGTGCGACGGCAACGGTGTACGGCTCATCAGCGACGAGATCTATCACGGCCTGAACTATGAGCAGCCGCCCGCCTCGGCGGCGGAATTCTCTTCCAGCGTCGTCGTGGTGAACAGTTTCTCCAAATACTTTTCCATGACCGGCTGGCGGGTCGGCTGGCTGATGCTGCCCGAGGACCTGGTGCGGCCAGTGGAATGCCTGGCGCAGAACCTGTTCATCAGCGCGCCGTATATCTCGCAGGTCGCGGCCGAAGCCGCGATGGACTGCCACGAAGAACTGCAAGCCAATATCGCACGCTATCGCCGGTCGAGGGACCATTTGCTGCAGACCCTGCCGCAAGCGGGTTTCAGCCGGCTGTCCCCAGCCGAAGGGGCGTTCTATGTGTTCGCGGACATCAGCGACCGGTCCAACGACAGCGTGGGCTTCTGCGCGCGGATGCTGACCGAGACGGGCGTGGCCGCGACTCCAGGCCTCGATTTCGACCGGGATCGGGGGCAGCGTTTCGTCCGTTTCAGCTATTGCGGCAGCGAAGCGGACATGCGCGAAGCCGCCGCGCGGCTGGCCAACTGGCGCTGATCCGCCACCTGCCGGCGCTTATCGATTGGGCCACAGGCCGGGCGTCGCAACCTCCAGCGAGTGCCCGTCCGGGTCACGGAAATACAGGCTGACGCTGCCACGCGGCCACCGGACGCGGCTTTCGATGGGAACGCCCGATCGCTCCAGATGCATGGTCCAGCGTTCCAATTCCTGGCTGGGGATCGCGAACGCCAGGTGCAGCGCGCCGCGGCCGTGATGGGGCGGAATGAAGCCGTTCGGACCAAAGGCCTCGATCGGGGCCGGCTGGTCGGTCATGCCATGACGGAACAGCAGCAGCACCTGGCCGCCGGGCACTTCCAGGGCGCACATCCGCTCATCCTCGAAAAAGGGAGGGAAGCCGAACAGGCGCTCATAGAACAGCCGGGACCGCTCCAGATCCTCGACGTAGAGGGACGTTTCCAGGATATGGCTGACTCGAGGCATCGGAGTGCATCCGCAACATAGGAACCAGACTGCCGCTCGGTGGACACCAACCTGACGCCGACCGTAGCCCGCGATTGCCCCCGGTCGAGCCGGACCGCAACGGGGAAGGTCAAAATCAGCGCCGTCGGCAGAAGAGCGTGAGATATGTACGGATTGCCGAGCCGGATTTTAAGGCGGTCTGCGCCAATCTGTCGTGATGGTGCTGCCAGATGGAATTGAACCATCGACCTCCTCATTACCAATGAGGTGCTCTACCCCTGAGCTATGGCAGCGCCGGGCCGTCAGGCGGGGCCGTTACCTAGCGGCTTGGCCCTCGGGGTGCAAGCCTGATGATGAGGGCGTCACAGCCTTGGCGAACGGGGCCAGACGCATCTTCTCGACATCGGGCATCGCCTTGCCGTCCGCCGCTTTGCCGCGAAGTCCCCCGAGGGTTCGCAACCCGGACGGCAACATCCTGCCGTGCTGACGTCCGCGATCCTGTCCCGTCGACGTCTTCGTTCTCCTTGGAAAGGCCTATACAAAGGTTGCGCGGCGCGCATCGTCCGCCGCCGCGAACAACGGGAGAAAACGGTCATGGCAGGTATCCGCGACGTGTTGCGCAACACCATGAAGGAGAAGCTGGCCCGAAACGAAGTCGTTGCGTCGATGACGGTCCGGCTCAGCCGCTCGATCGAGATCGCCCAGATCGCGGCCAGCGCCGGCTTCGATACGATCTATGTCGACCTGGAGCACAACACCCTGTCGATCGACACCTGCTGCCAGATCTGCATCGCCGCGCAGGGCATCGGCATCACGCCGTTGGTCCGGGTCCCGGCCAACACGCCGGAGTATATCTGCCGCGTCCTGGACGGCGGCGCGATGGGCGTCATCACGCCGCATGTCCGATCCGCCGCCGAGGCACGCGCCATGGTCGAATTGGTGAAGTTCCCGCCTCTCGGACATCGATCGGCAGGTGGCGCGCTGTCACATTACGGCTATCGGAGCTTCCCGCTCGCCGACACCTACGCGGCGATGAACGACGCATCGTCCCTGGTCGTCATGATGGAAACCGTGGCTGCGTTGGAAAACGTGGAGGAAATCATCGCCACCGAAGGCGTGGACATGCTTCTTATCGGAAGCAACGATCTCTGCGCCGAGATGGGGATACCCGGCCGGTACGACGATCCGCGCCTGGCCCAAGCCTTCGAGCGTTCGATCGCGGCCGCTCGGCGGGTCGGCAAGCATGTCGGCATCGGCGGCCTCGCGAACCGCGACGACCTGATGACCAAGTTCGTGAAGATGGGCGCGCGCTATGTTTCAACCGGAACCGATCTCGCTTTCCTGATCGGCGCCTGTGCGCAGCGGGCGAAATTCGTTCGGGACATCGGATGAGCCGGGACGGCGACCCGCCGGCCGCCGTACCGGGACTGCCCGATCTCAGGCCACGCCAGGCCCCACCCTGCCGGGGCCAAACTTCGCCGTGCAGACGGACACCAACGTGTCGATCGAGTTGAAAACCTGGGCGCCGGCCTCCGTCAGCCGGCGTGTCTTTGAGGCCAGACTGCCGTTATCGCCCAGAACGAGCGCGCCGGCATGGCCCATCGCGACCCCTTCCTTCGCCTCGCGGCCGGCGATCAGCGCGAAGAGGGGCTTGCGGGCACCCAGGCGCACGTAGGCTTGTGCGCACTCCTCTTCCTCGGTGCCGCCGACCTCACCCACCAGGATGATTCCGCGGGTTCGGGGGTCGTCGAAGAAGATGGGGAGAAGATCGGCGAACCGGACGCCTTTGACCGTATCTCCGCCAACGCCGATCCATAGGCTCTGGCCGACATCGTTGCGCGCCAGGCGGTAGCCGACCTCATAGGACAGGGTCCCGCTCTTGGTCATGATCGCGAGCGGCCCCGGCCGCAGGCACACATCAGGCAGGAAGCCCAGCTTGCATTCCCCCGGAATGGCGAGGCCGGGCGTGGACGCGCCGACCCAGGTGGCGCTGGCCCTGCGGACAAGCCGCCCGATCCGGATCGCGTCATGGATCGGAACGCCTTCTGCGATGGTGACGACGAGCTTGATCCCGCCCGCCAGCGCCTCCTGGACGGCGGCCAGCGTTTCGCCGGCGGGGGCCATGATGACCGAGGCCAAGGCGCCGGTCGCGACCACGGCCTCCGCGCAGGAGGCGAAGACGGGGATGCCGTCGACGTCGGCGAGGTCGGTCCGCGACGACGTGCCGCCGACGATATTGGTGCCGTATTGACGCATCAACGCGGCATGGGTCCGTCCCATCCGACCGGTGATGCCCTGGACGATCACCGGCGTCGACCGCGACAGGGTGCCGATCACGGGCGTGCTCCGACGACGGCGCCAACCTTGGCCAGCGCCGCCGACAGGTCTTCCGTCACCAGCATCCCCGGCTGGGCCTGCTGCAGAAAGCGCTGCGCCTCCGCGGCGTTGCGGCCGACGAGGCGGGCGATCACGGGGACTTTCAAGTTCGGCGACGCCACGATCGCTTCCGACAACAAGCGGCCAAACTCGCTCAGGTCGGTGATCCCGGCGAAGATATTCACCAGGACGGCCTTCAGCGAGGCGTGGCTCGTGATCCATTCCAGGACACGGATCAGCCGGGCGGGGCTGCCGCGCATCTGGCCGGTGCGGATGTCGCAGAAGTTCAGCGGCTTCAAGCCGCGCCCCGTCAGCTCATCGACCAGCATCATCGACAGTCCGGCGCCGGTCGTGACGAGGCCGATCTCACCGTCCGGGTCGAGCTCGATATAGTCGAATCCTTCCTTCAGCTTGCGCTGGGCGTCGGCATAGACGTCCGGCCGCCTGGCCACCAGCGCTGCCAGTTCGGGACGGCGCCCGATCGCGTTGAGATCGATGACCAGCTTCGCGTCGGCCGCGATGCAGCCGGCATCCGAAACGAAAAGTGGGTTGATCTCCGCCAGGATGAGTTCCTGGTCCAGGACCAGTTCCGCGAGACCTCGGCCGAGCGTGCTGACGAAGTTGCGCCACGCGGGCGGTTCGCCTTGCAGCAGCTCGTTCAACGCCTCGTTGACGGCCGCCGGGTGGGGTGGACAGGCGATGCCCGCGATCGAATCCGATTGCTCCACGTCGATCCCGCCATCGGCTGCGTACATGACGCGCAACCCGTAGCCGGCGGCATCGACCATGATCGACAGATAGCGTTCGGTGCCGGCCACGGCCTGCTCGATCAGGCAGGTCTCGACCGGATAGGCTTTCAAGCGCGATCCCAGAAGGCGCCCCAGCGCCGCATTCACCGCGCCGGGCGTTTCGCAGCGGACGATGCCGCCGGCCTTGCCGCGACCGCCGATCGGGACCTGAGCCTTCACGATCCAAGGCCCCTTGCCCGCCAGGTCCGGCGCGGCCGTGGCCGTTTCGATGCCATCGGGAACGGGAATCCCCTTGCTCCGCAGCAGGGCCTTGCCGTCGGCTTCGACCAGCAGCACGTCAATAGGTTCCCAAGCCGAGGACGCCTTCCACGGGATCGAAGGCGTTGACGATCTTCTTGCCGATCAGGTCGCGCAGCGTCTCGGTGGCACCCCCGCCCAGCGATCCATAGCGGGCGCCGCGATACAGGCGAGAGACCGGATATTCGTCGGTGAAGCCGAAACCGCCATGGACCTGCACGGCCTCGCTGGTCACGCGCAGCGACATCTCGTTGCAGAATA
Source organism: Rhodopila sp. (assembly GCF_035548235.1). Taxonomy (GTDB): domain Bacteria; phylum Pseudomonadota; class Alphaproteobacteria; order Acetobacterales; family Acetobacteraceae; genus Rhodopila. Next base: position 7,861 of record NZ_DASZTJ010000202.1, read on the forward strand.
TCTTGGCGGTCGCGGCCATGAACGGATCGGGGAACGGATTGGCCGTCAGGCAGGCCCGGTACAGCAGGCCCCGAGCCGCCTCGATGTCCTTGAACATGTCGGCCAGCTTCCAGCGGATTCCCTGGAAGTCCGATATGGGGTGGTCGAACACGTTCCGTTCCCGGACATAGTTCACGGCCTCGTCGAACGCCCCTTCCGCCAGCCCCAGGGAGATGGCCGGGTTGAGGCAGCGTTGCGTGTTGAAGGCGCTCAGCAGCTTGCGGAAGCCGTCTTCCCGGATCACCAGGTTTTCCAGCGGCAGCTCGCAGTCGTTGAACTGGATCTCGTGCAGGTTCTCGCCGCCCATCGTGTGATAGGTCGCGGTGACCTCGAACCCCTTGGTATCGGGCTCCAGAAGGACGCACCCGATCCCTTCGCGGCCGGGCTTCCCGTCGACGCGCGTGAAGACGACGAACATCCCCGCCTCCCGCGCACGGCTGATCAGCGTCTTGGTGCCTTTCAGGATGACGCGGTCGCCCACGACGCGGGCGTTCGTCCGGAAATTGGCGACGTCGGTGCCGGCATGCGGTTCGGTCATGCAGACCGCCAGGATGCACTCGCCGCTGACCACCTGCGGCAGGATCCGTTCGCGGATCGACGCGGGCGCGTAGCGGGAAATGACCCTGGTCTGGACCCCCGCCTCCCCCAGCACCGCCATCGCGGTGACGTAATCGACCTTGGCGATCTCCTCCAGGATCAGCGCCGTGTCCAGGATAGGCAGGCCCAGGCCGCCGTATTCCTCGGGCACGGACATGCCAAGCACGCCAAGCTCGGCGAGCTTCTTCATGTTTTCCCAGGGGAAGGTGCCATCCATCCAACGCATGGCGTTGGCCTTGAACAGATTTTGCGCCAGGTCACGGACGGACGCCACCATCTCCCGCTGCTGGTCGTTGATGTGGAAGTCCATCGCCTTGTCCCCTCTCCCGTCGACGGGAGTGTAACCCTGCGCGGCGGCAAAGCAACGGCGGGGCCCGGAAGGTGGGAAGGAGATAAGACGGCAGGTTAGGGTCGGGCGCTAAGTCGGGCTATGCCATGCCAGGCTCTCGCGCTATAGGCAGGCGATGGCCGCGGTGCGTCCCCTGATTCGCATAGCCGTCAATGTTGCCATCGATGGCAGCATGGCGGCGCTTTCGGTGCCTGTGGCCCGTTGGCTCGCAGACCCCTCGACAGCCACGCTGGCCTCGCCGGTCACGCTCGTGCTCGGTGCCGTGACGCTGCTCGCGGCCGGCATCCCATTCCGGTTATCGCTGCAATATTGGCGCTTCGCCGCCATCGGAGACCTGCTGACCGTCGCGGCCAGCGCCGTCCTGGGGGCCACGCTGTTCAGCCTGGTGGCCGCCTTGAGCGGGATCGCGGCGCCATCGCCGGCGTTTCCGGCCGTCCACGCGTTGACGCTGCTGGTGCTGCTGGGCACGCCCCGGGTGGCGTATCGCAGGGTGCGCGGCAGGCGCTCGCCCGGCCAGGCGCCCGCGGCGGCCTCCACGGCCCTGCTCGTCGGCAGCATCGAGGACGCCGACCTGTTCATCCGCGCCCTGGCGCAGGATCGTCGCCAGGCGCTGCGCGTCGAAGGCCTGCTGGCGTCGTCGGCCCGCCAGACGGGGCGCCGCATCCAGGGCCACGCCATCCTGGGATCGATCGCCGATGCCAGCACCGTCCTGCAGAACCTTCAGGCCGATGGGCGGCTGCCCGGCATGCTGGTCTTCGTCACCCCCGAACTGGCCGGCCCCCGGCTGGCGCGCGTCGTCGCCGAGGCGGACCGGTTCGGCATCCAGGTCCGCCAGGCGCCTCGTCCGACCGCGCTCGCCGATCCGGACCAGCCGAGGCCCGTCGAGCTGCGTCCCGTCGCCATCGAAGACCTGCTGAACCGGCCGCAGGTGCCGCTCGACCGCGACGGCATGGCGCGCCTGATCCAGGGCCGGCGGGTCGTCGTGACCGGTGCCGGCGGGACCATCGGCAGCGAGTTGGCGCGCCAGGTCGCCGCCTTCGGTCCCGGCACGCTGATCCTGATCGACAACGGCGAATACGCGCTGTGGCAGATCGACCTGGAACTGGCGGAGCTGCACCCCCAGGTCGTCCGGAAGACCATGATCGCCGATATCCGCGACGAAGCACGAATCCGGGCGATCTTTGAGGAAACGCGGCCGGAGCTGGTGTTTCATGCGGCCGCGCTGAAGCATGTCCCGATGGTCGAGGCCAACCCGCTGGAGGGCCTGGCGACAAACGCCGCCGGGACCCGCCACGTCGCCGACGCCGCTCGGGCGGTCGGGACCCTGGCGATGGTGCTGATCTCGACGGACAAGGCCGTCAACCCGACCAGCGTGATGGGTGCCTCCAAGCGGTTGGCCGAGATGTATTGCCAGGCATTGGACATCGCGGCGCGGTCCGCCAATCAGGGAATGCGCTGCACCACGGTCCGGTTCGGCAACGTGCTGGGCAGCACCGGTTCCGTCGTGCCGCTGTTTCAGCGGCAATTGGCCAAAGGCGGCCCGCTGACGGTCACCCACCCCGACATGCAGCGCTATTTCATGACGGTGCGCGAGGCGGTCGGCCTCGTGCTGCAGGCCAGTGTCCTCAGCCTGGGCGGCGCGTCGCTGCCGTCCGGGGAGGATGGCGGCATCTTCGTGCTGGACATGGGGGAGCCGGTGAAGATCGTCGATCTCGCGCGGCAGATGATCCGGCTGGCCGGACTGCGTCCGGACAAGGACATCGAAATCCGCTTCACCGGCCTGCGTCCCGGCGAGAAGCTCTACGAAGAGATGTTCCACGGCAAGGAGCCGCCCGTGCCGACCGGGCATGCGGGCCTGTTGATGGCCTCCCCCCGCACGGCCGACCCTGCCATCGTCGCACGGGCGATCGATGAGATCGGCAGTGCCTGCCGCGGCAACCAGATCAAGCTGGCGCTGACGCTCCTCGGCCGCCTGATTCCCGAATTCGAGCACAATGCCGACGGCTCCGTCGGCGAGGTGCGCGCCTGACAGAGGTTCAATGTCGACAACAGCCCCCATCCCGTTTCTCGACCTGAAGGCCCAGCAGGCCCGCATCGCCGACGACCTGCGCCGGCGGATCGACGCGGTACTGAAACACTGCCAGTTCATCCTGGGCCCTGAAGTGCAGGAGCTGGAAGCCGCGCTCGCCCAATTCTGCGGCGCGCGCCATTGCGTTTCCGTCAGCTCCGGAACCGATGCGCTCCAGATCGCCATGATGGCCGAGGAAATCGGGCGGGGCGACGCCGTGTTCCTGCCGGCCTTCACCTACACGGCCACCGCCGAGGTGCCGCTTGTCCTGGGCGCGACGCCGGTGTTCGTCGACGTCGACCCGCACACGTTCCAGATCGATCCCCGCCACCTGGCGGAACGTGTCGCCGAGGTCAAGGCAGCCGGCCGGCTCACGCCACGCGCGGTCGTCGGCGTGGACCTGTTCGGCCAGCCGGCGGATTGGGTGTCCTTGCGCTCCATCGCCGACGCCAATGGGCTGTTCCTGATCGACGACCTCGCCCAAAGCTTCGGCGCGTCGCTGCATGGCGCCATGCTTGGCTCGCAGGCCGATGCGACGGCCACCAGCTTCTTCCCGTCCAAGCCCTTGGGTGCGTACGGCGATGGCGGCGCCCTTTTCACCGAATCGGCAGAGAAGGCCGATCTGTACCGCAGCCTGCGGACGCACGGCGAGGGCAAGACCCGCTATGAGGTCTTGCGCACGGGGATGAACGGACGCCTGGATTCGCTTCAGGCCGCCGTGCTGCTTTCGAAGCTGACGGTGTTTCCGGCGGAGCTGGAGGCGCGGGAGCGGATCGCCAGGACATATGACCAGCGGCTGGGCAACGCGGTGGCCGTGCCGCGGCGCGTGCCGGACAGCACCAGCGCTTGGGCCATCTACGCCATCCTGCTGCCGGACGAAGCGGCGCGGGACCGGATGCAGGGAGGGTTGCGGGAACAGGGCGTTCCCACCGCGATCTACTACCCCCGCCCGCTGCATCTTCAGCCGGCGTATAGCGGGCAGCACGACGGCAGCCGCCTGCCGGTCTCGGAGAGCCTCGCGAAACGCATCCTGGCGCTGCCCATCCATCCGGACCTGACGGACCAGGACGTCGACCGCATCTGCGGAGCGGTGCTGGCGATGGCGTGAGGGGGCGCTCCCCCGTCACCGTCGCTTAACCGTTTATCAACCAGTCATATCCAATATGCCGGGATATGACACACGCCTCGTTCGCCATCGTTTCCGAACCCGATCCGCGCGTCCGCCACACCTTGCGGGTGGAACTCCAACACGCCGACTGGACCGTGCTGGTCGCGGCCGACACCGACGAAGTCGAGAACCTGGCCGCCCAGGTCCCGGCGGACATGATCGTTCTGGACGTCACCTCCATCAAGCTGCGGGGGTACAGCGCCTGTGCGCGCCTGCGGCGGCAGGCGGGTTATGAAAGCCGACCGATCATCCTGACGGCGACGAACGTGGGGACGCGAGACGCCATCGCCGCGGGGACCGCCGGGGCGACGGCGCTTCTGGCCAAGCCGTACACGATGAACGCCTTCTTCCGGGTCGTGCGGCCGCATCTCGCGGAACGCGCCCCGGCCGAGAAGGTGCTGGACTGGAACACGGCCGCACGCTGGTCCTTCAACGCCGGCTCGCGGCCATACCGGGGCGTCCGCGTCCTGCCGGTCGACGACAGCGCCACCATCCGCCTCCCCATCGTGCGAGCGACTTGACATTTTTGACATCATTTTCCAGTCTGGCACTGGATAATTGATGTCCCATACATGATAACTGCCGCCCAACTGCGAGCCGCCCGCGCCCTGCTGGGGATTGACCAGAAGGCGCTCGCGGAATTGTCGAGTCTGTCGCTACCGACCATCCAACGCATGGAGGCGAGCGACGGCGTCGTTCGCGGCAACGTCGATTCCCTCATGAAGCTCATCGGCGCGCTGGACGCGGCCGGCATCGAGGTGATCGGCGAACGTGCGACAAGCAGCGGCGGAGGCCGCGGAGTCCGCTTGAAAGAGCCGTCGCCATGACAGGCTTGGTTTGGGCGGCGCCATGCTTCCTCGCGCTCGGCCTGGTCGGTGTCCTCAGGCCGCCCGGCAGCCGGCACCTGGTCTATGGCGGATGCGCGTTGCTTTCGCTCGTCGTTCTTGGGATCGGGGTCGGCGCCGTTTGGGGACCGGTCGAGCACCTGTCGCTGCCGGTCGGATTGCCTGGGGTCGGCTCCCGCTTCCGCCTTGATCCGCTTTCCGGCTTCTTCCTGATCGTCGTCGGTCTTGGCAGCGCGGGCGCCAGTACGTTCGGGCTGGGATACACCCGGACGGATGCCCATCCCGAACGGGTCCTTCCCTTCTATCCCCTGTTCATCATCTCGATGGTCCTGGTGGTCGTCGCCGACGACGCTTTCTCCTTCCTGTTCGGCTGGGAGCTGATGTCGCTGACGTCGTGGGCCTTGGTGTCGGCCCATCATCTTGAGCCGGGTAATCGGCGCGCGACGTTCGTCTACTTGTTGATGGCCGTCTTCAGCGGGTTCACGCTGCTGTTCGCGTTCAGCCTGATGGCGGGCACGCAAGGGCACTTCACCTTCGATGCGATGCGCGCGAACCCCGTGGTGGGCACCTGGGCCGACATCGTGCTCATCATCGCCTTGATCGGCGCGGGCGCCAAAGCCGGCCTGATCCCGCTTCACGTATGGCTGCCGCTGGCTCACCCGGCGGCCCCGAGCCACGTGTCGGCGCTGATGAGCGGGGTGATGACGAAGGTGGCGGTTTATGCGTTCCTGCGTCTCGCCCTGGACCTCGTGGGCGAAACCCATGCCTCGACGGCCACGGTCGTCCTGCTGGGCGGCGGTATCACCGCCATGGTCGGCGTCCTGCAGGCCATCCTGGACCGCGACCTGAAGCGTGTGCTTGCCTTCTCCACCATCGAGAACGTCGGCATCATCTTCATTGGCGCCGGTCTGACGCTGGCGTTCCGTGCGAACGGCCTGATGATGGGCGCCGCACTGGCGCTGACCGCCACGCTGTTCCACACGCTGAACCACACGGTCTTCAAGAGCCTGCTGTTCTTCGGAGCCGGCACGGTGGTCGAGGCGACCGGCCAGCGTGACATCGAAACGATGGGCGGGCTGATCCACCGGATGCCAAGAACGGCACTGGCCATGCTGACGGGCTGCGTCGCGATCGCGGGATTCCCGCCGCTGAACGGCTTCGTATCGGAGTGGTTGACGTTTCAGGCGATGCTGCTTCGGCCCGATATGCCGCAATGGGGACTGAAGCTCGCATTCCCGATGGCCGGTGCGCTGCTGGCACTGACCGCGGCGCTGGCCGCCGGGTGCTTCGTGCGCCTGTTCGGCATATGCTTCCTGGGCCGGCCGCGCAGCCGGTCCGCGGCGGAGGCGCGGGAGGCCGATCTCTGGTCCACCGGCACCATCCTGGCGTTTGCCCTGTTCTGCATCCTCGGCGGGGTCTTCCCGGGCGCCGTCATCGATGCGATGGCGCCGATTTCGACCAGCCTGCTTGGTGCGCGCATGCCGGAGCAGATCGGGAATGGCTGGCTGACCATCGTGCCGATCGCGGCGGGTCATAGCTCCTATAACGGTGTCCTGATCTTCCTGTTCATCCTGGTCTCCGCGCTGCTGGCGGTCGCCGGTATCCATCGGCGGTCCAATGCCATCCGAACGGCGCCCCCTTGGGATTGCGGTTTCCCCGACCCGTCGCCGCGAACGGAATATTCGGCCGACAGTTTCGCCCAACCCATTCGCCGGGTCTTCGCGCCGGTGCTGATGCCGACGCGCGAGCAGGTCGAGATGCCGCCGCCCGGCGACATGCGGCCGGCGGTGCTGCACCGGAACGAAGGCGATCTGTTCTGGGACGGGATCTACGCGCCGCTCGGCCACTTCGTGGAGTGGGTTTCCGGCAAGGCGAACGTGCTGCAGTTCCTGACGATCCGCCGCTACCTGGGCTTCGTCTTCGTCTCGCTGATCGTCCTGCTGATTGCCCTGACGGTATGGCCATGATCCAGGCGCTGATCGTGCAGTTGGCGCAGATGACGCTTCTGCTGGTGTCCGCCCCGCTGATGACGGGCATCGTCCGTCGGGTCAAAGCCAGGCTGCAGCGCCGCCGCGGCCAATCCGTGTTCCAGCCATATCGCGATCTTCTGCGCCTGCTTGGCAAGGAGGCCATCGTCGCGGAGACGGCGTCTTGGCTCTTTCGGGTCATCCCTTATTTCATCTTCGCCGCGACCTGGGTCGCCGCGGCGCTGATCCCGACATTCGCGGCCAACCTCATGTTCAGTTGGTCGGGCGACCTGATCGCGATCACCGCATTGTTGGGAAGCACCCGGTTCGCCTTGGCCCTCGCCGGAATGGACGTGGGGACCAGCTTCGGCGGCATCGGCTCGTCGCGGGAGATGATGATCGCGTCCCTGGCGGAGCCGGCGATGATCATGATCGTCTTCTCCGTGGCGCTGGTCGCCGGGTCGACGCAGCTTTCCACGATCGCCGAAACGATGCTGACCGGCCATGTCGGGCTTCGTGTGTCGCTGTCGCTGGCGCTCGTCGCGCTGATGATCGTCGCGGTGGCGGAGAACGGCCGCATTCCGGTCGACAATCCGGCAACGCATCTGGAACTGACCATGGTGCATGAGGCCATGGTCCTGGAGTATTCGGGCCGGCACCTGGCGATGATCGAACTGGCGGCGATGCTGAAGCTGTCGACCTATCTTTCGATGATCGCCTGTATTTTCCTGCCGTTTGGCATGGCGGCCGATCCGTTGCGGATCACCGATGACCTGGTCGGCGTTCTCGCCTGGGGATGCAAGATGGTGATCGGGATCGTGGCGCTTGGCATCACGGAGATGTCGATCGCCAAGATGCGCGTATTCCGTGTTCCCAACTTTCTCGGCGCGGCCCTGATGCTGAGCCTTCTTGGGGTGTTGCTGCTGTTTGTTTCGAGGGGCATGTGATTCCGCACAGCTTTTCATTCGACGTCGCGCATACGTTGGCCGGCATGCTGCTGCTTTGCAGCTTCGTGCTGCTCTATCAGGTCCGGCTCCTGGCGCTGCTCCACGCCCTCGCCCTGCACGCCACGATCCTTGCTTTGTCGGTGGCGTGGCAGGCCTATATTCAAGGCGCGCCTCATCTGTTCATCACGGCGGCCATCGCACTGGTCTTCAAGGCGATCGTGATGCCTTGGGCGTTGCGCCGGATCGTCATACGCATGGGCCTGCATCGAGAGATCGAGACGGTCGTCGGCATCGGCGTAACGATGCTGGTGGGGATCGGCCTGGTGGCGCTGTCGCTGGAGGTGATGCTGCCGATCACGGCCAATGCCGACCCGGTGGCGCGGGAGGATGTCGCCCTGGCGCTATCGGTGGTGCTGATCGGGCTTCTGATGATGGTGACCCGACGCAATGCCGTCAGCCAGGTGGTCGGCTTCATGTCGCTGGAAAACGGGATCAACCTCGCCGCCACGGGCGCGCGGGGGATGCCTCTGGTCGTTGAGATCAGCGTCGCCTTCTCGATCCTGATCGCGTTGATCGTGATCGGCATATTCCTGTTCCGCATCCGCGAGCGGTTCGACACGGTCGACGTCGGCGCCTTGGACATGTTCCGCGGAGGGCGGCAATGATCGGCGATCCCATCGCCGCGGTCCTGCTGACGTCGCTGGCCGCGGCGGCCGTGCTGGCCGCAGTGCCGAATTACCGGATCGGCGCGGCCATCAATATCGTCTCAAGCGCGACCATCCTGGTATTCGCCGGCCTCATCCTGTGGCATCGGCCGGCCAGCGGGACCTATATGCTGGCCGATGACCTCAACATCGTCTTCGTCGTCCTGAACTGCTTCGTCGGTTTCACCACCAGTGTCTTCAGCGCGTCCTATATCGGCCATGAGATCAGGATCGGCCGGCTGACCAAGGCCAATATCCGGTTCTACCATTCCATGTACCAGCTCATGCTGTTCGGCATGAACCTCGCGCTGCTGGCCAACAATATCGGTCTGATGTGGGTGGCGCTGGAACTGGCGACGCTCACGACGGTCATGATGGTGGGGCTCTACCGCACGGCGGAATCGCTCGAAGCGGCGTGGAAATACTTCATCCTGGGCAGCGTCGGGATCGCGCTGGCGCTGTTCGGGACGATCCTGGTCTATCTCGCCGCGCGGCCCGTCCTGGGTGAGGGCCTGGCTGCCATGAGCTGGACCAACCTGTTTCGAATGTCCCATGACTTCGATCCGGCGCTGCTGAACATCGCCTTCGTTTTTCTTCTTCTCGGGTACGGAACGAAAATCGGGCTGGCGCCCCTGCATGCCTGGTTGCCGGATGCCCATGCCGAGGGCCCGACCCCGATTTCCGCCGTGCTCTCGGGGCTTCTGCTGAACGTCGCGCTGTACGCTCTGCTGCGCTTCAAGATGATCCTGTCGGGCAATCCGCTGGCGATCGCGCCCGGTCCGCTGATGATCGCCTTGGGGCTGCTGTCGCTGCTGTTCGCGGGCGTCATGCTGTATCGGCGACGTGACATAAAACGGCTGTTCGCGTATTCCTCCATCGAACACATGGGCATCATCGTGTTCGCCTTCGGCATGGCCGGTCCGCTTGGAAACTTCGCGGGGCTGCTGCAGATGACGATGCATAGCCTGACGAAATCGGCGATCTTCTTCTCGGTCGGCCACATCGTGCAGGTCAAGGGCACCCAGCGGATCGCCGACATCGGCGGATTGACGGAGAGCCATCCGGTCTTGGGCTGGAGCCTGGTCGCCGGCGTCGCCGCTATCGTCGGCCTTCCTCCGTTTGGCGTTTTCGGCAGTGAGTTCCTGATCGTGTCGTCGACCTTCGCCCGCCAACCGCTGCTTGCAACCGCGATCGTCGCGGGGCTGCTCCTGGCGTTCGGGGCGATCCTTCGGCGGTTGAACGACCTTGCGTTCGGTGAGGTGCGGGGGCCGACCGGATTGGTCGAGGCGTCCTATTTTCCCTTGCTGTCCCATCTTTGCCTCGTGCTGATCGCGGGCCTCTGGTTGCCGCCTCCGGTGATCGCCTGGTTCCAGCATGTCGCGATGCAACTGGGGTAGCCGATCGATGCACGGTGCCACGGACGTTCGCATAGACCAGGGCGTGTTCGGTGACGCGGACCTCGTGGCCGGGCACGGGCCATGGCCACGGCTGCGGGTCGATGAAGCCGGCTGGAGCGCGGCGATCGGGCTGCTCGCGGACGGACATGCGGAGCTGGTCAGCCTGTGGGGCGATACGCCCGACATCCACATGGCCCTGCGGTCGAGCGAGCAAGTGGTGGTTCTCAGTCTTCTCGCGCGGGACGGACGATACCCCTCGGTCGGACTGCACCATCCGCCGGCCATCCGGTTGGAGCGGGCGGTTCGCGACCTGTTTGGACTTGAACCGACAGGCCTGCCGGATACGCGCCCTTGGCTCGATCACGGGCGATGGCACGGAGACCGTCCCGCCGCGTCCGATTACCCGTTCCTGCCAGCGCAGGGCGCCGTCCTGCACCAGATCCCGGTCGGTCCCATCCACGCGGGGATCATCGAGCCCGGGCATTTTCGTTTTACGTGTAACGGTGAAACGGTCGTACGGCTGGAGGAGCGCCTGGGCTATGTCCACAAGGGGATCGAAGGCCTGATCGCCGGTTCGGACCTGGCACGGGCATCGCGGCTGGCGGCCCGGGTGTCGGGCGACAGTACCGTCGCCTACGGTTATGCTTTCGCACGCGCGATCGAATCCGCGCTCGGAGTCGAGGTTCCCGCTCGCGCCGTCTGGCTGCGGGCGCTGATGGCGGAAATGGAGCGGATCGCCAACCACCTGGGCGATGTGGGAGGAGTCTGCAACGACGCGGCCTTCAGCTTGGCGCTGGTTCATTGCGCCATGCTGCGTGAGAGACTCCTGCGCACAGCCGGAACCTGCTTCGGTCACCGCCTGATGATGGACAAGATCGTGCCGGGCGGCACGGCCGATCTCAGCCAGTCGGGAATCGCGGCCATTCGCGAGACCGTGGACGCCATCGGGTCAGCCCTGCCCCGCCTGCTGCATCTCTATGACGAGACGCCTTCGCTACAGGACCGGACGACCGGGACGGGACGGGTCTCGGTGGACCTCGCGCGCCAGTTCGCGGCCGGCGGCTATGTCGGCAGGGCCTCGGGCCGGGACTTCGACGCCCGTCGCGACCTCTGTTATGCGCCCTATGATGCCCTGCCCCTGGCCGTCGCTTCCCAACAGAACGGCGATGTCGATGCGCGGGTCAGGATACGCCTCGACGAAATCCGGTACAGCCTGACGATGGTGAACGCCATTCTGGCGGACCTGCCTGATGGCCCCGTCCTGACACCGATCCCCCCCGCGGATGGCGAAGGGCTGGCGATCGTCGAGGGATTTCGGGGCGACGTGTTCGTCTGGCTGCGCATACAGGATGGAGTCATCCGCCGCTGCCACCTGCGTGATCCGTCGTGGTTCCAGTGGCCATTGCTGGAAGCGGCGATCGACGGCAACATCGTCGCGGACTTCCCGCTCTGCAACAAAAGCTTCAACTGCTCCTATTCCGGCCACGACCTCTAGCCGGCAAAAGGCGGGATCACCCCGGTCCCGCCATGCGGCGATCCTGCCCTTCGGACGATAGCGTCAGACGATCGTCTGGCCGGTCTTCGCCCAATCGGCGAGGAAGGTCGCCAGGCCCTTTTCCGTCAGCGGATGATTGAACAGCGAACGCAGCACTGCCGGCGGCAAGGTCGCCACGTGGGCGCCGAGCTTGGCGGCCTCCACGACATGCATGGGGCTGCGGACGGAGGCGACCAGGATTTCGGTTTCGAAATCGTAGTTGTCATAGATCTGCACGATGTCGGCGATCAGGCCCATGCCTTCCCAGCCGATATCGTCCACCCGGCCGACGAAGGGGCTGACGAACGATGCCTTGCTCTTCGCGGCGAGCAACGCCTGGGCGGGGGAGAAACACAGGGTCACGTTGACCATCGTCCCATCCTCCCGCAGGTGGCGGCACGCCCGGAGACCGTCGGGGGTCAGCGGAACCTTGATGCAGACATTGTCGGCGATCTTCCGGAGGACATTCGCCTCCGCCATGATCTGATCATATTCCGTCCCGGCCACTTCGGCGCTGACAGGGCCGGGCACGACTGCGCAGATGTCCTTGATGACCTCTTTGAAGTCCTTGCCCGATTTTGCCACCAGTGACGGGTTCGTCGTAACACCATCGAGCAGTCCGCTGCTCACCAGCGAGCGGATGTCGCCCAGATCAGCGGTATCGACAAAGAACTTCATGTCAATTCTCCCCAACGGCACTTTCAGTGATCCATCATAGCCCATGTTGTCGGCCGCCCCAAAGATGAGATCGAACGCGTGAGATCAAGCAGGTGACACCGAACACGGGGCGGCGGATCGCCGTGCTGCTTCCCTACCCGTTTCCGGGCCCGTTCGATTACCTGGTACCGGACGACATGGATCCCAAACCGGGTGACGTTGTCGTGGTTCCCCTGAACCGCCGGGAAGTTGTGGGGGTCGTCTGGGACACGCCGGCGGACGGGAGCGTCGCCACGGCGAAGCTGAAAACGATCATCAGCGTGGTCGACACGCCGGCGATGCGCGAACCGCTCCGACGCTTCGTGGACTGGATCGCCGCCTATACGCTGTCGCCGCCCGGCGAGGTCATGGCCATGGCGCTACGCGTCGTGGCGACGGCGCACCCCAAGCCCGTGATCGAATACGCGCGCGCTCACCCGTTGCCCGAGGCCAGGCTGACACCGGCCCGCCGCGCCGTGCTGGACGTCCTGGCGAAACAGGAGCCGATGCAGGCCCATGCCCTGCTGAGCAAGGCGCAGGTCGGCGCCGCCGTGCTGCGCGGCATGGCAGACGCGGGCCTGCTGACGACCCGCCTGACATTCCCGGAGCCGTTCGGAAAACCGGACCCGTCACACACCGATCCGGCCCTGTCCGAGGCCCAGCAAGCCGTCGCGGAGATTTTGACGGAGGGGGTCGATTCAAAATCGTTTTCCGTCACGCTGCTCGACGGCGTGACCGGCTCCGGGAAGACCGAGGTCTATCTGGAGGCGGTGTCCGCCTGCCTGAAGACCGGACGGCAATCGCTGGTGATCCTGCCGGAGATCGCGCTGTCGGCGCAATGGGTCGATCGGTTCAGGCGCCGCTTCGGTACGGACCCGGCGATCTGGCACTCCGACCTCCCGTCCCGCACGCGGAAAATGACCTGGCAGGCCGTCGCCGAGGGGCGCGCGCCCGTGGTCGTCGGTGCTCGGTCGGCGCTCTTCCTCCCCTTCCCCGACCTCGGCCTCGTGGTCGTGGATGAGGAGCATGAGACCGCCTTCAAGCAACAGGACGGCGTCGTCTACAACGCCCGCGACATGGCGATCGTCAGGGCGCGGCTTTGCGCCTGCCCCGCGATCCTGGTTTCGGCGACGCCAAGCCTGGAAACCGTGATGAATGTGGAGGCGGGCCGCTACCACCATGTGCGGCTTCCCAACCGGCACGGCGGCGCCTCGCTTCCCTCGATCGCGTTGATAGATTTGCGCGAGCATCCGCCCGAGCGAGGCCGCTTCCTCGCCCCTCCGACGATCGAGGCGATCCGGGAGACGCTTGGCCGGGGGGAGCAGGCGATGCTGTTCCTCAATCGCCGCGGATATGCCCCGCTGACTCTCTGCCGTGCCTGCGGCCATCGCATGCAATGCCCGAACTGCTCGGCCTGGCTGGTCGAGCACCGGACGCGGGGGCAACTCCTCTGCCACCATTGCGGGCATACGATCCCGATCCCACCGGAATGCCCGTCGTGCAATGCCAAGCACAGCCTGACGCCGATCGGCCCAGGGATCGAACGCATCACGGAGGAGGCAGCGATCCTGTTCCCGGAGGCGCGGCGCCTGATCATGGCAAGCGACACCATCACCGGTCCGCAGGCCGCCGCCGCGGCGGCCCACGCGATCGAGGCGCGGGAGGTGGACCTCGTCATCGGAACGCAGCTTGTCGCGAAAGGCTGGCATTTCCCGCACCTGACCTTCGTGGGAGTCGTCGACGCCGACCTGGGTCTCAACGGCGGCGATCTACGCGCCGCGGAGCGGACGGTGCAGTTGCTGCACCAGGTGGCCGGACGCGCGGGACGTGCCGAAGCATCCGGCCGCGTCATGCTGCAGACCTTCATCCCCGACCATCCGGTCATGCAGGCGCTGCTGCACGGTGACCTCGATACTTTCATGGCGCGCGAGGCCGAGGCCCGCCGCGAGGGCGATTGGCCCCCCTTCGGACGGCTCGCGGCCTTGATCGTCAGCGCTGACACGGCCTTGCTGGCCGATGCGGTTGCCCGCGATCTCGGCGTTGCCGCGCCGCGCGGAGACGGGATCGTCGTGCTCGGGCCGGCGCCCGCGCCGCTGGCGCTGCTGCGAGGGCGGCACAGGCGGCGGCTCCTGCTGAAGGTCCGCCGCGACATGGCCGTTCAGCCGATCCTGCGGCAATGGCTGAGCAACGTCAGGATCCCGAACAGCGTGCGCGTCGACGTGGACGTGGATCCGATTTCGTTCCTCTGAGCGACTGACGCTTGCGCCGCGGGGCCGTCTCGCTCATCCTGACTATAGATAAAAACGCGTCGACAGATAAAAACGCGCCGACAGATAAGAACGCGCCGACCGGGCCAGGTTGCGCTCAGGGAGAGTGAAACGTCGCTATGCACGAGAATGCCGCGCCGCTGCTGTCCGTGCGCGATGTGACACTGCGGTTCGGCGGTGTCCTCGCCCTGGATACCGTCACCTTCGATGTCATGAAGGGCCAGATCGCCGGGCTGATCGGCCCCAACGGTGCGGGCAAGACGACGCTTTTCAACTGCCTGAGCCGCCTCTACCAGCCGACCGCCGGCGAAATCCGGTTCGAGGGCCAATCGCTGCTGGCCCTGCCGCGGCATAAGATTTCCTCCATCGGGATCGGTCGGACCTTCCAGAACGTCGCGCTGTTCGATCGCCTGACCGTCCTGGAGAACGTGATGGTCGGCCGTCATAGCCGGTCCCAGGCGGGGTTTCTCGCCAGTGCCTTTCGCCTGCCCCCGGTCGGGCAGGAGGAAGCCGCGGTGCGCCGGCGCGCGATGGAGTTGATCGATTTCATGAACCTTGGCGACTTCGCCGGTCGCGTCGTCGCCGGCCTGCCCTTCCCGATCCGCAAGCGCGTGGAGTTGGCGCGGGCCCTTGCGGCCGAACCGAAACTCCTCCTGCTGGACGAGCCGGCGGCCGGCCTGAATCATGACGAGGTCCATACGCTGGAGACGCAAATCCGCCGCGTGCGCGACATCCAGGGGATCACGGTCCTGCTCGTCGAGCATCACATGAGCCTTGTGATGTCGGTTTCCGACAAGGTCGTGGTGGTGAATTTCGGCCGCAAGATCGCGGACGGCACGCCGAGCGAGGTGCGGCAGAATCCCGACGTCATCCGCGCCTATCTGGGCACCGCCGCCTGATTTGTGCGGCTCCTGTGCAGCGGGGGATCGTGCCCCTGCCTGATTGGCATCAGAACGGTGCGTCCCCGCAAATCGTGATGCGATGCATGATCCGCGTCTCGGCCGGGTAATCGTTGACCGCGAAGTGCTGCGTGCAGCGATTGTCCCAGAACGTCAGCGTTCCCGTCTGCCACCGCACCCTGCAGGTGAATTCCGGCCTGGTCGAGTGCTTCATGAAGAAATCGATCAATGGCTGGCTCTCCTCGTCGGTCATGCCATCGAAATGCTGCACGTGACCACCGATGTAGAGCGCTTTCCGTCCGGTCTCGGGATGGGTGCGAACCAGGGGATGGACGCTGGTGGTCTGGACGTTTCCCGGATCCTTGACCTTCATCTCGCTCATTTGCCGGGCGTACCGGTCCTTGCGGGAGACGCCGCCGGCTTGCTTGAAATTGTCGCCGACGCAGACGGTCCGAAGCTGGTCCGCCACGGCTTTCATGCCGTCGGACAGCGATTCATAGGCGAGATACTGGTTGGTGAAGAGCGTATCGCCACCGGCCGACGGGACTTCCTTGGCATACAGCATCGTGCCCATTGCCGGGCTGGGTGAGAACATCTGGTCGGTGTGCCACGATCCGCCGAAGTTCTTCTTGTCGGTCGGCCGCTTGATGATCGCGAGAATCTCAGGGTGATCCGCCATTCCCTCCATGAAGGGATGCAGATGGATATCGCCCCAGCGGCGTGCGAACGCCAATTGCTGTTCGGGGGTCAGGTCCTGGTCCCGGATCGCGATGACCAGGTTGTCCAGCAACGCCGCCCGGATTTCCGACAGGACCTCGTCGGAAGCATCGGTGGAGAGGTCGACGCCGCGGATTTCGGCACCCAGGGAGCCAGAGATTTTCTGAACGTCGAGGTGCCGATATTGGGTATTGCGTGGTGCGTTCATGGAGCTTCCCTCTTGTCTTTGCGGAAGCATGACGCCGTTTTTGGCCGACTGGCAAGCTTTGGCCGGCTGGCTGTTCGTCCATCTGGGCGACGGTCAGCCGGCCGGAGGCGTCGATCAATACATATGCTGGCCGCCGTTGATCGACATCGTCGATCCCGTAATGAAATCGGCATCGTCCGCCGTCAGGAACGCGACGCCGCGGGCGATGTCCTCGGCACGCCCCAAGCGGCCGATCGGAATCTTCGCAACGATCTTGCGAAGCACCTCTCCGGGCACCGCCCTCACCATTTCCGTATCGACATATCCGGGTGCGATCGCGTTGACCGTGATGCCGTACCGCGCCCCTTCCTGCGCGAGCGCCTTGGTGAAGCCATGAATGCCTGACTTGGCGGCCGCATAGTTGACTTGGCCGTACTGGCCGGCCTGCCCGTTGATGCTGCCGACATTGACGATCCGGCCGAACTTCCGCTCCCGCATACCCTCGAAGGTCAACCGGCTGAGGTTGAAGCAGGACCCGAGGTTCGTATCGAGTACGGCGTCCCACATATCCCGGCGCATGCGCAACAGCGTCGCGTCGCGGGTGATGCCGGCGTTGTTCACCAGCACCTCGATCGGACCATAGTCGGCGGTGATTTTTGCGACCGCGGCTTCGCACTCCTCGAAGTTCGAGACGTTGAACTTGATCACCGGAATACCGGTCCTGGCCTTGAACGCCTCGGCTGCTTCATCGTTGCCAACGTAACTGGCAATGACGTTGCGGCCCTGCGCCTTGAGGGCGAGGCTGATCGCCTCGCCTATGCCCCGCGTCCCGCCAGTGACGAGCGCTACACGTGCCATGACTGTTTCCCCCGTTTGGTGACGTTTGTCGTTCAGCGTTCGACGGCCATTGCCACACCCATTCCACCGCCGATGCACAGGGTCGCGAGACCCTTCTTGGCGTCGCGCTTCAGCATTTCATGCAGCAAGGTGACCAGGATACGCGCACCGGACGCGCCGATCGGGTGGCCGATCGCGATCGCCCCGCCATTGACGTTGACCTTCGACGTGTCCCAGCCGAGGTCCTTGTTGACGGCGAGCGCCTGGGCCGCGAAGGCCTCGTTGGCCTCCACAAGGTCGAGATCGTCGGGCTTCCAGCCGACACGTCCCAGGACTTTGCGGGTGGAGGGGATCGGTCCCGTCCCCATGATGGCAGGATCGACGCCCGCGGTCGCGAAGCCGGCGATCCGGGCAAGCGGGGTCAGGCCGCGCTTGCTGGCCTCGCTGCTGGTCATCAGGATGACGGCCGCGGCGCCATCGTTGATGCCGGACGCGTTCCCGGCGGTGACCGTTCCATCCTTCGTGAACGCTGGACGCAGCCTCGCCATGCTCTCAAGGCTGGCGTCGTGACGGATATACTCGTCGTCGCTGACGACGATATCGCCCTTGCGGCCCTTGATCGTCACCGGCACGATCTCGTCCTTGAAGCGTCCCGACTTCTGGGCGGCGGAGGCTTTCTGCTGTGACGCCAGGGCGAACTCGTCCTGCTGCTCGCGGGAGATCTGGTATTTGGTCGCAACGTTCTCGGCGGTGTTGCCCATGTGGTAGCCATGGAACGCGTCCCACAGGCCATCCTTGAGCATCGTGTCGACAAACTCCACGCCACCCATCTTGGTGCCGTTGCGGAGATGGGCGGCATGGGCCGAAAGGCTCATGCTTTCCATGCCGCCGGCGGCGACGATCTTGCTTTCGCCGGTGCGGATTTGCTGGGCCGCCAGCGCGACCGCCCGCAGGCCCGATCCGCACACCTGGTTGATGCCGAACGCGGTGGCGGAGTCCGGGACGCCCGCCGCGCGTGCGGCCTGGCGCGTCGGGTTCTGCCCCTCGCCGGCGGCAAGGACCTGGCCGTAGATCAGTTCATCGACATCGGACGGCTCCACCCCGGCACGGGACATGGCCGCCTGCAGCGCTACCGCACCGAGTTGTTGAGCGTGAACCGAGCTCAGGGTGCCATTGAAGCTGCCAACGGGTGTCCTAGCAGCCGAGACAATGACTATGTCGTCCATGTCAGCTCTCCCATTTCACATCGCGGCGCTCGATTGAGGGACATCGCCGCTCATACACAACTGCGTCAGGATCAACGGAAAGACAACCCTTCATTACACGCCAAGCTGGGTTGCGAGATCCTGGATATCCGTCGCGACGATATCCCAATCCGCCTCGGCTTTCGTATCGCGTTTTTGGTGAGGACCGTATTCGCCTGGCCGAGGGAAGAACGCGGTCAGCAGGCCGCAGGAGCGGGCGGCGGCGAGGTCATTGTTATGGGCAGCCGCCATCATCAGCTGGCCTGGGCGGATACCGAGCAGGTGCGCCGTCCCAAGATAGGTCTCCGGATCCGGCTTGAAGTGCTGAAACAGGTCGGAGCCGAAGATCATGTCCCAGGGAATTCCAGCGAATTTCGCCATATTTAACAGAAGTGAAACATTCCCGTTCGACAGCGGGCCAATGATGAAGCGGGACTTCAGCCGGGTCAGGCCCGGCACGGAATCCGGCCAGGGATGAAGCCGGTGCCATCCCAGGTTGATGTGCTCCAGATCGGCTTCACTCAGCCCCTTGATGCCGAACTCCGCGACCAGGTGGTCCAGAGACGCCCTGTGCAGATCATCCAGCTTCGTCCAAGGCTGCTGTCCCTTGCGGACGCGATCCATCGAGGGATGGTATGCGGCCCGCCACGCGTCCACCAAGGCGGCCCAGTCCGCCTTGACGCCCTTCGTCTCCCCATAGGCGGTAAGGTCGACGATCAAGCTGCTTCGCCAGTCGACGACCGACCCGAATGTGTCGAAAACGATGGCTTTGGGCTGCACGGTCGGCATGGGCGTTTCCTTTCCTCTGGCCGCGCGTGGGGCGCGTTGGCTTGGGAGCCGATCATTCACCCGACCGGAGATCCTTTCCAGTGGCCATCGAGGGAAATCCGCCGGAGGCGATGCGCATCTTTTTCTCCAGATGCGGGCGAGGGCCGTCATCCGGCGCGGAACCGTGCCTTCAGCCAGCGCGATAGCGGCTGCCACAGTTCTTGCTCCGCCCGCGGGCCAGCCGCCATGCCGATGTGACCCGCCCCCGGTTTGTGAACCGTGACCTCCTCCAGCAGTGCCGCCAACGCAAGGGCGGACGCAGGGGGAACGATCCGGTCCCGGTCCGGGATCGCGACGAACGTCGGCAGGCGGATGTCCCGCGGATCGACGGGCAGGCCGGCAATCCGCCATTCGTTACGGACCGGGAGGTTCAGGCCGTACCATTCCTTCAGACAGGACCGGGCGACGGGCGCAGCCAGGGGAATCCCGTCGTTCAGCCAATCCTCCATGGCGACAAACAACCTCGCGGCCTCGCCGTCCGGATCGAGGCGCCCGAAGCGCCGATACTTCCTGGCGACCGACCACGGGTCCAGCATCGCGAACAGCGATTGCAGGAAATCGACCGGCATCGCCGACTCATGCTGGAGAACAGGCTCCAGCAGATCCAGGGCGAGCAAGGCCTGATCCGCGCGCTGCCGGTCGGGGGCATGAAAATCCCAAGGAGCCGCCAGGATCACCAAGCCGCGGAGCAAATCCGGGCGCCGCTGCGCCAGCGCAACTGCCAGGGTTCCGCCCATGCAATAGCCGGCCACGACGACCGGGCCACCCGTCAACGCATTCGCCTTGGCGACGGCACGCTCCAGCCGCCCGGCGATGTAATCGGTCAGCGTGAAACCCCGCTCCAGGTCCTCGGGGCGGCCCCAATCCAGCAGAAGCGTGCGCACGCCTTGATCGGCGAACCACCGCATCATCGAACCGCCCGCGCGCAGGTCCAGGATGTAGGCCCGATTGATCAGGCTTGGCACAAACAGGACCGTGGGCCCTTCGCCGACCGTCCCATAGTCCAGGAGGCTGGACGACCCTTCGCGCCAGATCGGTTCCGGATCGACGACGTCCCTGCGCCAGGGATGTCGCCGGTAAGCGGCAATCCCGGCGATCAGGGCGGCATCCTGCGCGAAGGTCTCCTGAAAGACGGCAGTCTCGAAGTCAAACGTCCCTGTTTCGACGGCGCTTTGTATCGACCGCAGGACGGCCGCCGATGCGGCGTTCGAGGTCGGCCAGTCGGCGCTCCAATTGAGAGATGTGGAGCGTGAGACGAGCGATCTCATCGTCGCGAGCGTCAGATGCAGCAACAGCGGGCGTGGGCCGCGCCGCAGGTTTGGGCCCGGGGCGTCGTCTCGGCGTGTCATCGTGGCGGGCTTCGGCGGCTTTCGGCATGATGTGGAGAAACCAGGTCGCGACATTGGACCAGGCCTGAACCGCCGAACGCCAGGACCGCATCATCTCGGGATCGGCGGCGAGCGCGTTCAACTCGCTTTGCCACAGCGTGATCCAGTCGCGCGCCAGATCCGACTCCGATGCCTGGTCCGGCCCCTCCTCTTCCCGCGTCGACGCCCCTGACTCCGCCATTTCGTCTGGCCGGAAACCGCTGAAACCGGCTTTGACCCCCATGCTGCATTCCGCCTCCATCGCCGGCCAACATAATGGAGGACGCGGCTTTAGGATACGGCAGCAGGATTCAGCCCTCGCCAGTGGCAGCCTGCCGCAATTTTAGTCTATCGCACATGCGAAATAGGCGGTAGGAAAAAGCCATGAGACGAGGTCAGGAAGACTATGTCCGCTGAACCCTTGGCTGAAGTGAAGACGGGCGAAAAGCCACCTGTCGTGGTAAAGAAATACGCTAACCGTCGATTGTACAACACCGAAAGCTCCAGCTACATAACCCTCGACAATCTCGCCGAAATGGTCCGGCTCGGTCGGGACTTCGTCGTTTATGATGCAAAAAGCGGCGATGACATCACCCGCAGTGTATTGACGCAGATCATCGTCGAAGAGGAAGGCAAGGGACAGAACCTTCTGCCGACGAATTTCCTACGGCAGTTGATCGGCCTGTATGGCGGGTCGATGCAGAGCCTGGTACCCAAATATCTCGAATACGCGATGACGTCATTTGCCCAACAGCAGGAGCAGATGAGGACGGCGATGCAGAAGACGATGGGAACATTGTTTCCCTTCGGGAACATGGAAGAAATGGGCCGCCAGAACATGGCGATGATGGAACGCGCCTTCTCCATGTTCACGCCGTTCTACCGGGGCGCGGAAGGCGCTTCCGGCCAGCCGGAGATCGATGCTCTCCGGGCTGAAATCGAGCGACTGAAAAAGGAACTGGCCGAGGCTCGCAAGCCCTAGTCCGCCGCGCCCTAGTCCGCCGCGCCCTTGGCGGCCTTGATGAAGGCCCGGATGAGCGCGGGGTCTTTAACGCCCTTCGACGCTTCGACGCCTGAGGAAACGTCAACCGCCGGCGCACCGCTCAACGCGATCGCCTCGGCCACGTTGGCTGGAGTCAGCCCGCCCGCCAGGATCCAGGGAACCGGCGCCTTCCAGTCGTTCGTGATCCGCCACTCGAACGTCATGGAGTTTCCACCCGGGCGTGTTGCGTCCTTGGGCGGTTTTGCCTCGATCAGAAGACGGTCGGCCCTGTCCTCCATGGCCGGAAGGTCGGAGGGCGCCGACACACCCACCGCACGCCATATCGGACGCCCGAACGTCCGCTTTATCTCGGCCAGGTGCTTCTCCGCACCATAAAGCTGGAGGATGTCGAGAGGGACGATGTCGAGTGTCCGGCCGATGTCCTCCGGCGCCGGATCGACGAACAGGCCCACGCGCGGGGGACCTGAAGGGGATCGGGAAGACAGCGCCAAAGCCTGGTCCGGCGTCACGTAGCGCGGCGATGGGGGGAAAAAGACGAAGCCCACCCAGTCGGCCCCGGATTGCACCGCGGCGTCAAATGCAGCGGCATCGTTGATGCCGCATATCTTGACCTGGATCACCCGATCTCCATGGCGATCGCCGATGCCGCGGCGGCCGGATCGGCGCTTGCCGTGATCGGACGGCCGACGACAATCCAATCCGCGCCGGCCTGAACGGCCTCCCACGGCGTCATCGTCCGAGCCTGATCGCCGCGATCGGCGCCGGGCGGCCGAATGCCAGGCACCACCAGTTTGACGGACCGACCCAATGTCTTCCGCAAGACGGGCACTTCCAGCGGACTGCAGACAAGGCCGTCCGCCCCGCGAGAGATCGCCATCTCTGCAAGCAGCGTCACCTGCTCCTCCACCGACCGCTTGAGGCCTATTGCCTGAAGACCGGCTTGATTCAGACTTGTAAGAACCGTGACGGCGAGGATCAGAGGCGGGTTCGGGACCCGCGAAGCCGCATCCTTCGCCGCGGCCACCATGTCCGGCCCGCCGCTGGCGTGAACGGTCAGCATCGCCGGCTGCAAAGGCAGGATCGACCGGACCGCGCCCGCAACCGTGTTGGGGATGTCGTGCAGTTTCAGGTCCAGGAAAATCGGCACGCCGTCCATCGCGGCGTAGCCGTCTCGTCCGTGCGCGAGAAAGAACTCCAGACCCAGCTTCAATGCCCCTACGTGCGGGGCCAGGGCCTTCGCCCAGGCCTTCGCTTGCCGGAGATCCGACGTATCAAGCGCTGTGATCAGGCGTTTCATGAGGATGAGGCGGAAATAGCGAGCGCGGGTCGCGCTTTCAATTCCTCGATCTGCGCCTCCAGGAGTTTGACCGTTCGTTCGGCACGGTTGGCACGCCGGCGCTGCGCCAGCGCGGAAAACCAGACCAACAACCCGCCAAGGAAGAATGCCACGGCCATCGCGACCAGGATCGCCAGCGAAAGATGAACCTGGACCATGTAATCGGTCGGCCAGATACCCAGGGTCACCATTTCGGTGTTCGACAGCGCGAACAGAGAAAGCGGTATGCAGATAATCAATACGAATAGAATCAAGAACATAACACCTAACCTCCGGCGTCAGGCCTCCTTGCGCTCGATCGGCGCGGCCCTTGGTATCTTGCCGGCATTGACTCTCAGCCGCAGTTCCTTGCCCGCTTTGAAAAAGGGCACCGTCTTTTCCTCGACCGAGACCGAGGCGCCGGTCCGGGGGTTGCGACCTGTCCGCGCGTCGCGATGCTTTACCGTGAACGCACCGAAGCCACGCAGTTCGACCCGTTCACCGCGCGCGAGCGCATACGTGATCTCATCGAAGATCGTGGCAACAATCGTCTCGACATCCTGGCCGCGCAAATGCGGGTTCGCGGCGGCCAGCTCCGCAATGAGCTCCGATTTCGTCACGACACTCCCCCGGGATCAGAGGCCGGAACGATGCCAGACAGCCCACGCGCCGTCAAGACTAACGCTTTGGGAAAACACGGTTTTCCAGATGTCCACCAACAGTGCCGCCGCTTGCCCTGAAAGGGCACGGCTGGCGTAGCCTTCGACAGATACGTCTTCTGTCCGAACATTCATAGGGACGTTCTTCTCTGCGGCGAGCCAGGCCCGGGCGTCCCGTTCGCCGCCGATCGCGTCGACCAGCCCCAGCGCAAGGGCCTGGCGTCCGGTATATGGCCGTCCGTCGCCCAGTTGACGGACCTTGTCGACCGGCATCTTCCGGCCGGATGCGACCATGGTGACAAACTGGTCATACAGATCGTTGACGAGACCCTGCGCCACGTCCCGGCCGGCCGGAGACAGCGGCCGGACCAGGCTGGGTTCGTCCTTCAGGGGGCCTGAGCGGATGACCTGTGCGTCGACTCCCAGCTTCGCCAGAAGCCCCGAGAACTCCGGTGCCTCGAGCAGCACGCCGATCGAGCCGGTCAGCGTCGATTCGTGGGCGTAGATGCGCTGCGCCGCCACTGCGATCATGTAGCCGGCGGAAGCGGCCATCCCGCCCATGACCGCGACCACGGGCTTCTTGGCCGCGACGCGGGCGATCGCGTCGTGCAGGGCCTCCCCGCCGGCCACGCTGCCGCCGGGGCTGTCGATCTTCAGCACGACGGCCTTGACCTCCCCGTCATCCGCCAACGCGTCGATGGCGTTCGTCAGCTTCGCATTGTCGGTGATCAAGCCGCCCACGGAGACGCGGGCGACATAGGGACCGCCGATGTGCGGCAGGGAGCCTTTCAACCAGACGAGCGCGGCCAAAAGACAGGCCAGCACGGACAACACCCGCCAAAAGACAAGGCGGCGCTTCAAGCGCCGCCTGTCCAATAGCAAGTCGGTCTCAAGCGACACGTCGGCCGCTCAGGCTATTCCTGCGCCATCTGGTTGCGGCGACGGATCGCCGCACCGAGGATGTCACCAAGCGACGCGCCCGAATCGGACGATCCGAACTCCGCCATCGCCTGCTTCTCTTCCTCGACTTCCTTGCCCTTGATGGTCAGGGTGAGCTTGCGGGACTGACGATCGACGGCGGTGATCTTCGCATCGACCTTTTCGCCGACCGCGAACCGGTCGGGGCGCTGGTCGGCCTTGTCGCGCGCCAACTCGGCCCGCCGGATGAAGCCGGTCAGGACGTCGTTGACCTTGACCTCGATACCGTTGGCTTGCACAGCGCTGACCACGCAGGTGACGATGTCGCCCTTGTTCACGCTGTCCAGGACACTGCGCGCCGGATCGTCGCGAAGCTGCTTGATGCCCAGGCTGATGCGCTCTTTCTCGACATCGACGTCGAGGACCTTAGCTTTGACCATCTGGCCCTTTTCATAGCCGGTCATCGCCGCCTCACCCGGTTCTTCCCAGGAGAGGTCCGACATGTGGATCATGCCGTCGATGTCCGGAGACAGACCGATGAAAAGCCCGAACTCGGTGATGTTGCGGATTTCGCCCTCGACCTCGGAGCCGATCGGATGCTCGTCCAGGAACTGCTCCCATGGGTTCCGCTGAACCTGCTTCAGGCCGAGCGAAATGCGGCGCTTGGAGCTGTCGACGTCGAGCACCATGACGTCGACTTCCTGGCTGGTCGACACGATCTTGCCCGGATGGACGTTCTTCTTCGTCCACGACATCTCCGACACATGGACCAGGCCTTCGACGCCGGGCTCAAGCTCGACGAACGCGCCGTAGTCCGTGATGTTGGTGACGCGGCCCGAATATTTCGCGCCCGGCGGGTATTTCGCGGCGACGCCTTCCCACGGATCGGCCTCAAGCTGCTTCATGCCCAGGCTGATGCGCTGCGTGTCGGAGTTGAAGCGGATGACCTGCACCTTCACCTGCTGGCCGATCACCAGCGCCTCGGACGGATGGTTGATCCGCCGCCAGGCAATGTCCGTCACGTGCAGCAGGCCGTCGACGCCGCCCAGGTCCACGAACGCGCCGTAGTCCGTGATGTTCTTCACGACGCCGTCCAGGATCATGCCTTCCTTCAGGCCCTGGATCAGTTCGCTGCGCTGTTCGGCGCGCGTCTCTTCCAGGACGGCCCGGCGGGAGACCACGATGTTGCCGCGGGCACGGTCCATTTTCAGAATCTGGAAGGGTTGCGGCGTGCCCATCAGGGGGCCGACGTCGCGCACCGGCCGGATATCGACCTGACTGCCGGGCAGGAACGCGACCGCGCCGCCCAGATCGACCGTGAAGCCACCCTTCACACGGCCGTAAATCGTTCCGTCGACGCGCTTCTGCGCCTCGAACGCCTTTTCGAGAGCGGTCCACGCCTCTTCGCGGCGCGCCTTCTCCCGGGAGAGGATGATGGAACCGTCCCGGTCCTCATAACGCTCGACATAAAGCTCCACGACATCGCCCGGCTGCACCTCGGGCTTGGCGCCAGGGGGGCCGAATTCCTTGAGAGCGACACGCCCTTCGGACTTGAGGCCGACATCGACAATGGCAAACTCATCGGTCAGCCGGACAATCCGGCCGGTCACCACGGACCCGTCGAAACCGGTATCGCTGCCAAGGGTCTCGTCGAGAAGCGCGGCGAAATCCTCACCGCGGAAATGGTCTTGCTCGGGCTGTTGGGCTCGTGCGGAAACAGATACTGCCATGAAGTTGGTTTATTCCATTACGGATGGCCAGGTTCGGCTGGCCTAGAGCCGTTGTTTGCGCGCCTCCCGTTCTGGAAACACGACTTGCCCGCGGACACCGCAGGCCAAATGTGCTCGGACCATCCGAGCACCTGAAGGTGGACATAGAGAAGTAGGGCGGAAAGTCAAGCAATGTGGGTGCGCAGGCGCCCGAAAACGCCTGCCGTCCCTACCGTGCGACCCCCATCGTCCAGGCGAGGATCCCCTTTTGCGCATGCAGCCGGTTCTCGGCTTCGTCGAAAACCACGGATTGGGCGCCGTCGATGACGTCGGCATCCACTTCCTCACCGCGATGCGCCGGCAGACAGTGCATGAAGATCGCGTCCGGCGCCGCGGATCGCATGAGGCTGGCGGTAACCCGGTACGGCGCGAGCAGGTTGTGGCGGCTTTCGTTCGGATCGTCGGACATCGATACCCAGGTGTCCGTCACCACGCAGGCGGCGTCCCGCACGGCTTCGACCGCATCGCCGGTGACGACGACGTTCGCGCCCTGAGCCCTGGCCCATTCAATCAGCTCGACCGGAGGACGCAGGGTGTCGGGCGTCGCGAGGCGCAGCGTGAAGCCGAAGCGAACCGCCGCTTCGACCCAGCTTCTGGCAACATTGTTGCCGTCGCCGCACCAGGCGACCACCTGGCCGGCAATCGGGCCGCGATGCTCCTCGAACGTCATGACGTCCGCCATGAGCTGGCACGGATGCGATGCCTCGGTCAGGCCGTTGATAACGGGGACGGTGGCATGTTCGGCCAGTTCATGCAGCTTCTCGGCCCTGTCGGTCCGCAGCATGATGGCGTCGACATAGCGGGAGAGGACCCGTGCCGTGTCGGCCACGGTCTCGCCGCGGCCGAGCTGGGTTTCCTTTCCCGACAGGACGACGACCTCGCCCCCGAGTTGGCGCATCCCGACCTCGAACGACACGCGCGTCCGCGTCGACGGCTTCTCGAAGATCAATGCCAACGTCTTTCCGGCGAGGGGGCGTGACGTCACGCCCCCTGCCCGCTTGAAGCCGGACGCCACATCGAGCATCTGCCGCAGCGTCGCCGGGTCGAAGTCCTTGAGATCCAGAAAATGCCGCGGGGCGGCGCGTCGCCCCACGGTCATGCCCGCACCGGTGGAGATGACCCGCGCGAGACCGGTCATTGAGCGGCCGCCCGGCCAACCTCGGCCGCAACCTTGGAGGCCGCCTTGCGCAGCATGGCGACAGCCTCCTCGATATCGGAATCCGTCACGACCAGGGGGGGCGCCAGGCGGAGTACGTTGTCGCCCGCGGTGATCGCCATCAGCCCCTCGGCGACGCACGCGGCCTGCACTTTTCCCTGCGGCACCACGCATTTCATGCCGAGCAGCAGACCAAGGCCCCGAGCACCTTCGAAAACGGTCGGGAATTCCTTGGCGATCTGCTCCAGGGCTTGCATCAGCTTGCGTCCCTTGCGCTCGACCTCCTCCAGGAAACCCGGGGCAAGGATGATGTCCAGCACCGCATTGCCGGCGGCGCAGGCCAGGGGGTTGCCGCCATAGGTCGTTCCGTGCGTCCCCGGTACGAGCACCTTGGCGAATTGTTCCTTGGCCAGCACGGCGCCGAGCGGGAAGCCGCCGCCGATACCCTTGGCCGAGGACATGACGTCAGGCGTGATGCCCGCCCATTCATGGGCATACAGTTTTCCCGTCCGCCCGATCCCGGTCTGGACCTCGTCCATGCCCAGGATGATGCCGTACTCGTCACAGACCGCGCGGAGGTCGCGGAGGAACTGCATGTCGGCCGGTCGGACACCGCCCTCACCCTGTACGGGTTCGACGATGATGCCACAAGTGGCCGGGCCAATCGCGTCACGGACCGCATTCATATTATTGAATGGCACGTGATCGAAACCGTCCACGACAGGCCCGAACCCTTCCAGATAATGGGCATTGCCGGTCGCCGCCAACGTCGCCAGCGTGCGGCCGTGGAAGGCGCCCTCGAAACAGATCAGACGGTATTTCTCGGGTTTCCCGGCGTCGGACATGGCGCGACGCATCATCTTGATCATGCCTTCGTTCGCTTCCGCGCCCGAATTGCAGAAGAAGACGCTGTCCGCGAACGTCGCATCCACCAGCCGCTGCGCCAGCCGTTCCGCCTGGGGAATGCGATACAGGTTGGACGTGTGCATCACCTTCGCAGCCTGGTCGGCGATGGCCTTGACGAGGTGCGGATGCCCATGGCCAAGAGAGGCGGTGGCGATGCCGGACCCGAAATCGAGCAGTCGTCGCCCGTCGCCGGTCCACAGCCAGGCGCCCTCGCCCCGCTCAAAAGCGAGGTCGGCACGTGCGTAGTTCGGCATCAAAGCGGAGATCATTGGATCCGGCCCTTGGTCCTTGTATTCCCAACAGATCACCCGCTCCGAACATTCGGAGCGGGTTCGAGGGGAGCGGATCATTGGCGAAGCGCTTTCGGCTGTCAAACACCTGTTGCCAGCCATGTCGAAAGGACTTGCGTTTGCGACGGTCCCGCGCATCGTCCGGGCATGACTGATCCGTCCGTTCCGCCATCAGCCGCCGAACTGAAAGAGGTGGCCCTTGGTTACCTGGCGCGGTACGCGGCCACCGAAACCGGCGTACGTCGCATCCTGATGCGGCGCGTGGACAAGTGGCGGTCGAAACAAGCCGATGTGGACCAGGCCATCCTGCAGAACCTTCAGGAGATCGTGGGGCAGGTCGTCGCCGGCCTGGTCCGCAACGGCTACCTGAACGACCGGGAGTTCGCCGCCACGAAAGGCAGGAGCCTGCGGCGGGATGGCAGATCCACTCGCACCGCGCGGGCGAAACTACTGTTGAAGGGCGTTCCGGCCGCGTTGGCGCGGGAAGCCCTGCCGGACGACCCGACGGCAGACCTCGCCGCGGCGGTCACGACCGCTCGGCGCAGGCGTCTGGGTCCGTTCCGGCCGGCCTCGCGCGCCACGTCCGAGGACGCGGCACGCGACCTGGCAAGGCTGTTGCGCGCCGGCTTCTCGATGGCCATCGCGCGGCGTGCCCTCGGCATGACTCCGGAGGAGGCCGAAGCATTGCTTCAGGACGTGCACGAACGGTAACCCGCTCCCCTCTCTATTCAGCGGAATGGCGGTAGCGAAGGATGGATGTCGGACCTATTCTAACAGGATGTCCGATACCCCAGCCTTCCTCGACAGTGGTCGGCCGCCGGTGCCCGACCTTGTGGAGCCGCGCGCCGTCCTGCCGTTCTTCCTGCCGAAGCGCCCCGTCCGCGGCCGTCTCGTACGGCTCGGTCCTCTTGCCGATGCATTGCTGACGAGACACGACCACCATCCTGCGGTCACCCGCCTGACCGGCCAGGCGCTCGCATTGACCGCCGCGCTGTCGACGGCCCTTAAGTTCAAAGGATCCTTCAGCCTTCAGGCAAAGGGCGATGGTGTCATCAGCATGCTGCTGGCCGACTGCACGGATACCGGTGAGTTGCGGGGATACGCCCGTGCCGACGACGGGAAATTCGCGGCGCTGACGACACCCGTCGACGAGATGCAGGCAAGCGACCTGCTCGGCAACGGCTACCTGGCTTTGACGGTCGACCAAGGCGACAGCGAAAACCGTCACCAGGGCATCGTCGCGATCGAGCCTGGCTCGCTCGCCGACATGGCTCTCCACTACTTCTCGACCAGCGAGCAGCTTCAGTGCGCGGTTCGCCTTGCCTGCGAAGAGACGAATAGCGGCTGGCGCGCCGCGGCCCTGATCCTGGAAAAAATCGCCGGGACCGGCGGCATCGACCCGCTGCTGGATGCCGAGGCGCAGGAAGAAAGCTGGCGTACGGCGCTGGCGCTCGCGGCGACCGTGACCGATGACGAACTGCTCGACGACGACCTTCCCGCGGAGCGCCTGCTGTTTCGGCTTTTTCATACCGAGGGGGTCGCGGCGGATCGCGCCAGGGCCTTATCATTCGGCTGCCGATGCTCCCGGGCACGGCTTGCGAGCATCCTGGAAGGCTTCCCGGTGGACGATCTGGATCACATGACCTTTGGCTCAGACATCATCATGACATGTGAATTTTGTAATCACGCGTTCCGTTTCCCCCGCCAGGACGTTCATGGCCAATCATGAGCGTCCTGTCGCGTCGCGCCATCCTGGCGTTGCCCCTGATCCTGGCCGCCTGCGGCGATGACGAATCGCAAGACCGGGCGAACCGCTTCCCGCCCCTTCGATACGATTATCTTCCGCCGATCCAGTTGAATGTGGCGTCGATCGAGATCCAACAGCGCTTCATCCCGGCGGGCGTCCCTCCCGACGTTTCCGCTTCGGATCCCATTCAGCCCACCGATGTCCTTAAGACGATGGCGAACGACCGGCTACAGGCCCTCGGTACCACGAACAAGGCGGTCTTCGCGATCCTTGACGCCACGCTCAGCAAGACAGGCGATGTCATCAGCGGGGTCATGTCGGTGTCGTTGACCATTTACGACGCGGATAACGTGCAGAGAGGCGACATCGTCGCGAACGTTCAACGTACTCACACGGGTGAAGACGATAACCTTCGTCGGACGCTCTACGACATGACCAAAGACATGATGAATGCCATGAACGTCGAGTTCGAATATCAGATTCGGCAGCACCTCAAAGAGTGGCTCGCGACGTCCACCGCGCCGGACACCCCGGTCGAGCAAACGCCGCTGACCGGGCCGCCGAGTTGACAGGGCGCGCCCTACTCCGTTTGCAATGACCCGCCCCGGGCCCCGATCATCGACAACAATTCCCGCCGCGTCGCCGGGTTGTCGCGAAACGCGCCCAACATGCGGCTGGTGACCATGGTGACGCCGGGCTTGTGAACGCCGCGGGTCGTCATGCATTGGTGGGCGGCCTCGATCACGACGGCAACCCCGCGCGGCTCAAGGACATCCTGGATCGTATTCGCGATTTGCGCCGTCAACTTTTCCTGGATCTGGAGACGCTTGGCATAGGCGTCTACCACGCGCGCAAGCTTGCTAATCCCCACAACTCGCCGGTGAGGTAGATACGCAACATGCACCCGCCCAATGATCGGGGCCATGTGGTGCTCGCAAGTGCTCTCCAGCCTTATGTCGCGCAGCAGGACGATCTCGTCGTAGCCGTCCGTCTCCTCGAACGTGCGCTCGAGAAGAGCGAGCGGATCCGTCGCGTAACCGACGAAAAACTCCCGATAAGC
>NZ_DASZTJ010000203.1:0-2483 GCF_035548235.1 Rhodopila sp.
GCCGCCTGGGCCTCGGCCTTGCTGCGATCAGAGGCACGCTGCGCCTCCTGGATGGTCCGTGCAGCGTCGGTGCGCGCCGCGGCAACGGTCTGATCGGCCGTCTGGTCGGCGGTCAGGACGTCGTCGAATGCTGCCTTGGCAAGGGGGGGCAACAACACCACGATGTCCACACGACTGATTTCTACGCCCAAATCAGAGTCCAGGCGGCGCAGCGCCGCTAGTCGGTTGTTGATCGCGGCCACCAATTGACCGCGCAGGGCCTGGCGGCGGTTCGCCACGTCCTCATTGACCGGATGATCCGGGTCGGCGGGACGGGCCACCAAAAAATCGTCTAAATCGTGCTCCGACGCCAAGAGTGCCGCGCTCGCACGGTAGAGGCGCTGCAAGGCCGGCTCCACATGACTCCGGGAGAGCACGTAGGCGGCCGGGTCAGTGACGCGATAGTACATCGTGCCCTGGAATTGCACGACGCTGCCGTCACCCGTCAGGAAGTACTGGCCGTTCCAGGCGTCCTTTTGCGGCAATAGGGACACCACATCATCCGGCTGATGGACTCTGAAATCGATCTCGGCGGACGGGCCGGCATTGGGTGCCTCGGCAATCGTCAGCGGGATTTCCCGATCTAAGGTCGGAACGAGCACGACCTGTTCGATCGGCGGTGGCCAGGCCAGCGCCAAGCCGGAATCCATCACCCGGTCAAATTGGCCGAACCACAGCACTACCGCGCGGCTGTCCGGCCGTACCTCACGGATGCCCCCGCTGGCCCAACCGGCCGCCAGCAGCGCCGCGGCGATGAAGTTGCCTCGGAACGCCAGCTTCACCGCGTCGCTGAGGTCGAACCGACCGTTTGGGGCCCGTTCCTTCCGGCCCGGTTCCCTTCGGCCACGATCCACTTGGCCGGGTTCGGCCCGCATCATATCTGTTTGTGCCGGGTCCAGCATCAGCGTATTGGCAGCCATTGGCCATTCCATTGCAGGCTGGACAGCACCCGCGGACCGGGCGGCCTGTCTGTCGGAGCGGGAGTCGGAGCTGCCGCCGTGCCGGCGGCCGGCAAGGCTTGCACCAGGGCCTTGAACGGCTCGGAATCGGTGCGAAGGATTACCCGGGTCTTGGGTCCGACGATGGCCCCTAGCGTGTCGAGCGAGCGCAGCATCGTATACAGTTGGGGATCCAGCACGTAGGCCTTGGCGTGGATCGCAGCCGCCTTCTCACGCCCTTGCGCCTCGATTTCCGCCACCTGCTCGTCGGCCTTCGCGGCGATCAGCTTCGCGTCGCGCGCCGCGTCGGAGCGGATGGCGGACGCCTTGCGCAGACCTTCCGCGGTGCGTTGGGCGGCAACCGTCTCGCGTTCCGTGCGCATGCGCGCCACCGTCGCGGCCAGAGTTTCCGCCGGTAGACTCAAGCGCTCCACCCCGGTTTCCACGATCCGGATGCCGTAGGTGTCCAGGACTTGCTTATAGAGATTAGCCTGTAACTGCCTTTCGAAGTCGGCGAACCGAGCCCTGCTGGGGGCGATGTTGATCAGGTCGGTTAAGTTGAAATTGCTAGCCGTCACCTGCAGCGTAGAACCGATGAAACTGCGTAGCCGCCGGGCAGTGTCGTCCGGATCGCTGTGGCCAGCGCGCAGGAACTGCTCGACATGGAGGGGGTCATCATCGACTTGCCAGGCGACATAGGCTTGTACCAGGATGCGCAACCCCTCTTTCGTGCCGACGTCCTGCAAGCCGCTAGAGGTGGTGCGCAGCCGCAGGTCGACCGGGATGGTCTGCTCCACCGGCGCCGGGATCTTCCAGGCGAGGCCGGGATGGGTCAGCACCTTCACCGGACGGCCGAACTCGGTGACCACCACGGCCTGGCCAGGACCGACCATGACGATGGTGGAGGCGGCCGCGGCCGCCGCGACGACGGCGCCGGCCAAGGTCAAGCGCAAGGTCAGCCGGACCGTCTGGCGTGAACGGGTGGTGTTCATGGCTCTCTTCCTATGCCGGTTGACAGCCGGTCGGAACCGGGCGGTCGCAGGTCGATCGTCGACAAACCGCCGCCCAGCGGGTTGTCAACGATCGCTAGCGGAACGCCGGGCAGAACGGCCTTCAACGCGGCGAAATAGCGTTCCATCATGAACGGGGCCGGGGCCGCGCGGTACGGGCCGTCATCGGCCTGCATGTTGGTCAGGTCGACCCTGGCGCCGCTTTCGATCTGTGCCGCCGCGCCCGTGGCCTCGTTCCTGCGGGTTTCAGCCTGCATCTTCGCGGTGCTGAGCGTCGCCTCCGCCCGACCCTTTTCCGAGGCAATCTCGGTCGCCGCTTGGACTTCGGCCGCCTGCACATTGCGATAAGCGGGGGCGGCGCCAGCAGGCGGGTGGATCGTCTCGATGATGATACCCAGCACCTCGATGCCCGCTCGCAGGGAAGCCAGGCTCCCCTGCAGGTTGCGCTTCAGGTCCGACGCCATCACCGCTTGGTTTTCCCCCAGCACCTGCGGCA
>NZ_DASZTJ010000204.1:0-1953 GCF_035548235.1 Rhodopila sp.
CGGTGGCCATGCTGCTGCGCCATACGATCAGCGCCGGTTTCGGCCAGATCGGTATCGATTCGCTGACCGGAATCCCCAACCGCCGCTGGTTCGTCGACGAAGCGGATCGACGCATTGACCGGCTGGACCGCGACGGAATGGTAGGCACGTTGTCGCTGGTGGATGTCGACGATCTCAAACGGCTAAACGACCGGATCGGCCGAGCGGCGGCAGACCGCGTGCTGGTACGGCTGGCAAGTCAGTTGCGGGCCATGGTGCGGCCTTCAGACCTTGTCGCGCGCATCGGGGAGGATGAGTTTGCGGTCTGGCAGGACGGCATGGACCACATGACCGCCGCCGAACGGGCCGAAACCCTCTGTGTCAGCCCGATCTTCGCCAACCTGACCCAGGGGCTGCCCGTGTCGCTGTCTATCGGTATTGCCAGCCGGCCGCCAGTCAGTGGGGAAGACATCCGTACCCTGCTGCGCCGCGCGCATATGGCGGCCAGGGAAGTCAAGGCTCAAGGGGGCGGAACCTGGCGTGTATCACAGTCACAGCCGGTCAGACCGGGTCCCAACCGATCCGGGTGAAAAAACCGCAAGCCGGAAACAAAATTGCATTCCGTGCTTGCCACGTGACCGTCATGCGATTGACAATCCAGGTATGGTGCCGGTGCAAGCCTCTGCCGAGCTTGAGACCGCCGCGCGGTGGAATGACACGCGGCAGGATGCTGTACGCCGCACTTATGGACCGGCGTTCGCTGCTCTCGATCTGGGGACCAACAACTGCCGCATGCTGGTCGGAACGCCGGCGGGCGACGGGTTTCGCGTCCTTGACAGCTTTTCGCGCATTGTCCGCCTGGGGGAAGGGCTCCATAGCACCGGCCGCCTGGGTGAACCGGCGATGGAGCGAGCCATCGTCGCGTTGCGTACCTGCGCGACCCGCCTTGCACGGCGGCAGGTCCGCCAGGTGCGCGCGATCGCGACCGAGGCATGCCGCCGGGCCAGCAACGGCGCCGATTTCCTGTGTCGAGTGAAACAGGAGACGGGGTTCGAATTCGGGATCATCACCGGGCGCGAGGAAGCCGAACTCGCACTGGAAAGCTGCGCACCCCTTCTTCGATGCGAGGGGCGACGGGCGTTGCTGTTCGACATTGGCGGCGGATCGACCGAACTCGCCTGGGTGCGGCTGACGGCGGGCCGCCCGGAGCTGATCGGCTACGACTCGCTGCCGATCGGCGTGGTGACGCTGGCGGAGCGCTGGGGCGACGCCGGGTTCTCCACCGCCGGCTTCGAGGCGATGGTCGCGGACGTCATTGAACGCCTGCTGGGATTCGAGTCAGTCCATTGCATCGCTAAGGAAATCCGCTGCGGCGGGGTCCGCCTGCTGGGCACCAGCGGAACCGTCACGACCCTGGCCGGCGTGGCGCTGAACCTGGAACGCTATCGGCGTCTGGACGTCGACGGCGTGGAGCTCTGTCGGCAGGAAGCGGACGATGCGTTGGCGCAACTCCGCTGCCTCGGGCGGGAGGGGTTGACGGTGCATCCCTGTGTCGGGCCTGACCGGGTGGAATTCGTCCTACCCGGCTGCGCCGTATTCGCCGCGATCAACCGGCTTTGGCCCGCCCCCACGGTCATGGTGGCGGACCGCGGCCTGCGGGAAGGGGTGCTGCTACGGCTGATCCGCGCGGACAGGGCCCGCGGCGGGCGGCGGCGGGACGGCTGCCGCGGATGACCCGGTCGGGCGGTTCGACGCCGCGCGGTCTGACGGTCTCGGTCAAGACGGCGAAGAAGCGGACACCGGCCTCGGCGCGCTGGCTCGCACGTCAGTTGAATGACCCATATGTGGCGGCGGCCAAGGCACAGGGCTGGCGATCGCGGGCGGCGTTCAAGCTGATCGAGTTGGATGACCGGTTCCAACTGATCCGCAAGGGCATGCGTGTGCTCGATCTGGGCGCGGCGCCTGGCGGGTGGA
>NZ_DASZTJ010000205.1:0-11290 GCF_035548235.1 Rhodopila sp.
CAGCCTGGGCGCCCACCAGGCCTGCAGCGCCGGCCGCAGCCCGGCGGCGGCCAGGGCTCGCCGCGTCGCCGCCCGCACCTCCTCGCGCGCATCGGGCGGCCAGGCGGCGCCGTGCTTGCGCAGGAACAGCCGCAGCGCCTCATGCACGATGGTGCCGTAATCGGCGGCGTCCGTCGCTTCCTCCAGCGGCTTCAAATCCGGCAGCTTCAGGATGTGGCGGGCGTGGATCGCGTATGGGTCGCGCAGCCAGGTCTCGATCTCGGTGACGCTCAACCGGCGCGGGCGCAGGGGCACCGGCGGCCGGGGCCGCGGCGGCTTCACCGGCGTCGGCTCCCCGTCGGGCTGGTCCAGCGCGGCGGCCCAGGCGGCGGCGGGATGGGCCGGCAGCGCCTGGCCCCGGGCGGCGAGGAACATGTCCAGCCGCGTCAGCCAGCGCGAGGGCACGGCCGGGGCATTGTCCCGCCGCGCCGGGCAGGACAGCACCACGCGCGGGGCGGCGCAGCAGGCGCCCAGGAAGTCGTGGGCCGCCTGCCCCACGCTCTCCTCCGGCGAGGGCAGACCCATCTTCGTCCGCATCGGCCGCGACAGCCACGGACCGGGTTCGGCGGCGGGCGGCCAGACGGTCTCCGCCAAGCCGCCGAGGACGACCAGGTCCACCGCCTGCAAGCGTGCCTCCAGCAAGCCCCAGATGAAGATGCGGGGATGTTCGGCCTGGACGGCACTTCCCTGGACAGAGGCCGCTTGGGAACCACCCCCTTGGACACCGCCACCTGGAGCGCCGGCGCGCAGCGCACGGCGGCTGCGCACGACCGCACCCCGCAGCACCTCGTCCAACAGGCCCGGCAGGACGCCGCGTCGCAGGTCGGGCAGCACGGCGGAGGCGACACGCAACTCCGCCAGGCTGGCGGCCAGCGCCTCGCCGTCCTCGCCTGCCCAGAGCCGGTGCGCGCCCGGTGTCCCGTCCGTGGCGGCAAGGCGTTCGGCCGCCTCGATCACCGCGGTCAGCGCGTCCGGGGCCGGGATGGCGGCGGCGGTCTCGAAG
The DNA here is from genome assembly GCF_035548235.1 of Rhodopila sp. Taxonomy (GTDB): domain Bacteria; phylum Pseudomonadota; class Alphaproteobacteria; order Acetobacterales; family Acetobacteraceae; genus Rhodopila. Next base: position 1,043 of record NZ_DASZTJ010000205.1, read on the forward strand.
CGCAGGGCCGGCTCCAGCGCATGCTCCAGGCGCTCGAGGAAGGGCTGCAGGTCGGCGGCATTCTCCGCGACCGCCTGGCGCAGGCCGGCGAGGCCGGGCGTCGGGCGCGGACCGCGCAGGCACCGCTTCTCCAGCACGCGGGCGGCGTCGCGGCAGGCGATCGGGGTCAAGCCAGCGGCGGCGAACGGATGCTTCAGCAGCGCGAGCAGCGCGACCGGCGCCAATTGGTCGGCCACCGCTCTGACCAGCAGGCGCAGGAAGACGGCGGGCGGCGTGGCGGCCAGCGGCTCCCCGGCGCTGTCGTCGGCGACGATGCCGAACCGCAGCAGGCAGGCCGCGACCCGTTCGGCAAGACCGCGATCCGGCGTCACCAGCGCCGCCCGCGCGCCCGGCGTCTCCAGCGCATCGCGCAGGACGAGCGCGATGGCCTGCGCTTCATGCTGCTGGTCGGCGGCGTTCAGGCGGGAGAGACCGTCCAGGGCAACAGGTCCGCCGTCCATCCAGTCATGGAGGGCCTCGGCCGGGAGGAGGGCGCGGGAGAGGAGGCGGAACCGGGAACTTCCTGCCGCCGTCCCCTTTCCGGCCGTTCCCGTCCCTGCGCCCACCATGACGGGGGAGGGCCACACCCCTACATCCTCCCTGCTCGCCCCCAGTTCGCCCAGCAGCCGCGCCAGCCCGGCCTGTGCGTGGGTGGGTTCCAGCGCGGTCCATGCCGCGTCGCTCATGGCCAGGTCCAACTGCGGCAGCACCACCTGCCCGCCGGGCATCCTCGCCACCACCTTCAGCAGCCGCGCCACCGCGGGGATCCCGCCGGTCGTGCCGGCGATCAGCACCGGGTCCGGGGACGGAGCGGCCTGCCAGGCGCGCGCCTGCGCCTCCAGCAGCGCGACCTGCCGCGCGGCAGGGTTCATCACGCCGGTCTCGGTCAGGAAATGCGGCCAGGCGTCGGTGACGATGCGCAGGAAGGCCAGCGTCTCGGCCCAGTGATGCGCAAACGCCGGATCGGCGGCGTCCGGCAGGCTGGTGCGCAAGTCGATCCCGGCGCGCTCCGCCTCATCCATCAGCCCCGCCAGTTCCCGTGCCAGCGGCCAGGCCCTGTCCGCCGTCCGGGGTGCGCCGTTGCGGCCCTCCAGCTTCAGGATCAATCGGGTCAGGGCCGCCAGCCGCTGCATTGGTTCGATCGCAGGCGGCAGATCGAGCGTGCCGGACAGGGCCAATGGCGCTTCGTCCAACGCGCCGATGGCAGTGATCCGCGGCAACAGCAGCGGGCGGCCGTCATTGGCGCGCAGGAACGCTTCGGCCAGGGACCGCGCGGCGCGGCGGGTCGGCAACAGGATCAGGCCGCGCCCGACAGCCAGGGGGTCGCCGCTTCGCGCGAGCCAGCCGCGCGCCAAGGCGTCCAGGAACGGTGTCTCTGTCGGAACGGTGTAGAGGTTCAGCGCCACGGCCAGCGTGCGTCGCCGGTGACCTGGGCGGGCAGGATCAGCTCCGCCTCCGCCAGGTCCTGGGGCGTCGACAAATGGAACCAGATGCCGTCATGCACCACCGCCCGCACCCGGCCCTTCGCCAGGGCGGCGTCCCAGGCGAGATTCATGCTGAACGGGCCTTCGGGCAGGTCCTCCAGCAGTTCCGGACGGATCAACTGCACGCCGGCATAGATATATGGCACCACCTCCCGCTGGCGGCGGCGGCGCGGCACGCCCCACTTGTCCAGCGCGAAGTCGCCAAGCCCGACATCGGCGTGGACGTGGGAGGTGCGCTGCAGCAGCAGCACCGCGTCCACCGACGGATCGAACGCATCGGCAAGCCGCAGCAACGCCGGGATGGGTCCGTTCAGCCAGAACGCGTCACCGTTGACGACGAAGAACGGGTCGTCGCCCAGCACCGGCAGGGCGGCCCGCACGCCGCCGCCGGTTTCCAGCAGCACGTCCTCCCGCAGCAGGACCGTGCGCGGGGGCGCGGTGCGGCGGCGCAGATGCTCCGCCACGGCGTCGGCCTGCCAGAACGTGTTGACGGCGGCGGTTTCGACCCCCGCCTCGGCCAGATGGTCCAGCGCGTGGTCCAGCAGGGTCTTGCCGCCCAGCTTCAGCAGCGGCTTGGCGGTGGTCTCGGTCAGCGGCCGCATGCGCGTGCCGAAGCCGGCGGCCAGGACCATGGCGGAGCGAGGGGAGACAGTCATGTCGCGAGTCCTGGTGGGTTGCCGCGGTCGGCGGCCGGTATCCAACGATCGAGGGCGGCCGCCAGCGGCGCCGCCGCCGGTTGCGCCAGGGCATCCCGCAGCAGCCGCCATGTCCGCGGCCCGTACGCGAGGTATTGCGGCCGGTGATCGCGCAACGCAAGCCTGACCCACTGCCCGGCGACACGAAGATGCCGCTGCGCCGCGCAGGCCTGATATGCCGCTTTGAAGGCCTCGGGGTCGAGGTCCGGACGGGCGGCGAGGTAGCGGGCGAAAGCGGACGCGGCAGCCCTCTCGGGGATGTCGCGGCGGGCGTCCTGCAGCAGCGACATCAGGTCATAGGCCGGATGGCCGATGGCGGCGGTCTGGAAGTCAATGATGCCGACGCCACCGTCCGGCAGGCTCAGCAGGTTGCCGGCGAACCAGTCGCGATGGACGCCGCAGCGCGGGCCCTCGGCGACGGGGCGCAGCATCTCTGTCAGGCCGGCTTCGACGTCGGCGCGCGCCCCGGCGGGCGCGGGCGCGCCGTAGCGGGCCGGCCACCACCAGTCGAACAGGGTGCCGAGGGCGGTGGCGGTCATCGGGACATGGTCCCAGGCCGGCACGCCCGGCGGCGGTTCCGCCCTTTGCCATTGCACCAGCGCATCCACCGCTCGGTTCAGCAGCGGTTCCGCCGGTTCGCCCGCGTCCAGCAGGGTGGACAGAAGCGCGTCGCCGAAATCGGCTTCCAGGACCAGACCAATATCCGGATCGGCGTCGAGGATCTCGGGCACCGTCAGGCCCTGTGCGTAAAGATGCCGGGCGATCTGCAGGAAGGGCCGCACGTCCTCGGGCGGCGGGGCGTCCATCAGCACCGCCCGGATCGGCCGGCGCACCCGCAGGTAGCGGCGGAAGCTGGCGTCCTGCGCCAGGGGTTCGGTGTCGGCCAGGGTCGCGCCATGGCGGGCCAGGAAGGCGGCGATCTGCGCGTCCCGGGTCATGCCGGGACGCGTCCCGGCCAGCCGGTCAGCGTCACGCGGCGGGCCTCGCCGTGTCCAAGGGCGAACGTGACGGTCAGCGCATCGGCGGGGCGGCGGTCGCCGAGCCGGTCGGGCCATTCGACCAAGACGATGGCGTTCAGCGCGTCGTCCCAGTCGAGTTCGGCCAGCGCGCCGGGACCGTCCAGGCGCCACAGGTCATAATGGAACACCTCCCCCAGCCGCGTGTCGTAGACCTGCACCAGGGTGAAGGTCGGGCTCGGCACCTCCAGCGCCGGATCGCCCGCCGCCGCGCGCAGGAAGGCGCGCGCGAAGGTGCTCTTGCCGGCGCCCAGCGGACCTTCGAGCAGAAGGCAGTCGCCGGGATGGGCCAGGCCGGCGAGGCGCGCGGCCAAGGCTTCCGTGGCGGCCTGATCGGGCAGGTCGAGCGTGACGGGATTGTCGGGAGGCATCAGCCGGCATTTTGCCCGCTCCCCCGAGTCGCGGACAACGGGTTCCTCGATCAGCCGGCCGAAGGGGTGGCGGTCGGGGCCGGCTGCGCTATCAATCAGCCGTTGGCCGTTTTTCTGGGGCGCCCGCCTTTGGCTCCGTTGGCCCGTGCGGCCGCAGCCTTGGCAGAGGAGGTCGCCCGCCCGGCGCGTCGGGCCATGAAAGCCTTCGTTCCGAAAAGGCCGGCAAGCAGGTCAGGGATCGATAAATCGACATCGAGCGCTTCCCAATGCAGCCCCGTGCCGGCACCGAGAAGCTCGACTTGGGCAAGCTGATCCTCCGATGCGTTTTCCAGTCCCTGCCCGAGGCGGGACGGGAAGGCGAAAGTACAACCGTTCGTCAGATCGACAATGATGCGATCGAGCTGGCGATCATAGCGCGCAGCAGTGCCCCGCGGCTCATGCAGGCGCGCGGCCTTGCCGCGTGCCAGTGCGGCTCCGATCTCGGCGTCAGTCAGTTCAACCATGGATGTCCTCCCAACGTGCCAGCAGAGCCGTCTGGTGCTCAGTCACGATGCGCATGGCGCGGCGAAGCTCTCCGTGGCTCATTCCGTCTGCCCAGATCAGCTCGGGCAAACCATCGCGGCCGCGCCGGTTGATCTTGGCTTCCCATCACCAAAAACGTGGACATGGGCCGGATGGTGATCGTTCACGAAGATGACCACGCGAAAGCCGTATGCACGCGACACCGTGACCATGAGGACCTATAACCCATCTTGATGGGTTATCCAAGGAGAGACTCGCCGCGAGATCGGGTCTCTTTCGGGCCAACAGGCCGCCACCCGGCGTCGTCCTCCCGTTCCTTACCACCGTTTCTCCCCAACGGCGCCTCGTGCTAGACGACCCGCTTCATCTGACCCATCGGGACCGATCATGAACGACCACACCCTGGCCTCGGCCACCCAGCGCTTCTTCTCCGCCCCGCTGTCCGAGACCGATCCCGAACTGGCCGACGCGATCCGCAAGGAGCTGCACCGCCAGCAGGACGGGATCGAGCTGATCGCGTCGGAGAACATCGTCTCCGCCGCGGTGCTCGAAGCCCAGGGTTCGGTGCTGACCAACAAGTATGCCGAAGGCTATCCCGGCCGCCGCTATTACGGCGGCTGCGTCTATGTCGACGTGGCCGAGACGCTGGCGATCGAGCGGGCGAAGACGCTGTTCGGGTGCGCCTTCGCCAACGTCCAGCCGCATTCCGGCGCGCAGGCCAACCAGGCGGTGTTCCTGGCGCTGCTGCAGCCCGGCGATACGATCCTGGGCATGAGCCTCGCCGCCGGCGGCCACCTGACGCACGGTGCGGCGCCGAACCAGTCCGGCAAGTGGTTCCACGCCGTGCAATACGGGGTGCGCAAGGAAGACGGGCTGCTGGACTACGAGGAGTTGGAACGCCTGGCCCGCGCCGAGAAGCCGAAGCTGATCATCGCCGGCGGGTCGGCCTATCCCCGCTTCATCGATTTCGCCCGCATCCGGCGCGTGGCCGATGAGGTCGGCGCCTATTTCATGGTCGACATGGCGCATTTCGCCGGGCTGGTCGCGGCGGAGCTGTTCCCCAGCCCGCTGCCGCACGCCCATGTGGTGACGACGACGACGCACAAGACCCTGCGCGGCCCGCGCGGCGGGATGGTTCTGTCGAACGACCTGGAGATCGGCAAGAAGATCAACTCGGCCGTCTTCCCCGGCCTGCAGGGCGGCCCGCTGATGCACGTCATCGCCGGCAAGGCGGCGGCGTTCGGAGAGGCGCTGAGGCCAGAGTTCCGCATCTACCAGAAGGCGGTGCAGGACAACGCCCGCGTGCTGGCGGAAACGCTGAAAGCCCAGGGCCTCGACATTGTCAGCGGCGGCACCGACAGCCACCTGATGCTGGTGGACCTGCGCCCGAAGCGGGTCACCGGCAAGGCTGCCGAGGCCAGCCTGGAACGTGCCCACATGACGGCCAACAAGAACGCCATCCCGTTCGACCCCGAGAAGCCGGCGGTCACCTCCGGCATCCGCCTCGGCTCGCCGGCCGGCACCACGCGCGGCTTCGGCATGGCCGAATTCCGCGAGATCGGCCTGATGATCAACGAGGTCCTGGAAGCGCTGGGCCGGTCCAATGACGGGACCAACACGGCGGTGGAAGCCGAAGTCGGCGCGCGGGTGAAGGCGCTGTGCGCCCGCTTCCCGCTCTACGGCACTCCTGGGCCGGCACGCTGATGCGCTGCCCGTTCTGCGGACACGAGGACACCCAGGTCAAGGACAGCCGTCCGACCGACGACAACAGCGCGATCCGCCGCCGCCGCTTCTGCGGCACCTGCGGCCAGCGCTTCACCACGGTGGAGCGCGTCCAGCTCCGCGAGCTGACCGTGGTGAAGTCCGACGGCCGGCGCGTGCCGTTCGACCGCGACAAGCTCGCCCGCTCGATCCGCGTCGCGCTGCGCAAGCGGCCGATCCAGGAGGAGCGGATCGAACGCATCGTCAACTCCCTGGTCCGGCAACTGGAAGCCTCGGGCGACAGCGACATCCCCAGCAAGCAGATCGGGGAGCTGGTGATGGACACGCTCAAGGAACTGGACAAAGTGGCGTATGTGCGGTTCGCGTCGGTCTACCGGAATTTCCGGGAAGCCAAGGATTTCGAGGAGTTTGTCGGGGGATTGGGCACGCCCGCCGTCGAGGATTGAGGAGTTTGAAACGAACGCCTGTCCGCCATGACTGACCTCGCCCATATGCACGCCGCCCTCGCCCTGGCGCGGCGGGGCCTGGGCACCACCTGGCCCAACCCCTCGGTCGGCTGCGTCATCGTCAGCCATGGCCGCGTCGTCGGACGCGGGACGACCCGGCCCGGCGGCCGGCCCCATGCCGAACGCGTCGCGCTGGCGATGGCCGGGCAGCAGGCGCGCGGCGCCACCGCCTATGTCACGCTGGAACCGTGCTGCCACACCGGCCGCTCGCCCCCCTGCACCGACGCGCTGATCGAAGCCGGCATCGCCCGCGTCGTCGCCGCCACCGGCGATCCGGATTCGCGGGTCAACGGCCAGGGGCTGGCCCAGCTCCGCGCCGCCGGGGTCGTGGTCGAAACCGGGCTGCTCAAGGCCGAGGCCGACGACGTCCTGCTGGGCTTTTACACCCGCGTCACCCAAGGCCGGCCGATGGTGACGCTGAAGCTCGCCACCACCCTGGACGGCCGCATCGCCACCGGCAGCGGCGAGAGCCAATGGATCACCGGGGCCGAGGCCCGCCGCGTCGCCCATGCGCTGCGCGGCAACCACGACGCGGTCATGGTCGGCGTCGGCACCGTGCTGGCCGACGACCCGGCGCTGACCTGCCGCATCCCCGGCTTCCGCCCCTCGCCCGTCGTGCGCGTCATCGCCGACAGCCATCTGCGCACGTCGCTGACCTCGCGGCTCGTGGTCACGGCACGGGAAACGCCGACCTGGTTCCTGCACCGCAACGGCGCCGACGCGGCGCGGCGGCGGGCCTTCGCCGATGTCGGCGCGACGCTGATCGAGGTGCCGCCGGGCACCGCCGGCCTCGACCTCGCCGCCGCGTTCCGCGCGCTGGGGACCGCCGGCCTGACGCGCGTGCTGGTGGAAGGCGGCGGGCAACTGGCGGCGGCGCTGCTGCGGGCCGACCTCGTCGACCGTATCGCCTGGTTCCACGCCCCCGCGATCATGGGCGGCGACGGCTGGCCCGCCGTGCAGGCGTTCGGCATCGACAAACTCGCAACGATGCCCCGCTTTTTGCGGCATTGCACAATGCCCGTAGGTCGCGACATGCTGACCACTTACGCAAGGCAGGGTCCATGTTCACCGGAATAGTCACCGCCCTCGGCACCGTCACGGCCATCGATCCGATCGCCCGGGGACGCGACATGCGCCTGACGATCGCGACCCCCGCCGAGTTCCTCGACGATCCGCCGGTGGCGTTGGGCGCATCGATCGCCTGCTCCGGCTGCTGCCTGACCGCGATCGAATTCGGCGCCGACTGGTTCGCCGTCGACGCCTCCGCCGAGACGCTGGCGCATACAAAACTCGGGACCTGGACACAGGGCTCCCGCGTCAACCTGGAGCGCTCCTTGCGCATGGGCGACGAGCTGGGCGGCCATCTGGTTTCAGGTCATGTCGATGCCGTCGGGACAGTTGTATCGACAACTCCGGAAAACGCATCGCATCGCTGGGTCTTCCGCGTCCCCAAGGACCTCGCGCGCTTCATCGCGGTGAAGGGAAGCATCGCGGTCGACGGTGTCTCGTTGACCGTGAACGAGGTCGGGGACGATACTTTCGGTGTGAACATCATCCCCCATACGACCGCCGTCACCACCTTCGGCACGACGAAGCCCGGCGACAAGGTCAACATCGAAATCGACATGCTGGCCCGCTACGTGGCTCGGCTGCGGGAGACCGCGTGATGGAAAAAGCCAATCTCGTCACCGCCGACCTGTCGCAATACCTCTGCTCGGTCGAGGAACTGATCGAGGAAGCCCGCAACGGCCGCATGTTCATCCTGGTCGACGACGAGGACCGGGAGAACGAGGGCGACCTCGTCATCCCCGCGCAGTTCGCCACGCCGGACGCGATCAACTTCATGGCCCGCTACGCCCGCGGCCTGATCTGCCTGGCGCTGACCCGCCACCGGGTGGACGCGCTGGGCCTGCCGCTCATGAGCCGGCAGAACGGCACCCGCCACCAGACCGCGTTCACCGTGTCGATCGAGGCGCGGGAGGGGGTGACCACCGGCATCTCGGCCGCCGACCGCGCCCGCACCGTCGCGGTGGCGATCAACCCCGACAGCACGCGCGAGGACATCACCACGCCGGGCCATATCTTCCCCTTGGTGGCGCGCGAAGGCGGCACGCTGGTGCGCGCCGGCCACACCGAGGCGTCGGTCGACATCGCGCGCAAGGCCGGCCTGAACCCGTCCGCGGTGATCTGCGAGATCATGAACGACGACGGCACCATGGCCCGCCTGCCGGACCTGGTCGCCTTCGCCCAGCACCACAACCTGAAGCTGGGCACGATCGCCGACCTGATCGCCTATCGCCGGCTGACCGAACGGCTGGTGCGCAAGGTCGAGGAAGGCCGTTACGAGCATCCCGCCGGCGGCGAGTGGAAGGCGATCGTCTATGCCAACACCGTCGAGTACCAGGAGCACCTGGTGCTGGTGAAGGGCGACGTCTCCGGCCCCGAACCGGTGATGGTGCGCATGCACGCCGTCGACCTGCTGGACGACATGACCGGCAGCCCGCATTGGATCGCGATGCACAACGCGATGCACATGATCGCCAAGGCCGGCCGCGGCGTCGTCGTGCTGATCCGGGAGCACCGGCCCACCGCGCTCGCGGAACGTGTCGGCCAGATCGCCAAGGGCGGACCGAAGGTCAGCCGGGAACTGCGGGACTACGGCATCGGCGCGCAGATCCTGCTGGACCTGGGGGTCAAGAACATGGTCCTGCTGACAAACCGCCGCCGCACCGTGATCGGGCTTGACGGCTATGGGCTGAACATTGTCGAACAGCGCCCGATCCCCAACGTCGTCGGAGTGGACTACGAAGGATGAGCACCGCCGACGCCCCGATCCCCCGAGCGCCGAAGATCAAGGGAGTCGCGCCGCATTTCCTGATCGTGCGGGCCCCCTATTACCGGGAGGTCGTCGACAACCTGACCACCGGCGCCCGCAGCATCCTGACGGAAGCCGGCGCCACCTCGGAGACGCTGGATGTCGCCGGCGCCTATGAACTGCCGCAGGCGATCCGCCTCGCGCTGCGCGGGTCGCGCAAATACAACGGCTACGTCGCACTGGGCTGCATCATCCGCGGCGAGACCGACCATTACGAGTTCATCAGCAAATCCACCATGGACGGGCTGATGAACGTGGCGCTGCAATTCGGCCTATGCCTCGGCACCGGCCTGCTGACCTGCGACACCATGGCGCAGGCGCAGGCACGCTCGACCCTGGACGGGTTCAACAAGGGGTCGGAGGCCGCGGTCGCCTCGGTCATGCAGTTGATCGCCGCCCAGCATTTCGGCGCGGCGTGATGGGCAAAGGTCCAAAAGCCCGGACGCGTACCGCGTCCCGGGTCGCCGCCGTGCAGGCGCTGTTCCAGAGCGAGCAGGCCGGCGACAGCCCCGAGACGGTGATCGACCAGTTCGTACGCCACCGGCTGGGCGTCCTGCCCGGCCAGAACGGGTACGAAGACGGCCGCGTGCCGGATGCCGAGGTCTCGCTGTTCCAGCGCGTGGTGCGCATGGCCACCCAGCGCCAGGACACGATCGACACGCTGCTCGTAGACGCGCTTCCCGAAGGCTGGCCGATGGCGCGTCTCGACCCCGTGCTGCGCGCCCTGCTGCGGGCTGCCGGCGCCGAGTTGTCGATGACGGACGGACCGCCGGCCAAGGTCGTGATCAACGAGTACCTCGACGTGGCGCGCGGCTTCTTCACCGGCAACGAGCCCGGCATGGCCAACGCGGTCCTGGACCGGATGGCCCGCGAATTGCGGCCCGGCGAATTTTGATTCGTTTCGCATAACGCTGACAAGGTTTCGGTGTTATACTAAACGGCGTCGATGGCGACTCTCCGTCCACGTTCGCTTCGTGCCGTCCACGTTCGTTCCGTCATGGCCCGGCTTGACCGGGCC
>NZ_DASZTJ010000206.1:0-23527 GCF_035548235.1 Rhodopila sp.
GCCGCGCGTCGGGATCGGCGCAGCGCACCTGCAGGGCGGCATAGAACGCGTCGGCGTCGGCGATCCGTTCGGCGAACACGCCGTCATGGTCGGCGAACGGATCGCTGCCGGCCCCGCTATCGGGACCCTGCGTCGGACGCCAGCGCAGGCGGATCACCTGCCGTCCCCCCGGCGGCAGCGTCAGCTTGACATGCGCGGCGCATTTCGTGCCGCGCGAGCGGCTGATCGCGCCGGCATCGCCCTTCACCACGAAATCGTCGATCCCGTCCTTGAACGGTCCGTCCTCGGCCACGCCGTAAAGCAGCTTCGCGTTGGTTTCGTTGCGGCAGAAAAGGAATTCGGCGCCCTGGTCGACCGCCCAAAGCCGCTGCTCCATCCTGGCATGCGTCGCGACCACCGCGCCGTTCACCAGGTCGAGCGACGGCTCCGCGATCCCGGTCCGCCACGACCATGTGTTGCGCGCCCAGAGCTGCGGCAGGACATGCAGGTCGGCGGCGTCGGGACCGCGATTGTCGATGGTGATGCGCCCCAGCACGTCACGCGGCGATGCCTTGGCATACTCCACCGTGACGTCGAAATAGCGTCCCTGGTCGAACAGGCCGGTATCGATCAGCTCGTATTCCGCATCGCTCGCCCCGCGCCGGCCGTTCTCCGCGACCAGCGCTTCGTACGGAAATGCCGCCTGCGGATATTTATACAGCATCCGCATGTACGAGTGAGTCGGCGTCCCATCCAGGTAATAGTAGAGTTCCTTGACGTCCTCGCCGTGATTACCCTGCTCGTTGGTCAGCCCGAACAGCCGTTCCTTCAGGATCGGGTCCCGCCCGTTCCACAGCGCCACCGACAGGCACCAGCGCAGCCGGTCGTCGGTGAAGCCGCCGATCCCGTCCTCCCCCCAGCGATACACGCGGGACCGGGCGTGCTCGAACGGGAAATAGCGCCAAGCGTCGCCGTCGGCCGAGTAATCCTCGCGCACCGTGCCCCATTGCCGTTCGGCGAGGTAAGGCCCCCATTGCAGCCAGGCCTCACGGTCGGCGAGGCGCTTGCCTTCGGCCGTCTCAAGCAGATGGGATGCGCGCGGCCGGGCGTCGGCGCGAGGAGACTCCGTATCGTTCATTGCCGCGTTTGGGACGGTCCGCCCATCAACTCCCTGGAAATGCCGAATTCAGCCCGCCGTCCCCTCCGGCGTCAATCGCGCATCGCCGCCCAGGGACAGCGCCGCCTGGCGCAGGCAGGCCCAGACATAGGGGAAGAACGACCGCGGGGCGTGGACGTGGAACACTTCCGGCGCGATGCGCCACAGCATGATCTCGGCCTTGCCCAGCACGGTGCGCGTGCAGGTGCCGACCGGGAAGACGCGCAGATCGAGGTCCAGGGCACAGAACCCGTTGATGCACCAGTCGGCGAGCGGCCCGGCGATCTCCAGCGCCAGCGTCCGATGCGAGACGTCGACGACGCTGATCGGATGATCCCCCGCCCCCTTGCGTACCAGGGCTATCAGCCCCTCGGCCGGTTCGGGGGCCTGGATCAGCCATTCGTCGGGGCCGAGCCAGAGGGCGGCACGTTCGGTGATGACGGAGCGGCAAGGGACGGTGGGCAGCAGCACGCCCAGCGCCATGCCAATCCCGGCGGCCGCGGCACCGGCGCGCAAGGACAACAGCGTGGCCGGCGCCAACGCGACCATGCCGACATCCGCGGTGGACACCGGCACGGGCGGGACCCGCGTCTCCGCTGGCCGGACCGATAAGGGATCGGTCACCGGCACCGGCGTCGGCCGCAGCCGCTCGCCCGGCTTGTCGTAGACGATCGGGGCGACCACGGTGACCGGGATCGCCTCCTTCCCCCGCCGCACCTGCAGCGCCTCCCCGACCCGCGCTCGGCCGCCCTGAAGCAGCGCCAGCGCGATCCCGGGATAGGCCGAGGTGACATGCCCGAGCGGAAAGCCGCCGCCCGGTTCGGTGATCTGGGCGCCCTCTTCCAGCGTGGCCTCGGCCTTCAGCCCGACAAGCTGCTTGCGGTCCGCCCGCTTCAGGTCGGATTGGCGCAGCGAGCGCATGCCCACGAAGTCGCGCTTTCCCTTGGGGATCATCCAGGCCAGGCCGACATCGTCCGGCGTCACCGTGCCGTCGGTTTCCTGGCCGACGACGATGTAGCCTTTCTCCGCGCGCAGGACGTGCATCGCATCGGTGCCGTACGGGGTCGCCCCGGCCTCCCGCAGCGTGTCCCAGACGCGTTGCGCGTCGGGCGGCGGCAGGTTGATCTCGAACCCCGCCTCCCCGGTGAAGCCGGCCCGGAACAGGCGGATCGGGATGGAGTCGAAATGTGCCTCCCGCACCGACATGTGCGGCAGCGTGCCCAGGTCGACGCCGCGGATGAACGGCGCCAGCAGGGCGGCGGACCGTGGGCCTTGGACGGCGATCACCGCGTGCTGCTCCGTCACCGACGTCAGCCAGGCGCGCAGCGTGGTGAATTCGGTCTGGAGGTAGTCCTCCATGTGATGCAGCACGAAACCGGCCCCGCCGGTCGTGGTGGTGACGTGGAAGCGATCGAGCGCCAGGCGGGCGACGATGCCGTCGTCCCGGATGAACCCGTCCTCGCCCAGCAGCATGGCATAGCGGCAGCGTCCCGGCAGCAGGCCGGCGAAGGCGCCGGTGTAGATCTTCTCCAGGAACAGCGCGGCGTCGGGGCCGGTGACCTCGATCTTGCCGAGGGTCGAGGCGTCGAAGATGCCGACATCGTTCCGCACCGCCTGGCGTTCGCGGGCGACGGCGGCGGCGATCGTTTCGCCATTACGTGGGAAGCAGCGGGCGCGCTTCCACTGGCCGACATCCTCCGTCACCGCGCCGGCCTGGACGATGGGCGGCAGGCGGATCGGCGCGTACAGCGCATCCCGCGCGGCGCCGGCCAGGGCGCCGAAGGTGACGGGGGTATAGGGCGGGCGGAACGTGGTCAGCCCCACCGCGTCCATCGGCTGGCCGGTCAGCGCGGCCAAGGTGCTGACGGCGTTCAGGTTGGAGGTCTTGCCTTGGTCCGTCGCCATGCCGGTGGTGGTGTAGCGCTTCAGGTGCTCGACCGACACGAAGCCTTCCGTGGCGGCGATGTACAGGTCCTTCGTGGTGACGTCGTTCTGCAGGTCGACAAACGCCTTTGCGTGCGGCGCGGCCGGCAAGGGCGGGCCGGAGGGTGCCGTCGCCGGCAACCCGTCGACGACGAACTCGGCCGCCAGCCCTCCGGCCGCCGCCCCGTCGCGCAGGCAGGCGGCGAGGTCGAACGTGCCGGCCGCCGAACCCACGGCGTTTTCCAATGGCAGGAACGTGCCGGAGGCCGCGTCGAAGCGCAGCGGCTGCCGCGCCTGGCTGGCCAGATGCACGGTCGGCGTCCAGCCGCCGGAGACCAGGACGGTATCGCACGGGACCGCCTGGCCGGTACCGAGGCGCACGGTATGCACCCGCATCCGGCCCTCGGTGCCGATGACGGCGGCGCCGGCATGGACGGGGATGTCCAGGTCGCGGGCGAGGTCGACGGCCTCGCCGAACGGCCGCTCCCGCAGGTCGGCGATGGCGGCGATCGGCAGGCCGGCGCGGTGCAGGGCGATGGCGGTCAGGTAGGCGCTGTCGTCGGCGGTGGCGATGACGGCACGCTGGCCGGGCTTGACGCCGTAGCGGTGCAGATAGGTCAGTGCCGCCGAGGCCAGCATCACGCCGGGCCGGTCATTGCCGGGGAACACCAGCGGCCGCTCGATCGCCCCGGTCGCCAGGATCACCCGCTCCGCCCGGACATGCCACAGCCGTTCCCGCGGCGGCGCGACCGGGGGAGGCTCGACACCGAGCGCGTAGGGGTCTGCGGGCGTGGAGGCGCGCGAGTCGGGACGGACGCCCGGTGACGCGGGGTCCAGCCGCTGCGCCAACCCGATCAGGTTGCCGGGGAACCAGCCGAACGCGGTCGTGCGCGGCACCACCAGGACGTTGTCTGCGATCCGCTCGAGGGTCTGGGCGACCCAGTCCGGGGCGGCCATGCCGTCGATCGCGACGTCCGGGGCGGAGAGCAGGTAGCCGCCCGGCTCCGCCTGCTCGTCGCACAGGATGACGCGCGCGCCCGTCCTGGCTGCGGCCAGCGCGGCCGCGAGGCCCGCCGGGCCGGCGCCGACGATCAGCACCTCGCAATGCGCGTATTGCTGGACGTACCAATCGGGATCGGCCGCCCGCGGTGCCTTTCCCAACCCCGCGGCGCGGCGGATCGCCGGCTCGTAAAGCCGCCGCCAGAAGCCCTGGGGCCACATGAAGCTCTTGTAGTAGAACCCGGCGCCCAGCAGGGGCGCGGCCAGTCCGGCGAGGCTGCCGAGATCGAAGCGCAGCGACGGGAACCGGTTCTGGCTGCGGGCGGTCAGGCCGTCATACAGCTCCATTTGCGTCGCGCGGAGGTTGGGCGTGACCCTGCCTGGAACCCCCCTGGCACCCTCGTCGAGGGTGACCAGGGCGTTCGGCTCCTCGGCGCCCGCCGCGACGATGCCGCGCGGGCGATGGTATTTGAACGACCGGCCGACGACGGCGACATCGTTGGCCAGCAGCGCCGAGGCGAGCGTGTCGCCGGCAAAGCCGTCATAAAGCCGGCCATCGAATCGGAACCGGAGCGGGCGGTTGCGGTCGATCCGACCGCCCGCCGGCATGCGGAACGGCTGGGTCATGGCGCGCCCTGCCCCGGCGACAATTCCTGCGGCTTGTAGCTGGCGGCGAACCGGTCGGTGACAGTGTCGCGAACCGCATTGAAAAACCGCCCGCACCCATGGATATGCCGCCACCGCTCGGCGTGCTGGCCCTTGGGGTTGTCGCGCAGGAACAGATAGACCGCCCAGGCCTCGTCATCGACGGATGCCGGGTCGGACGGACGCACGATATGCGCCTGCCCGGCGTAACGGAACTCGTTTTCCGGGCGCTTGCCGCACCAGGGACAGGGAATCAGCAACATGGTTGCCTGATCGTTTGCGGTCGCGTGACGGAAGCGTCAACCTCAAACCCTCGCGAGAGCCGCTTCGTCATGACGGGCGCACGCCCATAGGCATTGAGAAAAGACCCGTAAGCGATGAGAGGAACGTGCCGCGCGGGAGAGGCGCCCGGGCGAGGAAACGCCCGAGTGTCCCCAGGCTTGGCCGAGCGCCTATGCGGCGCAGGCCCGCCGTGGCGGGAAACACCGCCTCCACCCCGCGTTTCCTAATGCGCCACCGCCGCCGCGGCGGCCTCGTCGATCAGGCGGCCGTCCGCGAAACGGTCCAGCGAGAACGGAGCGGCAAGCGGGTGCGGCTGCTCGCGCGCGACGGTGGCGGCGAAGACATGCCCGGAGCCGGGCGTCGCCTTGAACCCGCCCGTTCCCCAGCCGCAGTTGACGAACAGCCCCGGCACCGGGGTCAGGCCGATGATCGGCGAGCGGTCCGGCGTCGTATCGACGATGCCGCCCCAGTTGCGCAGCATCCGCAGGCGGCGGAACGAGGGAAACAGTTCGCAAAGCCCCGCCAACGTCTCGGCGGAGACGTGCAGCCCGCCCATCTGGCTGTAGGAGGTATAGGCGTCGGTCCCGGCGCCGATCACCAACTCCCCCTTGTCGGACTGCGAGACATAGGCGTGCACGGTGCTGGACATCACGACGCAGGGGATCACCGGCTTCACCGGCTCGCTCACCAGGGCCTGCAGCGGGAAGGATTCCAGCGGGAAGCGCAGCCCGGCCATCCCCATCAGCACGCTGGTGTGGCCGGCGGCGACGACCGCGACGCGGCGGGCGGCGATCGGGCCTTTCTCGGTCTCGACCCCGGCGACCGCGCCGTCGGGACCGCGATGGATGGCGGTGACCGCGCAGTTCTGGATGATGTCCACCCCCAGCGCCGACGCGGCCCTGGCGTAGCCCCAGGCGACGGCGTCGTGCCGCGCCACCCCGCCCCGGCGTTGCAGCGCGGCGCCCAGGACCGGGAAGCGGGCATGGCCGCCGATCTCCAGCGGCGGGCAGAACGCCTTGGCCTGCTCCGGCGTCAGCCACTCATTGTCGATGCCGGCGAGGTGGTTGGCATGCACGTGCCGCTTGAACACCTGCACGTCGTGATGGTCATGCGCCAGCATCAGCACGCCGCGGGCCGAATACATGACGTTGTAGTTCAGCTCCTGCGACAGGGTCTCCCACAGCCGCAGCGCGTGCTCATACAGCGCCGCGCTCTCCGGCTGGAGGTAGTTGGACCGGATGATCGTGGTGTTGCGTCCGGTGTTCCCGCCGCCCAGCCAGCCCTTGTCGAGCACGGCGACGTCGCGGATCCCGTGCTCCCGCGCCAGGTAATAGGCCGTGGCGAGGCCATGCCCGCCCGCGCCGACGATGACCGTGTCATAGGCCGGCTTGGGCTGGGCGTCTCGCCACTGCCGTTCCCACCCCGTTCCGGAGGCATGGGTCAGCAGCGAGAAAATCGAGAACCTGGACGACATCAGCGGATTGGTGCCACAGGGGATCGGTCGGGAAAAGGCGCCGCGCGATCAATTGCCGCCGTTCGGTGAGGAACCTGCCCGCTCCCCTCATGCCCTTGTGACGCTTTCGCGACGGCGTGCCTCCGGCTATAGCAGCCTTGGAACGGGGGATACGACGGATGGCCGATTTCGATTACATCATCGTTGGCGCGGGCAGCGCAGGGTGCGTGCTGGCGAACCGGCTGACCGAGGACAGCCGCACCAAGGTGCTGCTGCTGGAGGCCGGGCCGCCCGACAAGTCGATGTGGATCAACATTCCCGCCGGCTTCACCAAGCTGCTGAACAACCCCAAGCTGAACTGGAACTTCGAGTCGGAGCCGGAACCGACCATGGCCGGGCGCCGCATCCCCATCCCGCGCGGCAAGACGCTGGGCGGGTCCAGCGCGATCAACGGCATGCTGTATGTCCGCGGCAATCCGCTGGACTACAACACCTGGGCGCAATACGGGAACCGCGGCTGGGGCTATGATTCCGTGCTGCCCTATTTCAAGAAGGCGGAACACTTCCATCCGGGCGGCGACAGCGCCCGCGGCCGGGGCGGCCCCTTGCACGTCGACCATATGCGTGAGCACGCCGAGGTGCTGGACGCGATGATCGACGCTGCCGTCGATGAGGGGTTCGGACGCGCGAAAGACTACAACAACGGCAAGCAGGAAGGTTTCGGCTATTACCAGGTGACGCAGCGGAACGGCGAGCGGTGGTCCTGCTCGCGCGGCTACCTGCGTCCCGCCATGTCCCGGCCCAACCTGAAGGTCGAGACGGAGGCCTATACGACGCGCATCATCCTGGACGGCAAGCGCGCGGTCGGCATCGCCTATAACCAGGGCGGCCAGGCCAGGGAAGCGCGCGCGAACAAGGAAGTGCTGATCTGC
Source organism: Rhodopila sp. (assembly GCF_035548235.1). Taxonomy (GTDB): domain Bacteria; phylum Pseudomonadota; class Alphaproteobacteria; order Acetobacterales; family Acetobacteraceae; genus Rhodopila. The sequence goes on from NZ_DASZTJ010000206.1 coordinate 7,370, forward strand.
GCCGGCGCCGTGAAATCGCCGCATATCCTGGAATTGTCCGGCATCGGCAACCCCGAGGTCCTGCAGCCGCTGGGCATCCAGGTGCAGCACGCTTTACCCGGCGTGGGCGAGAACTATCGCGACCATTTCGCACCCCGGATGAACTGGCGGCTGAAGCTGCCGGTGTCGCTGAACGAGCGCAGCCGCGGCATCCCGCTGGCGATGGAGGTGCTGAAATACTACACCCAGCGCCGCGGCATCCTGACCTTCACCGCCGGCATCGCCTTCGGCTTCGTCAAGACGCGTCCCGAGTTGGAGGAGCCGGACGTGCAGTACCATATCGCGCATGCCAGCTACGGCAACGCGCAGACCCGCGTGCTGGAGCGCGAGCCGGGCATGACGGTCACGGTGTATCAGTGCCGGCCCGAATCGAAAGGCTCGATCCACGCGAAATCAAACGACCCGTACGCGAACCCGGCGATCCGGCCGAACTACCTCGCCGAACCGTACGACCAGCAGGTGCTGCTGGCCGGCATGCGCATCGGGCGGCGGATCGTCGAGAACCGCGTCATGGATAAATACCGTGCCTACGAAATGAACCCCGGCACCAAGGTGCAATCCGACGCCGACTGGATCCAATGGGCTCGGGAAACCGGCCAGACGACCTATCACGTGATCGGGACGTGCAAGATGGGTCATGACCCCATGGCCGTGGTGGACGACGAGTTGCGCGTGCACGGGATCGAAGGGCTGCGGGTGATCGATGCTTCGATCATGCCCACGGTGACCTCGGGCAACACCAACGCGCCGGTGATCATGATCGCCGAAAAGGGCGCGGACATGATCAAGGCGGCGGCGTCCGGCGGTATGAAGGCGGCCGCCTAGCCCCGCTCGTAGGTCACGCCCTGGTAGCGGACGAACCCTTCCGGGGCGTGAACGAAGTGCATCACCGCGAGGCCGGGATCGTCCGGCCCCGGATCTGCTTCCGAGGCCGGAATGAACAGGCCTTGCAGCTCGACCGGCGTATCGACCTCGAACGGGATGTCCTGGCCGATCCCGCCATTGGTGATGCGGATGGCGACGAACACGTCGTCGGCATAGTCCGGTCCGCCGTCCAGCGCCTCGAGGGCGTCGATCCAGATATGCTGGTGTTCGGCGCCGTCGGTGGAAATGCGATCGTTCGGGAAAATCCGGGCGACGTTCGCCGAGACATGCCGCTTGACGCCGCGGCCGCTTCCGTCAGGGCGGCGCAGGTGCATTTCGTGATGATGATGGGCCATGGCTTGCCTCCCGGACGAACGAGGCAACCGTGGCGGCGGCGGGATGTCATGGTCAAGCGACATCCCGATGACAGCCGCCGGCCCGCGTCGATGTCGACCCGTCAATGCCGGTCGGTGTCAGACCACGGCCGGCTCCGCCGTCTTCGACATGTGCGCGGCCTTCAGATGCTTGCCCAGATAGTGCTCCGCGAACACCACGGGCGGGTATTTCGCCTGCTCTCCCGCGAAGGCCGGGATGCATTCGATGAACGCATCGGCGTTGGGATTGTGGAAGAACGGGATGCTCATCCGTCCGACGGAAGCATATTCCCTGGGCGGGTTGGCCACGCGATGGACGTTCGACACCCAGGCATCGTTCGTCCAGCGCATCATCAGATCGCCGATGTTGCAGACGAAAGCATCGGGACGCGGATGTACATCGACCCATTCCCCGCTGCGCAGCCGCACCTGCAGCCCGCCCGGCACGTCGTCGCCCTTCAGGATCGTCAGCGTCCCGTAATCGGAATGCGCGCCGGCGCGCAATTGCCCGGGCTGGGGCGGTTCCGGTTGCGGCGGATACCAGATCACCCGCATGACGCAGGCCGCTCGATCGCATTTCGCATCGAAGAAGGTCCAGTCCAGGCCCAGCGCGACGGCGAACAGACGCAGGATATGCATCGACAGCCCGTCCAGCGTGCGGAAATAGGTTTCGAATGCCGCTTTCAGCGCCGGCCGGTCCTCGGGCCAGATATTCGGGGCAAAGAAGAAGTCGGCCGCCGGCGTGCCGGCCAGGTGCTCGGGCGGCGGATCGAACGGTCCGCAAGCCAGGCCCTCCTGCCAGTCGGGCGGCGCTTCCTTGCCCAGGGAGTAGCTCAAGGAGCGGTGCTTCGGCGGGAAATAGCCGCGGCTGATCTTGCTGGCGGGATGGGGCACTTTCTCCTTTTCCTCGATCGGCAGCGCGAAGAAGGCATGCGCCTCGCGCTTCAACCCCTCGATCACGGAATCCGGCACGCCATGGCCGACGATGGTGAAGAACCCGACGGTACGGCACGCTTCGGCGATCCGTGCCGCGACCCCTGCCCGGCCTTCCGGCGCGAAGGAAGGGCTCAGGTCGATACAGGGGATTTCTTGTTCCGACATCGTCTTGTCCTTCCGCTCAGAAATAGTGCCAGAGGTCTTCCTGTCGCTGCAGCTCCGTCGTCGGACCGTCATAGGCGACGCGTCCGCCCTTCATGATGATCGCCCGCTCCGCCATGCGCAATGCCGTCACCACGTTCTGCTCGACGATGATGATGCCGGTCCCGGTCTTGCGGTTGATGTCCTGAAGGCTGTTCAACACCTCGTTCGCCAGGTTGGGTGCCAGGCCGGCCGTCGGTTCGTCCAGCAGCACGACCTTGGGCCGGGTCATCAATGCCATGGCCACCGCCAGCATCTGCTGCTGACCGCCGCTGAGCGATCCTGCCCGCGCGCGGCGTCGATTGGCGATGGCGGGGAACAGGTCCAGCACCGCGACATCCATCGGCTGGTGGTTCATCGCCGCGATGCGCAGGCAATCCCACACCGAAAGGTTCGGGAACACGTTCTGCGTCTGCGGCACGAAACCGATGCCCAGCATGACGTTGCGATGTACCTTGTCGGGCACCACCGGGTGCCCGTCGAAGCGCAGGTCGCCGGCCATGGCGCCGATCCGCCCGATCATGCATTTCAGCAGCGTCGACTTGCCCGACCCGTTATGGCCGAACACGCCGACGAAACGGTCGGACGGAACTTCCAGGCAGACATCATGGATGACGGTATTGCCGCCATAAGAGGCACTGACGTGATCGATCGTGAAGCTCATGCCGCCGCACCGAAATAGAGCGCGGTGAGGTCCTTCATCTTCATCAACTCCTCGACCGGCCCGTCCGCCAGGACCTTGCCGGCCGCCATGAACACGCCGCGGGAGCAGAGGTCTCGAATGAAACCGACATTGTGCTCGACGATGCAGACCGCCTGGCCGCGATGCGCCTCCTGCTCGATCACCTCGCGCATGATGGCATAGGTGCGGCCTTCCACGGCGGCCATCGGTTCGTCCAGCAGCAGGCACGCCCCTTCGCTCATCAGCGCGCGGGCCATGCCGAGAAGCTTCTGCTGGCCGTAGGAGAGTTCGGCGGCAAGGTCATGGGCCTTGTGGGCCAGGCGCACGCGTTCCAGCAACAGCATGGCACGCTGCTCCGCCTCCATGTCCATGCGGCGGGAGATGCCGGGCTGCAGCAGCGTCCGCAACAGCGAGTCGCCGGGATAGTCGCGCGCACCCAGCAGCAGGTTGTCCAGCACCGTCAACGATCGGAACGATCGTGCGTGCTGCCAGGTCCGAGCGATACCCAGTTTCGCGCGTTCCGAGAGTTTCAGGCCGTCGATGCGGACACCGTCCATGACGATGCGGCCGGCATCGGGCTTGATGACGCCGGTGATCAGGTTGAACAGCGAGGTCTTGCCCGCGCCGTTGGGTCCGATCAGGCCGACGACCTCGCCGGGCAGCAGGCCCAATGTGATATCGTCGGCAACGACGATGCCGCCGAAGCGCTTGGTCAGGCCCGACACTTGCAGGATCGCGCTCATGACGCCGCTTCCGCACGCCGTCCGCGATCCTTCCCCGGTCGCCTTCCTCCGCTCCACGCATCCAGCCCCCCGCCGCCGCGGCTGCCGCCCATCAGCCCCTGCGGCCGAAGGAACAGGAAGGCCAGCACCAGGACCGAGAAAATCATGCCCTGGATCGGCCCGCCGATCGCCGGCGGCAGGTTCAGGAACTGGATCGCCTGCGGCACGCAGGTCATCAGCACCGCCCCCACCAGCGGACCCCAGATCGTCGCCGCCCCGCCGACGACGACCATGGTCAGCAGGGCCGTGGAGCGTTCGATCCCGAACTGCAACGGCGTCAGGAACTGGAACAGATGGGCATAGAGGCCGCCGGCGAAGCCCGCGATCCCGGCGCTCAGCGCGAACACCGCCATCTTCATGCGCACCGGGTCGCGACCCAGGGCCGCCAATGCCTCCTCATCGTTCCGCATCGCCGTCAGTGCCCGCCCGAATGGACTCCGCACCACCGCTCGGCTCAGCAGCAGGACCACCGCGACGACCAGGACCAGGACGCCAAGGCCGATCAGGCCGCGATCGGGGCCATGGACGAAGGTCGGGATGCGGCTGAGGCCGCCGGAGGCGCCGGTGATCTCGATATTGTTGATGATCTGCAGGACGCCGAGTTGAAAGCCCAGGCTGACGATGACGAAATAATCGCCCGATACGCGCAGCGAACACAAAGCGAGCGGCACCGACGCCGCCGCGCAGCCGATGGCGGCCAGGACGATCGCCGCCGGAATGGGCACATCCGCCTGCATCACCAGCAGCGCCGAACCATCGGCGCCCAGGCCATAGAAGATCGGATGCGCCACGCTCAGCAGCCCGCCATAGCCCAGCACGAGGTTCAGCCCGATGGCGAGCAAGGCCGACAGGCAGGCCAGGATGCCGAGGGTGATGAGGTATTCCATGTCTCAGCCCCGGTTCCAGATCGCGCCACGCAGGCTCACGCCGCCCGGGAACACCACGATGGCGACGGCCATCAGCGCATAGACCAGCAGCGGCGACCACTCGGCCGGCATGAACAGGACGGCGAAGCCCTGCCCGATGCCGACCAGCAGCGCGGCGATGCCGGCGGCGAAGATGTTGCCGACGCCCGCCAGGATCGTCGCCAGCAACGCCAGCAGCAGGAACTCCTGCAGCGGGGAGGACGGCACCGTCGCCGCCTTGGTGCCCAGCAGCAGCATGCCGACCGTCGTCAGCACCGCGGCCAGCGCCATGCTGACCGCGTACGCCGTGTCGCGGCTGGTGCCGTAAAGCTCCGCCAGGTCCGGGCTGTCGGCCACGGCGATCAGCCGCTGCCCCCAGCTTGTGAGCTTCAGGAAAGCCGCCAGGGCCAGGATCAATCCCAGCGTGACCAGCGTCGCGCGGATGTCCCAGTCGCTGACCGCGACGCCGCCGACCAGTTGCACCGGCGTGACGACATTGTCGACCAGCGTCGTCGACTCGGTGCCGATGACCAGTTCGGCGACGTAGGTGCAAAGCTGCGAGACGACGAGCGTGAAGATGAAGAATGTCAGGCTCGACGACCCGCGCCGGCGCAGCGGGCGGAAGCCGTAACGCTCCAGCAGCAGGCCCAGGGCGATGGTGGCCGCCAGGCCGATCGGCAACGCCGCCAGGATGTCGAGACCAAGCCAGCGGGTCCCGGCGTACATGAAGCCATAGGCGCAGACCATCATGCCGGCCTGGGCGAAGTTCCAGATGCGGTTGACCTTCAGCACCAGGGCCAGCGCGACGGCGAACAGGCAGGTGAAGCTGGCATTGGCGAATCCGGTCCAGGCGAGCTGCGCGAGGATGGAGGGATCAAGCATCACGCCGGTCCTGGGTACGGCCAAGCTGGACGCGGCCAAACTGGACGCGGCCAAACTGGGCGCGGCCAAACTGGGCGCGACCAAGACGTTCCCCGCGTCATGGCCGGCCCGCTTTCGGCACCCGCTGGCACGCCCTCACCCGGCGGAAAGAGGTCGGTTGGCCCCATCGGCGTATTCCTGGCCTTGTCATCGCATCCGAAATCAGTCGCCGATTTTCGTCACGTATTGGAACCGGCCATCCTTCACGTGCCAGACATAGACCGGCTTGTTGACCGTATGGTCCGCGTTGAACGTGGTCGGACCCGTCATCGGCCCGTCGAACGTCTTCACCGCAAGCAGCGCCGTGCGCAGGTTCTCGCCCGTGATGGGCATGTTCTTCTCGTGAAGGTAGTGCACCATGCCTTTGATGATGTAGGGCACGTCATAGAAATATTGGGTATACGGCAGCCCGTTCGCGGTCCGGTGGAACTCCGTCTGCCAACGCTCCAGGAAGCCCTTCACGTTGGGGTCCTGCTCCACCGACGGTGCCAGGGAGGTCACGGTCAGTCCTTCCGCCGCCGCTCCCAACTGCTTGGCATAGGCGTCGCTGAACGCGCCCTGATAGGACGTGAGCTGCGTCTGGATCCCCAATTGCCGGATCTGGGACATCACCGTCACGATGTCCGTGTTCACCCCATGCACGTGGATCACATCCGGGTTCGCCGCACGGACCTTCAGGATCAGCCCGGTGAAATCCGATTGGGCGGGATCGTACGCCTCGTCCAGCACGACCTGTCCGCCCGCCTTCTTGAAGCTGTCGATCAGCACGCGCGATCCGGGGATGCCTGTCTCGTTGTTCGCGTACAGCACCGCGAGCCGCTTCTTGCCCATGACGTTGTGGACGTATGCGCCGAATGCCCGCATATCGACATCCGCCAGCGGATACGTCGTGTAGGTGTACTGGCCAAGCGTGGCGATCGAGGGCGCATTGGCACCGACGCTGAACATGAGCGTCTTGCCGCGATCGGCGATCGGCGCCATGGCCTTCACCACCGCGCTGAACCCGCCGTAGAACATCGGCAGGTGATCGACGTCGATGAAACGATTGGCGACGGCGATGCCGGTCTCCGGCTTGCCCTGGTGGTCCTGCGCCACGATCTCCAGCTTGCACCCGTCGACGCCGCCGGCCTTGTTGATGTCGTCCACCGCCCAGAGCGACGCCTGCAACTGGTCCTTGCCGAAATTGGCGTACGGTCCCGTCAGCGGATCGGTCAGGCCGATCTTGATCGGTGCGCAATCGGCACGGCCAGGCGCGGGATGCAGCAGCGCCGCCGTTGCGGCGGCGGCAAGAACGAGGCGGGTGAAACGCATGACAGTCTCCTTATGGCGACGCAGCCGATACAGCGGATGGGTGAGCCGTCTGGGGACTGCTTCTCGCGCTGGTTGTCTTGGCTACTGCGCCCCCGGACCTTGGTTCTTCTCTTTGACTATGGCGTAACGGTACTCGGTCCTTGTCCTGCCCGGGCGTCGGTACCCGGATCAGCAAACGACGTGCCAACGGAATCACCCCGGGCGCGGACTCAGCGCGGCACCCGTCCCTCGATCGGATAGGCCGGGTCGTTATAGCCCGGCGTCGACGGGTGCCCCGGCGAGACCAGCCGATCGACCAGCGCTTCATCCGCCGCGTCCAGGCGCAGCGACAGGGCGCCGACATAGTCCTCCCATTGCGCTTCGGTGCGCGGGCCGCCGATCGCCGCGGTGACGAGACGGTTGTTCAGCACCCAGGCGAACGCGAACTGCCCCGGCGTCATGCCTTTCGCCTGGGCATGTTCCGCGATCTGGCGCGCGATATGCAGGCTTTCGGGCCGCCATTCGGATTCCAGCATGCGGCGGTCCTGCCGTCCGGCCCGGGTGCCGGCAGGCGGCGGCACGTCCGGCTGGTACTTGCCCGTCAGCACGCCGCGCGCCAGGGGGCTGTACGGCACCACGCCCAGGCCATAGAAGCCGCAGGCCGGCAGGTGTTCCGTCTCCACCTCCCGGTTGAGGGCATTGTACAGCGGCTGGCTGACCACCGGGCGGTCGATGCCGGCGTCGTCGCACAGGCGGCAGATCTCCGCGACCCGCCAGCTTCGGTAATTCGACACGCCGAAATAGCGGATCTTGCCGGCGCGGATCAGGTCGGCCAAAGCATGGACGGTTTCCGCCAGCGGAGTCGAATGGTCCTCCTTGTGCAGGTACAGGATGTCGATCTCGCTTACGCCCAGGCGGCGCAGGCTCCCCTCCACCGCATGCTGCACGTGCCGCCGCGACACCCCCCGCGCGTTCGGGCCGGGGCCGGTCGGGTTGGCGCATTTGGTGGCCAGGACCCACCAGCTCCGATGCGCGCGGATCGCCCGGCCGGTCACTTCCTCCGACTGGCCGCCGGTATAGCCGTCCGCCGTGTCGACGAAATTCACCCCCTGCTCCCGCGCGCGGTCCACGATGCGCGCGGCCGTCGGCTCATCCGTCGGGCCGCCGAACATCATGGTGCCGAGGCACAAGGCCGAGACCTTGAGGCCGCTCTTCCCGAGGGACCGATACTCCATGCGCCTGCCTCCCAGTTTTCCCTTCGCCGGGCTTGGACACCCGGCCTCGGACCGGATTGAATAGGCGCATGGAGACTCGATCAACCGGCCAGCCGACACTTTCCTCCCTCTTCAGCAGTTTCATGAGGATCGGCCTCGCGGCATTCGGCGGCGGACTGGCGGCCTGGACGCGGCGGGAGGTCGTGCAGACCCGCGGCTGGATGGACGACAAGCAGTTCCTGTCCGGCTACGCGCTGTCGCAACTCATTCCCGGCGCGACGAACGTCAACCTTGCGGTCTTCATCGGCACGCAGATGCGCGGGATCGCCGGCGCCCTGGCCTGTTTCCTGGGCTTGACCGCGCCGCCGGTCGTCATCGTGCTGATCACCGGCTACCTTTACCTGCACAGCCAGGGGCAACCCAGCGGGCCTTGGGTGGGGGCGGCGCTGGAGGGGATGGGGGCCGTGGCGATCGGCCTCAGCCTGGGCACCGGCGTCCGTCTGGGGCAGCGCAACATCCGCGCGGTCGTGCCGGTCGCCACCGTGCTGGCCGTCACCATCGCGATCGGCGTCCTGGGTTATCCGCTGGTCGAGGTCCTGGCCGTGATGCTGCCGGTCAGCCTGGCCGCAACCTGGCTGGCGCGCAAGCGATGACCCAGGCCCTGCTGCAACTGATCCTGCTGTTCGGCGGCCTGTCGATGCTGGCGTTCGGCGGCGGGTCCGGCGTGCTGCCCGACATGCAGCGCGCAGTGGTGGACCATTACCACTGGCTGACCGCGAAGGAATTCCTGGACATGTTCGCGATCTCCCGCGCCCAGCCCGGGCCGGGGTCGCTGATCGTCGTCCTGGTCGGCCTCAAGGTCGCGGGCCTGGCAGGGGCGTTGGTTTCGTTCGTGGCCATGTTCGCCCCGCCGTCCCTGGTGGTCTTCCTCGTCGCCCGCGGCTGGCATCGCGCCGCCGCCTCCGCCTGGCGCCAACTCGTGGAACAGGCGCTGGCGCCGGTCGCCGTCGGGCTGACCTTCGCCAGCGGCCTCGCGCTGATGCGCCAGACGGAGCATGGGTGGGTGGCCTGGGGCGTGACGGCCGTCAGCACGCTCTTGTTCAGCTTCACGGAGATCAATCCGCTTCTGCTTCTGGCCGGCGGCGCGGCCGCTTTGTTGCTTGCTGCCAGCGCAGGTGTGGGCGTATAGAATTTACAATCATCGCTAGAGACGGCCAGGCAAATTTCAGCTCTTCCCCTTTTCTTCGGGGAAACGCCGAGGCGGCGACTTCATCCACGAGCGGCGGCGCCGCGACGAGGCTAGATGGCAGCAGACTCGAAACCGTCGGGAGACGCCCTCCTCGGCCAGCTTCTGACCGACGTCCTCGATGCCGACTGGTACGCTCGGCGCTACCCCGATGTCATCGCCGCGAAACTGACGCCGCTGATCCACTTCCTCAACCATGGCGTCCATGAATGGCGGGAGCCGAACGCGTTCTTCAACGGCGCCTGGTATGTGAAGCACTATCCGGACATCGAGGCGAGCGGCACCAATCCGCTGGTCCATTACCTCGTGGCCGGCGCGGCGGAACTGCGCAACCCGCACCCGCGCTTCGACGCCGCCTGGTATGTCGCCCAGCATCCCGACGCCGCCGCGAACCCGCTGCTCTACCACCTCAAGACCGGCGCCCGCCGCGGCTTTCCGACCGAGGCGCCGCTGGATGTCGCCGACTACCTGCCGGCCCCGCCGCGTCCTGCCAGGCGGGCCCGCCGCGCGACGGTGGACGTGGTGATCCCGGTCTATCGCGGCCTCGAGGAAACACGTCTCTGCCTGGAGTCGGTCCTGGCCAACACCACCGGCCCGCTGGGCCGCGTCATCGTGGTCGAAGACCGGTCGCCGGAGCCGAAACTGGTCAACTGGCTGGCCCGGCTGGCGGCAAAGGGCAAGATCGACCTGATCCGTAACGAACGCAACCTGGGCTTCGTCCGGTCGGTCAATGCCGGCATGTCGGCGGCCGGACGGCATGACGTGGTCTTGCTGAACAGCGACACCGAGGTCCCGCCCGGCTGGTTGGAACGCCTGTCAGACCAGGCCTATGCCGACCGGAGGATCGCCTCCGTCTCCCCCTTGTCCAACAACGCGACGATCTGCAGCTATCCGTGTCATGACGGCGGTCCGATCGCCTTCGGCCTGCCGGTGGCGGACATCGACGCCGCTTGCCGCAAGGTCAATCCCGGCCGTTTCGCCGATGTACCGACAACCGTCGGATACTGCATGTATATACGCCGGGCGGCACTGGACGCGATCGGGCATTTCGACGCGGAACGGTTCGGCCTGGGCTATGGCGAGGAGAACGATTTCTGCCTGCGCGCAAGCGAACGCGGCTGGCGCCATCGCCTCGCCTGCGACACCTTCGTCTACCACAAGGGATCGGTCAGCTTCGGTCCGAAGGCGCAGCGGCTGATGAAGCGCGCCACCAACACCATCACCAAGCGGTTCCCCGATTACGCCCGCACCATCGCGCTGCACGTCGCGCGCGGGGAGGCCAATCCGTTCCGCTTCGCGCTGACGGCGGAGTTGTTCCGCCGGTCGAAGCGGCCGGTGATCCTGATGGTGACGCACAGCCTCGGCGGCGGCGTCCGCCGGCATGTCGAGCTGCTGACGGAACGGCTGGCCGGCCAGGCGCACGTGCTGCTGCTGGAAGGCGGCGACCGCGGCGGCAGCCTGTCGGTGCCCGAACTGCCGGGCCATCCGACGCTGGCCCTGCCGGCCGAGGCGCTGGACGACCTGGTGACCCTGCTGCGGTCCTTTGCGGTATCCCGCGTGCATATCCACCACCTGATGGGCATCGACCTCGACGTCCGGCGGCTGATCCGCCGCCTGGATGTTCCATTCGATACCACCGTACACGACTATTTCGCGCTCTGCCCGCAGATCAACCTGGTGCCCTGGCGGCACAGCGTCTATTGCGGGGAGCCGGACATCGGCGGCTGCAATGCCTGTATCGCGCATCACGGCAGCCACGGCGCACGCGACATCGTCACTTGGCGGATGCAGCACACCTGGATGTTCCGCGACGCGGACCGCGTACTGTGCCCCAGCGCCGACACACTGGATCGTTTAAAACGATACGGATTGGCCGAGCGGGCGGTGGTGGCGCCGCACGAGGCGGTGGCAGGGGGGACGTGGCCGATCCGCCCGCCCAAGCTCGCGGCGAGGGAGCGGCTGCGGGTGGCGGTGCTGGGCACGCTGGTCGAGCACAAGGGCACGCGCGCCATCGCCGGCGTCGCGGCTCTGGCGGGCGGACGCGGCGTCGACATCCACCTGATCGGTCATATCGACAGCAACATCCCCGCCGAGGCGGCGCGCCGGCTGAAAGTCACCGGCCGCTACCAGGAGGAGGAGCTGCCCGGCCTGATCAAGACCATCGCCCCGCACGTCATCTGGTTCCCCATGAGCTGGCCCGAGACCTATAGCTTCACCCTCAGCGCGGCGATCGACTCAGGCGCCGCCATCGCCGCCCCGCGCCTGGGATGCTTTCCCGAACGCCTGGCGGGACGGCCCCTGACCTGGCTGGCCGATCCCGGCATCACGCCGCAAGGATGGATCGACCTGTTCGCCACGATCGCCACGTCGCTGCACGGCCCACGGCCGCGGCCGGCGCGACGGCCGCCGGTCGAGGACCTCCCTGCCGACCGCTACCTGCGTCCCGCGCGTCGGCCCGCATGCCGAAGCCGCCCGCGCGTCGTCATCCTGCCGGAACGTTTCGATATCGGGGCGCCGACGCCCTGCGCCTATATCCGCCTGATCCAGCCTTTGTCGCACCCGTCGGTGACCGGGGAGTTCGACGTGTTGCTGGCCGACGACGAAACGGTCCTGGAGGAGCGGGCGGACATCATCGTGACCCAGCGCTACGCCTTGGCGGACGTCGCCGCGGCGGAACGGCTGGCGGACCATGCCCGATCAAGCGGTGCGAAGCTGGTCTATGACCTGGATGACGACCTGGTCAACATCCCGAAGACCCATCCGGACGCGGCGGAGATCAGGCCCATGGCCAAGGTGGTCCGCCGCATGCTGGAGCTGGCCGATGCGGTCTGGCTGTCCACTCCCGGCCTCCGGGCGCGCCTGCGCTCCCTTCGCCCCGATGCGCTGCTGATGGAAAACCGCCTGGACGAACGGATCTGGACCTGCCGGCCGCCCGCGCCGGCGGCCCAGGACTCGCCCGCTCGGATCCTGGCCATGGGCACCACGTCCCACGAGCAGGACTTCGACCTGATCGAGCCCGCGCTGGTCCGGCTGAAGGCCGAGTACGGCAATCGGGTGCATATCGACATCCTGGGGATGACGCGGCGCACCGCGTTGCCGGCCGGCCTGTCCCGTCCCGACATGCCCCACAACGCGATGGGTTCCTATCCGGCCTTCGTGCGCTGGCTGTCCTCGGCCGAGCCCGGCTGGCACATCGGCCTCGCGCCGCTGCTGGACACGCCGTTCAATGCGTCCAAGTCCTCGATCAAGGCCATGGACTACGCGGCGCTGGGGCTCGCGATCGTCGCGTCCGACGTGGACGTCTATCGCGGCGGCATCGCCGGCGGGCCGGCCGGGCTGCTGGCCGCGAACACGCCGGACGACTGGTATGCCGCGCTCGACCTGCTGGTGCGCGACGTGCGCAAGCGCAACCGGATGATGGCGGCGGCCCGCGCCGCCTTCCCCGGCGCCGCGAGCCTCGCCGGTCACGGGACGACCCCCGGGACCATTCACGGAACGACCAGGCGGGACGCGCTGCACACGGCCTGGCACGGCGCCGCGCCGCTGGCGGTTTCGGCCGCGTAAGGGTCTGATCCGGATGGCGAACGAACCGAACGACCAGGGCACGCACGCTCCCGGCGAGCAGGAAACGGACGAGCGGACCTTGATGGTGCTGCTCGATCCCTTGTTCGATCGAGCCTGGTACACGTCGCGCTACCCCGACATCGCCGGAGGCGGCCTGGATCCGCTGCTGCATTTCATCCGCTTCGGCCTGTCGGAGCAGCGCGATCCGAATCGTTTCTTCGACGGCGCGTGGTACCTCGAATACTACCCCGACGTGGCGGCGCTGTCGCTGCATCCCCTGCTGCACTACCTGCAGCATGGCGCCGCGTCGCTGCGCCGCCCCAATGCCCGCTTCGACGCGGCCTGGTATGTCGCCCAGCACCCCGAGGCGGCGGGCAACCCCCTGCTCTACCACATGCGGATCGGCGTGGCGGCCGGCTATCCGACGGAGCGGTCGTTCGACGTCAGGGACTATCTGCCCTCCACCGGGGTCGGTCCGAAGCCCCCGCCGGGGGTGTTCGCCGACGTCGTCCTGCCGGTCCGGGACGACGTCGCGGCGGTGCGATCCTGCCTGGCGACGCTGATGGCGGACCGGGCGCTGCCCATGGCACGGCTGATCGTCGTCGATGACGGCTCGACGGACCCGGCCATGATCGCATGGCTAGACGGGTTGGCGGATGACGGCCTGATCCACCTGGTCCGCAACCGCCATCCGCTGGGCTTCGCCGCCGCCGCCAATCGCGGCATGCAGGACGCCGAGGGCCACGACGTCGTCCTGGTGAACGGAACGCCGGCCCTGCCGGCCGGCTGGCTGGTCCGGCTGGCGGGGCACGCCCATGCCGATCCCGCCATCGCCACGGTCTGCGCCGCCAGCCAGCGCATCGGATGGGAGGGAGAGCAGCGGTCGATCGACCTGCCCCCCGGTCAGGCCGACGCCATCAGCCGGCAGGTGAATGCCGGCCGAGCGGGGGATGTCCCGGCGATCGCGGGGGGGTGCTTCTATATCAAGCTGACGGCACTGCGGGCGATGGGCGGGCTGGACGCCGGATCGTTCCCGGACGCGGCACCGGCGATGGCGGATTTCTGCCTGCGGGCGGTTCGGCGCGGCTGGCGGAACCGGCTGGCCTGGGACTGCTTCGTCGCCGCTCCGGCGGACATGTCCCTGGCCGACGAAACCATCGGGACGCGGCATCCCGACCTCAAGGCACGGATGGCGGCCAGCCTCGAGCATGGCGACCCGTGCCTGTTCGCGCTGCATGCCGCTTTCCTGCGCCAATCCGGCCGGCCGGTGATCCTGACGGTCTCCCATCATTACGGCGGCGGGGTGCGGCGGTATATCGACGACCTGGTCGATCGCTACAGGGGCGAAGCAGGGTTCGTGTCCCTGGAAGGCGGCGACCAGGTCGTCACCCTGCATATCGAGGGGCATGCCGGCCGGCCGGCGTTCGCGGCGCCGGCGGACAGGTTCGACGACCTCCTGCTGGTCCTGCGCTCCACCAACGTCTCCCGCGCGCATATCCAGCACCTGCTGGGCATCGATATCGACATGCGGCGGCTGGTCCACCGGCTGGGCGTGCCCTTCGACGTGACCGTGCATGATTACTTCGCCCTCTGCCCGCAACTCGTGTTCCTGAAATGGCCGGATGGTTACTATTGCGAGGAACCGGGCCCCGGCGAATGCACGGCCTGCCTCGCGGAGAACAACCCGAACGCGGCGCGCGACATCGTCTCCTGGCGGCGGGAGCAGCAATGGCTCTTCACCGAAGCCGACCGCGTCATCTGCCCCAGCGCCGACGTCAAGGCCCGGCTGGGCCGCTACGGCCTGGACGGCAAGGCCGTTGTCGTTCCGCATGAAACCCAAACCGAGACGGTCTGGCGGGTCAGCAAGCCGAAGCTTTCGGGCGAAACCTTGCGGGTGGCGCTGCTGGGCGTGCTGGGCGACCACAAAGGCGCGCGCGTCGTGGCCTCGGTCGCCCAAGCCGCCGGGCGCGCGCTGTCTTTCCACCTGATCGGGCATGTCGAGGACGACTTCCCGCTCGACGCGCTGCCGCTGATCCACCAGACCGGCCGCTATGCCGAGGCCGACCTGCCGCGCCTGCTGAAAGAGACGCGGCCGCACGTCATCTGGCTGCCGTCGACCTGCCCCGAGACATATAGCTACACGCTCACCACGGCGGTCGAAACCGGCCTGCCGATCGTCGCGACCGACCTCGGCGCCTTCCCCGAACGCCTCGCCGGCCGCCCCAACACCTGGCTGGTGGACCATCGTGCTCGGACGCCGGAACTGCTGGATGTCTTCCAGGCGGTGCGCGACCGGTTGAAGGCGCGAACCAAGGACAAGCCGGCGCCGCGCGCGGGGGTGCCGTCGGATTTCTATGCGCATGCCTATCTGCGGCCGCCGGCCGTGCCCCCGGCTGCGCCCGGATCCGCGCGCCGGACGATCGCCATCGTGCCGGAACGACAGCCGAGCGGCGCGCTGACGGCAGGCGCCTATCAGCGGCTGCTGCTTCCGGTGGACCATGCCGTGGGCCGGGACTGGAACGTCGTCCTGGCGGATTCCGAAACGGTCCGCGGGATGCGGGCCGACGCCATCCTGACGCACCGGTTGGCGTTTCCGACGCCAGCCGACGCCGAACACCTGATCAATCACGCCAGGCAGCAGGGTGCGGCGGTCATCTACGATCTCGACGCCGATCCCGATGCCCTTCTCGATCCCCATCCGGTGCAATCGCGCCGGGATGGGGCCGACACGCCGGAGCAGGCCGCGGAGACCGTCCGGTACATGATCGCCGAGGCGGATGCGGTGTGGGTCTCCACCAACCGCCTGAAGGAACGGATCGCCAGGCTGCGCGGCGATGCCGAGGTGCTGGAGACGCGCCTGGACGAACGCCTGTGGGACGCCAACCCGCCGCCGGCGCCGTTCTGGCCCGACCCGGTGCGGGTGCTATGGATGGACAGCCTGCGGCACGATCGGGAATACGCGATGATCGAGCCGGCACTGATCCGCCTGGAATCCGAGTACATGCATCGGGTTGCGTTCGACGTCATCGGAGGCACCGCACAGCCGACGCTTCCCGCCGGCCTGGTACGGCCGGCAATGCCACGCCAGGCCATGCGGTCCTATCCGGGTTTCGTCCATTGGGTCACGACCCGCCGGCCCG
>NZ_DASZTJ010000207.1:0-4452 GCF_035548235.1 Rhodopila sp.
CACCACGGTCGCGACCGATGCGTCCGGCGAGGCGGTCTTGCCCGCCGGCGTCCGCGATGCCGTGCCGCGCGGCGGCGCGTAACGCTCGGTGCGTGCCGGCGGCGCGCTGGACGGCCGCTCCGGCAAGGCCTGCAGGGCGCCGAGATTGACCGTCACCTGCGCCAGGGCCGGCTCAGGCAAGGCGATCAAGGGCACGGCGGCCACACCCGCGGCGGCGCAGGCCGCCAGCAGCGGAGCAGCGTGAAATATCGCAAGAGGACGCATGCGCTCACACGTAGCGGAACATCCCCTATCGTTCAATGAAACAGCCGTTAACCCGGACGGATTGACAAACGACCGCCCGCGGTCCGCAATCCCGGTCAATCGGGCGTGGGAGCTTCATGGAAGCCGGGCCTGAAGGAAGGAAGCGAGCCATGAACCATCTCCGCGCGGGCTCGATCGGAACGGGACCCGTGGCGCGGGCCCGCGACCTTGGCCCCGCGATCGAGGCGGCGGCGGACACGATCGAGCGCACCCAGACGATCCCGGAGCCGCTGCTGACCCAGATCCACGACGCGCGCCTGGCCCGCATGCTGCTGCCCCGGTCGGTCGACGGCGATGAGGTCGAGCCCTGGGTCTACATGCACGCGATCGAGGAACTCGCCCGCCACGACGGGTCGGTCGGATGGAATCTTTTCGTTGCCAACAGTTCCGCCTTGATCGCGCCGTTCATCCCGCTGGAAGCGGCCCGCGCGATCTTCACCGACCCGCGTGCCGTCGTGTCCTGGGGGCCGCCCAACCAGCACAAGGCGCACGCCGTGCCGGGCGGCTACCGGATCAGCGGCGAATGGCATTTCGCCAGCGGCAGCCGGCAGGCGACGTGGATGGGCGCGCACGCCCAGGTGATGGAGCCGGACGGTTCCCTGCGGCTCAATCGTTTCGGCCGGCCGACGACGCGCACGTTGCTGTTCCGCAAGGAGCATGCGACGCCGATCGAGAACTGGAACCCGATCGGCATGCGCGGCACCGCGTCCGAGGGTTACCGCCTGACCGACCTGTTCGTCCCCGAAACCTATAGCGGCACGCGGGAAGACCCGTCGCTGCGCCGCGATCCCGGCCCGCTGTTCGCCTTCACGATGCAGGGGTTGTACGCCGTCGGCGTCGCCGGCGTGGCGTTCGGCATCGCGCGGGCGATGCTGGACGCGTTCATCGCGCTGGCGGCGGAGAAGGCGCCGCGCGGCCTGGTCCGCCTTGCCGACAGCCCCGTCGTCCAATCGGACGTCGCGCGGCGGGAGGCGGCGCTGGGGTCCGCCCGCGCCTATCTGGCGGACATCCTGCGCGAGATCTGGGACGAAGCCGACGACATCGCGCCAATCGGTCTCGATGCCCGGGTCCGCGTCCGGCTGGGCTGCGCGCAGGCGATCACGACGGCGATCGAGGCGGCCGATTACGTCTACAAAGCCGCCGGAACCTCGGCGATCTTCCCCGGCACGCCGTTCGAGCGGCGGTTCCGCGACATCCACACCCTGTCCCAGCAGATCCAGTCGCGGGACTCGCATTTCGAGGCGGTGGGCCGGGTGCTGTTCAACGGCGATCCCCAAGGTTTGTTCCTCTAAAGGCTGTTCCTTTGGAGGCTGTTCCCGTAGGCGCGGGTCGGCTTTGATGTTCGTCAGGGCGACTCGGATCCCCCACACAGCACGCGCAC
The DNA here is from genome assembly GCF_035548235.1 of Rhodopila sp. Lineage (GTDB taxonomy): Bacteria > Pseudomonadota > Alphaproteobacteria > Acetobacterales > Acetobacteraceae > Rhodopila. The sequence continues at coordinate 1,685 of NZ_DASZTJ010000207.1, forward strand.
AAGGATATGGACATGACGGAACTGACCCTGGCGAAAGCCCAGACGATCATCTCGGCCGCGCTGGCCCATGCGCGGGGGAAATCCTTCGCGCCCATGGCCGTCGCCGTGCTGGATGCGCGTGGCGTGCTGAAGGCCTATGGCGCCGAGGAGGGCACCTCGCTGCGGCGTGCCGACATCGCGATCGGCAAGGCGCATGGCGCGCTGGCGATGGGCGTCGGTTCGCGGACGCTGGGGAAGCGGGCGGAGGAGCGGCCGCATTTCATCGCCGCCGTGACCCATGCGGTCGGCGGATCGCTGGTCCCGGTGCCGGGCGGGGTGCTGATCCGCGGCGCCGACAAGAGCATCATCGGGGCGGTCGGCGTGACCGGGGACACGTCGGACAACGACGAAGCGGCGGGGTTGGCCGGACTCGCCGCCGCCGGCCTGACGGCTGACCCGAGCTGAGCCTCGGCGCGCTTGGGTCAGCGGCGCGTGGAGGCGGGCGTCGGCCTGGCGGGCGCCTTCACCGCCGGCAGGTCTTCCTCCAGCACCGTGATGTGGATGGAATAGGACGTCTCCCCGTCGTCGGTGTCCTTGTGGACGGTGCCGACGATCTCCTCGTTGACGGCGAGCTCGACCGACAGGCCGCGGCGCATCGGCGGCACCACCTTGATCAGGTCGGATTTGAACAGCTTGCGCAGATAGGTCTGGAGGCGATCGATCTCGGACGGGTTCATGGGGAACTCACGGATTTGGTGTTCGCGGGTTTCTTGCCTGGAATGAGGTGAACGGTCCAGTGCGGGTTGGCGTTCCGTCAGCGGGGCAGCGACCTTGCCGTCACGGCCTGTCCGTCATGGGATGGCTTGGCAGGCGGTGGGGAAGCGCCCCGGCCGACAGCGAAGGCGGCATACCACCCCGTCGATGGCACCCCGTCGATGGCCGGTCCAAGCCCGGCCATCAGCGGCTTTCGCCTCAGCGCAGTCCTTCGCAGAACACCTGGATGCGCTTCAGCCCCTCCAGCAGCTCCGCGTCCGCGGTGGCGGTGCTGATCCGCAGATAGGGGCTCATGTAATACGCCGCGCCGTGGACGGTGGCGACGTAGTGTTCCTCCAGCAGCGCCAGGCAGACGTCCTCGTCGTTGCGCAGCAGGCGGCCGCCGGTCGTGGTCTTGCCCAGGCAGCCGGCGACGTTGGGGAACACGTAGAACGCGCCTTCCGGCTTGTGGCAGGAGATGCCTTTCGACTCGTTCAGCATCTTCACCGCCAGGTCGCGGCGGCGCTGATAGGCGTCGATCTGCACCTGCACGCCGTCCTGCGGCCCGTCCAGCGCGGCGGCGGCGGCGGCCTGGCCGACGGTGGAGATGCCGGCGGTCGCCTGCCCCTGCATCACCGTCATCGCCTTGATCAGCGGCTTCGGGCCGCCGGCGAAGCCGACGCGCCAGCCGGTCATCGCATAGGTCTTCGACACGCCCGACACCGTCAGCGTCCGGTCCTTCAGGTCCGGCGCCACCGCCGCCAGGGTGGCGTGCTTGAACCCGTCGAACACCAGGTGCTCATACATGTCGTCCGACAGCAGCCAGACATGCGGGTGCTTGCGCATCACCGCGGCGATGGCCGCGATCTCCTCGGCCGAACAGCAGGCGCCGGTGGGGTTGTTCGGGTTGTTCAGGATCAGCCACTTGGTCTTGGGCGTGATCGCGGCGTCGATGTCCTCGGGCCGGGGCTTGAAGCCGTTGTTCTGCGGGCAGTTCACCAGCACCGGCTTGCCGCCGCAAAGCTGGGTCATCTGCGCGTAGGCGATCCAGGACGGGACGGGGATGACGACCTCGTCGCCGTCATCGACCGTGGCCATGATCGCGTTGAACAGGCATTGCTTGCCGCCGTTGGACACGGCGATCTCGTCCAGCGCGAAGTCCAGGCCCGAATCGCGCTTGAACTTGCGCTGGATCGCCTCTTTCAGCGCCTTGGTGCCGTCCTGGGGCGGGTATTTCGTCTCGCCCCGCAGCGCCGCCTGGTGCGCCGCTTCGATCGCGTGCGCCGGCGAGTCGAAATTCGGCTCCCCGGTCGTCAGCGTCACCACCGGCTTGCCGGCGGCGCGCAGCTCGCGCGCCTTGATCGACATCCGCACGCTGGCGGCGAGTTCAACGCGGCCGAGACGTTGGGAGAAGCCGGGCATCTCAGTGGAATCCTTGGCGGAAGAAGTGGGTCATTGAGTAGGCATTTCCTGACGAGAGGGCACTAGGTTCGGTACATTATTGCTTCGAGGCCGGCCGACTCACAACGCCCGCACCAGCCGAACGAAGACGCCGCGCAGCGCGGCCCTTTCGTCCGGCATCAGGGTCGTCGTGCCGTAATGGGTCCGGCCGATCCGTAACAAAGCCTTGTCATGCTCCGCGGGAATCTGGCTGCTCGAAGCGACATGCACCTTCAGCCGCGAAATCTCATCGACCGGAAGCGCAGCGATCAGAGGTTCGATCAATGCCTCCAAGTCGCCGGTCACGGCCGCGGTGAGCGTCATGGACGGCGACACGGGCGGTGAATATGCCAGAAATGCCCGGACGACGGGTGCATCCCATTCAAGGATCGTATCCGCCTCTTGACGCAGCGATGGGCTTTGGTTCGCGCGTGCCGGATGTATCCCGACGAGGTGAACCCGGACGCCGAACTGTTGTGCCAGGACGACCCCGATCCGCACGTCTTCGTCGCCGCTCACAAGGACAGCATCGGTCATCGCCCGGTTCCGGGCGAGTTCGACGGGGTCGGTGACGATGAGTGAGTCGACGCCCTTCT
>NZ_DASZTJ010000208.1:0-21545 GCF_035548235.1 Rhodopila sp.
GGGCCTTTCCGTGCTGGAATACACCGCCACCGGGACCGAGGCCGACCGTCTGGGCAACCGGTCCGCCCATCATGCCCCGCACAATGTATTCCGTTGCGCCGGCAACGATGACTGGTGCGCCATCGGCGTCGTGACGGACGAGCAATGGCAGGCGCTGTGCCAGGTCATCGGCGCCGACGACCTTGCCCATGACCGTACGCTGGCGACGGCCGAGGGCCGGCTGGCGGCGGTGGGCCGGATCGAGGCCGTGGTCACGGCCTGGACCGCGACCAAGACCGCGACCGGGGTGATGTACGCCCTGCAGGCCAAGGGCGTGCCGGCGGGCGTCGTCGCGTCGTCCCGCTACATCATGGACGAGGATGAACAGTTGCGGCACCGCGGCTATTTCCAGGCGGTCGACCATCCGGAAATCGGCGGGGCGCGGTTCACCTCGCCGCCGTTCCTGATGGACGGGGAACGGATCGAACTGAAACGACCGCCGCTGATCGGCGAACACACCGATGCCGTCCTGACCGAAATCCTGGGCTATACGCCGGAACGGATCGCGGCGCTGCGTACCGAGGGAGTCCTGGAATGAGCCTGTCGAAAGTAGCCGCCGTCATCGGCGTCGGCCAAACCGACTATGTCGGCGACTACGCTCGGGTCAGGGCAGGGGAGAAGCCGCACAACTCGGACGGCTATGCGGTGCTGGCGTTCAATAAGGCGCTGGCGGACGCGGGGATTTCCCGGGACGACGTCGACGGCCTGATCGTCGGTCCCACCGTCGCCTATGAACGGATCGGCGAACTGCTGGGCATCAACCCGACCTGGGGCGGCCAGCGCGACGCGATGCTCGCGGTGATCGAAGCCTGCATGGCGATCCAATGCGGCCTGGCCAAGACGGTGGCTTGTATCTACGGCAACGACCAGCGATCCGCGGCGGTGCAGTATGGCGGACCCCAGGCGATGGGCGGCGACCTGTTCCTGTCCTATGTCTATCATTCGCCTTGGGGCTACACCTCGCAGGGTGCGCTCTATGCCATGATGTTCCGCCGGTTCATGGACGCGACCGGCATCACCGAGGCGGAGTTGGGTGAGGTCGCCGTCGCGCAACGGCTGCATGCCAGCCTTACGCCGCACGCAATCATGCGCCAGCCGATCACGATCGAGGATTATCTGGCCTCGCGCTACATCTGCGAGCCGCTGCACCTGTTCGACTACTGCCTGATCAACGACGGCGGCGTGGCCTTCATCATCAGCGAAGCCGGACTGGCGAAGAAGATCGCCCGCAAGCCGCCGGTGCTGATCCATGGCGTCGGCCGGTACGACCTCAACCGCGGCGCCACCAGCCTGGAACCGCGCCTCTTGGATTTCTACCGCCCGGCGCAGGAAAAATGCGCCGCCCAGGTCTATGACATGGCCGGCATCGGTCCGAAGGACATGAGCGCGGTGCAGGTCTATGACAGCTTCTCCTGCCACGTGCCCTTCGCGCTGGAAGGCTACGGCTATTGCCGCAGCGGCGATGTCGGCCGGTTCATGCGGGAGGACGGTATCTCGCTGAACGGCAAGCTGCCGGTGAACACCGCCGGCGGCCATTTGTCCGAGACCTATATGCAAGGCTGGGCGCACCAGGTCGAAGCGGTCCGGCAGGTGCGCGGCGAGTGCGACAGGCACCAGGTCCCCGACTGTCGTTTCGTGCATTACAATTCCGACGTCGCCGGCAAGGCGGTGTCGATCATCTACGGTCAATAGGACGTTCGCCGATGGCCCGATCACGCGCGGTGATTTCGATCTACGACCAGCCGATGTGGAAGAGCATCGACGCCGGCAAATGGCAGTTGCAGCAATGCAAGGGCTGCGGCGCTTTCCGCTATCCGCCCGGCCCGATCTGCGACAAATGCCTGTCGACGGAGTACGAATGGAAGGACCTGTCCGGCCATGGGAAGGTCCTGTCCTGGGTCGTCTTCCACCGCAAGTACCTGCCGGACTACGAACCGCCCTATAACGCGGTCGCCGTGCAGCTGGCGGAAGGACCGATCGTGATCAGCAACCTTGTGGGCCGGGAGCCAGAGGACGGCTGGATCGGGCAGGATGTGGAAATCTGTTACGAAACGGACTCCGACGGTCACGCCATCCCGCGTGTGAAGCTGGCGGGCTAACCCGCCGTCTCCGCGGCCCCGTTCGCCAGCAGGGCCGCGATCTCCTCCCGGCTGAACCCGCCGATCTCCGCCAGCACGGCTTCGGTGTCCGCGCCGATGGCCGGCGCGTCGCCGTCGGTGTGCAGCGGGGCGCCGTCCAATTGGAACGGAACCCCCTTCAACTGGCCGTAGTGCGGATGCTGCGCGATGGCCTGCGACCACAGCGTCCCCCGCATCGCCGCCATCCCCCGACCGTCCAGCACGGGGGCCGCGGCAATGCCGGCCGCCTGCAGCGCCGCCACCGCCTCATCCCGTCCAAGCCGCGCGGTCCAGGCGGCGAGGCGGGAAGCGAGCAGGCCCTCACCACCGACCAGGCGCTCCAGCGCCGGAAGTTGATCCTCGGTCACGCTCAGCGCGAAGTAGCGGCTGTCGCCGGCCAGGACGCAATCCTGCAGCGCGAAGGGCGGCTCCGCGTTGCCGACCCGCTGCAGAGGCGGGCTGGCGGCGAAGGCCTCGCCGATCATGAAGCTGGTCAGCTCCCGCTGCGCCAGGTCCAGGTGCACGCCGCCCCCGCCACGCCGCCGTGCGAGCCAGGCGGTCAGGATCATCCCGGCGGCGAACAGGGCGATGTTCTGGTCCGGCAGGTTGACCTCCTTGCCGCTCAGCACGGGCGGCCCGCCGGCATAGCCGGTCAGGCTGGCGAGCCCGGCCACGGCTTCCAGCGTGCTGCCGAAGGAGACGTATTGCGCCAGCGGCCCCGTCTCCCCCTGGCTGGAGATCGACGCCAGGATGATGCCGGCATTCGCCGCCTTCAGGGCCGCATAGCCGATGCCCAGCCGGTCCAGCACGCTGCGGCGGAAATTCTCCACCACGATGTCGCAATGCACGGCCAGGCGCAGGAAGGCGTCGCGGCCCGCCGGCTGCTTCAGGTCCAGGCTGACGCCGCGCTTGCCCCGGTTGGTGAAGCGGAAGAACGGCGACAGGTCGCCCTTTCCGTCCGGCGCGGCGATCCAGACGCGGAACGGGTCGCGATAGGTCGGCGATTCGACCTTCAGCACCGTGGCGCCCAGATCGGCCAGCAGCGCCGAGGTCGCGGCCCCGGCGGTGATGATGCCCAGGTCCAGGACGCGGCAGCCTTCCAGCGGACGGGTCATGCCACCGCCTCCGCGCGGCCGGGGACAGCGCCTGGCGGGAATGCCTGGCCGTTCCACAGCACCGGCAGCCGGGGCATCCGGATCGGCGCACCATCCGCCTCGGCCAGAGCGAGGAAGCCGCGTGCCGTCACCTGGGCGTCTTCCAGCAGGTCGCCGATCTCCCACACCGCCCCCAGCGGCAGCCGCAGCGCCATGGCACGGGTTTGCAGCTCCGCTCGGGTCATAGGCGCCAGCGCCGCTTCCACGACGTCGGCCAGCGCCGCCGCGTTCTTCGCCCGGTTCGGCGGATCGGCGAATAACGGGTCGTCCAGCCTGGGATCGTCGCACAGGCGGCGCAGACCCCCCCAGTCCTGCGCCTGGTGGACTAATGCCAGATACCCGTCCTTGCACTTCACCACGGACCATTCCGCCGCCCGTCCTGCGCGGGTGGACAGCTTGCCCATCGCGGCGACGCTGGCGACGCTCTTCCAGTTGATCCAGACCGCGACTTCCAGCAGCGAGACGCGGACCGTCTCCCGTTCCGGCCGGCGCAGCAGGCTCGCGACCAGCCCGGTATAGGCCGCCAGGCCGGCGGCATAGGCCAACTGGTGGCCACCCAGCCGCAGCGGCTGGCGGGCCGGGTCGCCGACAATGTCCAGCATGCCGCCCAGGGCCAGGATCGTGAACTCGGTCTGCGACCCGGCATCGCGGGCACCGATCATCGACAGTTCCACGTCGATCGGCCCGTCCGGCACCCGGCGACCCCGGTCCCGCAGCACGGCGTCGGCCGAACCGACCAGCCGCCCTGTCGCGCTCGCGTCCAGGACGGACCGTTTTCCGGCATTCAGGAATGCGAACAGCGTGCTGCGCCCGTTCTCATCGAGCGGCGGCAGGCGCCGGACCGGATCGCCGTCCGGCGGTTCCAGCTTCACCACCGTCGCCCCCAGATCCGCGGCCAGCCGCCCGGCGAAGCCGACCGACAGCCGCAAGGCGAGGGGGCAATCGGCCGACAGCGCCTCGATGATCGTGGTCCCGGCGAGGGGCTTCATGATTTGCCTTGGCCGATATTGGCCTCGCCGCGCGCGAAACGGGACAGGCCCTCGCCCTGGCCGCTGGTGCGGGCGGCGATGGCCGCGTTCACCCTGCGGCCGAAATCGAAGCCGCCCGAGAAATCGCCGATCCGGGTCGGGATCATGTCCAGCGCCGCCTTGCACTCGCTCAGGGCCACCGCGTCGAACTGCGCGACGTGACGGGCGAGGGCGTCGGCCTCCTTCTCCAGGTCGGCCAGCGGGACGCTCAGGTTCACCAGCCCCCAGCGTTCGGCGGTGGGACCGTCGATCCGGCGCGCGGTCAGGATCATCCAGGCGGCGCGCTTGCGGGGGATCATGATCTGCATCGCCGGTCCCGCCATGCCGGGATAGGTGGCGAACCCCAGTTCCGGCATGCCGATCTCCGCCTCGTTGGCGGCGATGGCCAGGTCGGAAACGTTGATCAGCGTGCTGCCGCCGCCCAGGGCGAAGCCGTTGACGGCGGCGATGAACACGGCGGGGTGGCGGCGGACGGCGAGCAGGCATTCGATCCACTCCCGCGACCCGGCCTCGCCGCTTTCGGTGCCCCGTTCGGCCGCGGCTTCCTTCAGGTCCACGCCGGCGCAGAAACTGGCGCCGCTGCCGGTCAGCACCACCACCTTGTGCTGCCGCGTCGCTGCCAGAGCCCGCTGGAAGGCCGCTCGAGCGGCGCGGCTCATGGCGTTGCGCTTGTCGGCGCGGTTAAGGCGGATCAGCGCATAGGCGCCGCGGTCCTCCAGCAGCACCAGGCGTTCGTCGTCCATGGAATCCTTCCTCCCGGCAAGCTTCGATTGACCGCTAGGAAACAGGATAATGCATCATAGGCCAAGTATCGCCGCCTTGCGCCGGATGGCAGTTTGGGGAAGACGCCGATCCGGGCTAGACAGGAGACCGGTCAGACACAGGAGGAAGCGGCTGGTGGACGACGCCAAGGTCTCCTTGCTGCGGCCCGGCAGGGGTGCGTCCCGCGCATTGACGGCCGATTTGGTCGCCGGGCGCCTGCGGGAGCATATCATCGCCGGCTGGGTCCGCCGCGGCCAGGTTCTGACGCTGCGCGAGACCGCCGCCTCCATCGGCGCGCCCCTGGCCCTGACCCGCGATGCGTTCTCTCGGCTGCATCACGACGGGTTCCTGATCCGCACCTCACGCGGCAGCGTCGTCGCCCCGCTCTGCCTGGAGGCGCAGCAACTGCTGACGCGCCGCCTGCCGTTGGAGGTGCAACTGACCCGCCTTGCCACGCGCCGGCTGGGGGCGTTCGGCCTGAACCTGCTGCGCCGGATCAGCGGCGAGATGGTGGAGGCGCAGCGCCGCTACGACCTGCCCAACGCCCAGCGGCACAATTACCGCTTCCACATCGTGCTTTATCGCTTCGCGGACCGCCCGGACATGCTGGCCGAGGTGCAGACGTTGTGGGCCGGCTTTCCCTTCGACCTGATGACCACGATGCCGAGCCGCCTGCCCGCCGTGGCGGAGGAGCACGAGACGGTGCTGGCGGCGCTGTGCCAAGGCGACCCCGGGGAAGCGGCGCGCGCCATGCACTATCACATCCTGCACGGGTGGCAGGAATTCCGCCGCCATTACCCGCTGCGGATCGAACGGCAGACCCGAGTTGCACCGAACCGGCGCGGGTTCTAACGTTTCAAGATAATCTTTTGGTAACGGGACATGGCTGCTTCCCCCAAGCCTGATCTTTCCGGCGTCTTCGCCACGCCCAAGCCTACCCGGGAGCCCGGCCAGGCGTGGAGCATCGCGCCGGTCCAGACCAAGGAACACCAGGTCGCCGAGTTGCTGCGGGAGAAGATCATCGCCGGCAGCGTGGTGCGCGGGCAGAAGCTGAAACAGGCCGAACTGGCGAAGATGCTGAACGTCTCGATCACGCCGGTGCGGGAAGCATTGCGGCTCCTGGAGGCAGAGGGGTACGTCCATGTCTCCTCCCACCGCGGCGCGATCGTTGCGCCGTTCCAGATCGATCAGGTCGAGGAACTGTTCGATCTGCGCATGACCCTGGAAGGCAAGCTGACGACCGCCGCCGCTCGGCGTATCAGCCCTGCCGACCTGGAGGGGCTGGTCGCGCTGAACGAGAACATCCGCGTCGCCGCCGCCCGCAATGCGCGGGAGGATACGCGGGGCAGCAATTTCCGCTTCCACTTCCGTCTATACGAATGCGCCGGGATGCCGCACACGCTGGAGTTCGTGCGGGTGCTGTGGGCGAAATATCCGTTTGACCTGCTGGGCTCGATCCCCGGCCGGCCGCCGCGCGTGGTGGATGAGCATGCTGCGTTGCTGGCCGCGCTGAAGGAACGCGATCCGCGGAAGGCCGTGAAGGCGATGCAGGCGCACATCGCCTCGGGGCACCGGGACTTCAAGGCGACCTATGCGCTGGAGCCTCGGCGGTAAGGGAACGGGGCTTTCCTGGCGTGATGCGGCGTCTTTGGGTCTCTTGGCTTTCTTATAGGAAAATGCGGATACTTTTCTGACGCACGATACACGTGTCGGCCGTTTTGTGCAACACGCCGGATGCCACAACGCGGCGCAGCAACCGTGATCCGGTCGAGGCCAATATGACAAAGCCGCGGCGTGGGCTTGTCTAATTCCGACGGCACCACATCTTCCCCCGCGGACCATCTCACGGGTGGTCCAAGGTGTGAGAATCCCTTGGCTATCACTCGTATTCTTCGGCGAGAGGTGGTCCAGGTCATCGGATCGGCCGCTGTTGCCGCCTGAGAGCCAGGGGTTCCGGCACCCGCTTGTGACTGGGAAGATGGATGTTCGACAACGCTCTGCGGAAAATCGCTTTTGTTCTTTCTGCCACCGATCACGGAACGATGATCGTCAACAGGTATGATCACCAGACAGACGGGGAGGGGCAGGGATTCGGCGTCGGATTCAAGATACTCAACGAATCGTCCCATGAGTTCGCGGAGATTTCGATCGGCTCCTTCATTCTGGAATCCAGGCGCAAGCTGTTCGGCGACGGCGTCGTCGCGGTCGATTGCGGCGCCAATATCGGCACGCACACCGTTTGTTGGGCACGCCAGATGACCGGCTGGGGTTCGGTTATCGCGATCGAGGCACAGGAGCGGATTTACTACGCCCTCGCGGGGAACGTCACCATCAACAACTGTTTCAACACCAGACTGATCCACGCGGCGGTCGGCGACAGGAACGGAATGATGAAGATCCCCAACCCGGACTATCTGGTTCCCACGAGCTTCGGCAGCCTGGAGCTGAAGCCGTTGAAAAATCCCGAACGGATCGGACAGGCGATCGATTATTCGGAGGAGAAACTGGTTCCGGTGGACGCCATCACGATCGACTCTCTTGCCTTGAAGCGACTCGATCTTCTGAAGATCGATGTCGAGGGGATGGAGTCCGAGGTGTTGGAAGGGGCGAGGCGGACGATCAGGCAGTTCCTGCCGGTCGTCATCGTCGAGCATTTCAAATCCGGAACGGAGGAGATCGTGAAGTTCCTGAAGCACCATGGATATCACATGGGGGAATTGGGCTTGAACGTCCTGGCGGTTCATCCGAGCGACAGGACGATCGAAGGGTTTGCGGGGCAGACGCGGTTTATTTAGGGCGGTCAGGGAATTTCATAGTGTCCGCCTGGCGCCGATCCCGGCAAGGCCGCAACGCCCGTCCCGTGTATCGAACAGGTCGTGCCGGCCAGGCGCGGCATCATGACGGCCCGAACACCCGCCGCGCGAACGCGGCAAGCTCCGTGTTGAACCGGGCGGCGTCTTCCTGAAACGGCGAATGGCCGCACGTCTCGTACCAAGATAGTTCCGCATGCGGCATATAAGTCGCGGCCCGCTCGGCTGCCCGAGGCAGGATCACGGCGTCCCGCCGTCCGTGGGAGATCAGCACCGGCACCGTGACCTGCTGCAAGGCCGGAATGGTATCGGCCGGATCGGTCTTCCAGCCGCCGACGGCGTCCTGCACCGCGAACGGCACCAGCAAGTTGTACCCGATCGCCACCCGGAAATCGGTTTCATTCGGTTTGATCGCATAGCATCGATCCAGGAACGCGATCGCGCCGGCGATCTGTTCGTACAGCGGCTGCCCCGCGCGCGGATGGAGACCGGCCCCGGACGGCGCGCGGGACTCCGGCTCCTCGATCACCAGGGAGCCGACGAAATTGATGCCCGCGATCGCCGCGTCGCCGAAATTCATCAGGTACTGCCGGATGATCCGCCCGCCCATCGACCACCCGACCAGCAAAGGCCGGCGCAGCGACTTCGCCGCCATCACCGCCGCAAGGTCCTTCGCCCAGACCGACGGCCCCTGGTACGATTCCGGCGTCGACGGCTTGTCGGAGGCGCCGTGACCGCGCAAATCGACCGCGACGATGCGGAATTCCTCCGCCAGCCCACTGTCGATCTGCGGCGCCCAGCACAGGTGGCACTGCGCGTTGCCGTGGATCAGCAGCAGTTCCGGTCCGGTGGGCGTCCCCCACTCATAGACCGCCAGCCGCACGCCGTCGGGTGCGGTGACGAACGTCGGAAGGACTGGGTTCTTCAACGGGGGATCTCCTCGGGCAACCGGTTCGACGTTGTCGGGCCAAGGATCGCGATGTTCAAGACCATGCCGGCTTCACCGGTCGCCGAGGCGGCGGTTCCCGACGGTGAACGGACTTGTGAGCGTAGCGCAACGTTCCTGCCCGCTGACGGCCGTTCTTTCGCCATGTTTGGCCTTTAGCCAACCCTGGGACGAAACCCGCGTTTACTGGTTTCTGCAATGTTGCCTGAGAAAAGCTGCCGCGCCGGTTAGCGCGTTCTTGGCAGATCATTGTAACTCGACTGGAGCTTTACATGAGGCAATCCATGGGGCAGGATGAGTTGAGGCGTCCATTCCCGGACAGTGGACATCCGGACAGTGGACATCCGGACGGTGGACATCCGGACGGTGGACATCCGGACTGTGGACATATGGACCATGGACACGCGGACTGCGGGCGTGCGAGCTATGGGTCGCGCGCGCCCGGCCGCATCCGGGTCGCGGCGGCGCGTGCGGCTTGGCTGTTGTTGCGAGGGAAACTTTGATGTCCGGCAAGCGGAGAATGCTCGAAGCGCTTGCAGCCCTGCTGCCGCTTGGGGCACTGGGCATCTCCACCGCCCTGGCGGCGGTCCCCGGCAAACCCGCCGTCCAGAAGGACCAGGCCGTCACCCAGGACGTCGCCTTCCGCCTGCAGGCGATCCGCAGCGCCGTCTCCCAGGCCACCGCCGACCAGGCGGGGCTGGAACCGGGCGACCCGCGGGTCGAAAAGGCCTGGTGGGGCAACTTCCATCCCGGCTGGGGTGGTTGGCGCAACGGCGGCTGGGGATGGCATAACGGCGGTTGGGGCTGGCGCAACGGCTGGCCCAACTGGCGCAACGGCTGGCCGAACTGGGGCAACGGCTGGCGCAACGGCGGCTGGCCGAACTTCTGGCGCAACTGGTAGACCCGGCCCGATGGTCGAGCCGTCCTGCATCGAGACGATCGTTCTTCAGCCGACGCCATTCTGCAACATCGCCTGCGACTACTGCTACCTGCCGAACCGGCAGGACAGGTCGACCATGACGCTCGACACCGTGCAGACGGTGTTCGAGCGTGTCTTCGCCTCCGGCTGGGCGGCCCCGTTCCTGAACGTGATCTGGCACGCGGGGGAGCCTTTGGTCCTACCGCCGCGCTACTACCGCGATGCGTTCGAGCGGATCGCGCGGATGCTGCCGCCGGAAACCGGCGTGCGGCATGCGGTCCAGACCAACGGCATGCTGATCTCCCCGGACTGGTGCGACCTGTTCCTGCGATACGACGTGGGCGTCGGCGTCAGCATCGACGGGCCGCGGCACCTGCATGACCGCCATCGCCGCACCCGCAACGGGCAGGGGACCTTCGACCGGACCCTCGCCGGCATCCGCATGCTGCGGGAACGGCGCGTGCCGTTCCACGTCATCTCGGTCCTGTCGCGGGACAGCCTGGACGACCCGGACGCCTACCTCGATTTCTACCTCGCGGAAGGCATCGACCAGGTCTGCTTCAACGTCGAGGAATCGGAAGGCGACCACGTATCGGGCCTGTTCGCCCGAACCGACCTGCTGGAACGGTTCAGCGATTTCCTGCAACGCTTCTGGCGCGGCGCGCGCCAAAGCGGCCGGTTCACCTTCGTGCGGGAGATCGACGGCCTGCTGCCCCGCATCCTCCGCCCCGAAGGGACCGAGATGTCGAACGAGCAGGTCACGCCGTTCAGCATGCTGAACGTCGCGTGCAACGGCGACGTCTCCACCTTCTCGCCGGAACTGCTGGGGCTGAAGGACGCCCGGTATGGCGACTTCATCGTCGGCAACGTCCATCGCGAATCGCTGGCGGCGATGCGCGACAGCGCGGCGATGCGCCGCATGGCGCGGGACATCGCCCAAGGCGTCGAGGCCTGCCGCGAAGCCTGCCCCTATTTCTCGGTCTGCGGCGGCGGCGCGCCGATCAACAAGCTGACCGAGAACGGCAGCTTCGCCTCCGCTCGGACCCGATTCTGCGAACTGACACAGATCGTCCCAACTGATATCATCCTGGACACGCTGGAGAGGATCGACCCAGCCTCGCGCTTTCCCCCGCCACCCGCACCCCCGTCATCCATCCCACCGAGGGCAACATGGCACGACCCCATCGCTTGATCCTGGCCGCCGTGTTGGCGCTTGGGACTTACGGTCCCGCACTGGCCCAGCAGGGCCCGGCGCGGAAGGCCGGCACGCCAGCGTATCAGCCGCCGCCCCATGCCCGGCAGGCGACCCAGCCGGGGGACCAGCCCAGCGCGGCCAGGGAAGACAGCGAGACGGAGCAGCAGCAGAGCTATCCCATCTTCGCCGTGACCAGTATCGAGGCCCTGCGCACCACGCATGCGCCGGTCACCGACGTCGTGGTCGTCAACGGCGTGACCAGCGCGGAGGGCTGGACCGGCGGAGAGCTTGTGCCGCTGCGGCGGGGCGGACCCTCCGACGGGGTGCTTGACCTCGTGTTCGTCGCCGACGCGCCCACGGATTCCGCCGTTCCCGCGCATTACGTGCCGATCCAGGCGATCATCCCGCTGGAAGCCGGGCACCCGTTCAAGGGCGTGCGCGTGCGCAGCGCGACCAATGCGCTGGTGATCCATGACTTTCCCGGTTACGCGGCGGCGAAACCGCCTGCCGATCCCTGCGGACCTTGCATCGGGAAAGTGCTGGTGCCCCGGAACGGTACGCCACCCGCCGGCGTCCCGGCTTCGGATATCGTCCGCGCGGCGGACCTGCCGCCGGATACGCGCGTGATCCACCCGGATGACGGGGTCAGCGACGTGACGCCCAACCCGAACCGTCTCACCATCATCGTCGGCGTGGACGGCCACATCGTCGACGCCGCCTGGGAATAAGCCCGCGTGTTCGGCGGTTTCGAGGGTACCCGGCCCGAGACCGGCGCCATGACGGCGGTCTGGGCCTGCATGACGGTCGCGCTCTTCGTGCTGGCGGCGTGCGGCGGCCCGCCCTCGGGACCGACCATGGTCGTCGGCGGCAACCAGGTCATCGGCATCGGCGGCCGGTGCCTTGACGTCGAAGGCGGCGGAGACGGCGGCGGCACGCCGCTGATCACCTTCCGCTGCCATCGCAGCCCCAACCAGAGCTGGCTCGTCGGCGGCGGCCAGGTCGTCGGCATCGGCGGCAACTGCCTCGACGTGCAGGGCGGCGCACCGGTCAACGGCGTGCAGGCGGTCCTCAATCCCTGCAACGGTGCGCCGAGCCAGAAATGGAATATTGCAAATGGAACGATCGTGGGGATCGGCGGGAAGTGCCTCGACGTGCTCAACGAGGCGGTTGGCGACCGCGTCCCCGTGATCCTGGCCCCGTGCGATGGACAGCCCGGCCAGCAATGGGCGTTGGAATAGGCTGATGAGCCCGATTCGGTTTGCCTTCCTGGGCGCTGCCCTGATTGCCTGTATCCTCGGTTCGGCGCCGCCCGCCCGCGCCGCCGGCCATCCGCCCGAGGCGGTCTGTGCCGTGCCGCCGCCTACCGCCCCGATCTATGCCGACGTGCGCCAGCAGATCGCGGGAACGCCCTATGGTCCGATTGCCTATTACCGGTTCGGCCATGGCAGTCCGATCCTGCTCGTCACCGGCTACCGCGCGGACGTCGCCGAATGGAGCGCGGCGTTCCTGTCGGAGTTGGCGAAGCAGCACGAGGTGATCGTATTCGACAACCGCGGCGTGGGCCGCTCGATCCCGCAGGCGGACAGCTTCACCGTGGAGGACATGGCGCAGGACACCGCGGCGCTGATCGACGTGCTGAAGCTGCGCCGGCCCGTGGTGGTCGGATGGTCCATGGGCGGGGCGATCGTGCAGCAACTCGCGATCGACGACGGCTACCTCATCGGCAAGATGGTGCTGCTGAGCACGCTCGCCCCCGGCAAGACCGGCGTTCCCGTCCCGCCCAACGCCCAGGCCACGCTGTCCGGCGCGCCGGGCGTGACCTTCGACGACGCGATGACGGCCCTGTTCCCGCCCGCCGCCGTCACCGGCGCGGAACGTTGCTTCCGCAAGGAGATGTACCGGCCCGACGGCTATCGCCCCGGCCCGATCCCAAGCGCGGTGTCCGCCGGGCAGGCGGCGCTGCTGACGGCGTGGTACGGGGACGAGGCGGCGGCAACATCGCTGAAGGCCCTGCATGTGCCGACGCTGATCCTCTCCGGTTCCGCCGACGACATCGTGTCCCCCCGCAACGCCCAGGCGCTTGGGCATCTGCTGGCAGGCTCCCGCGTGGTGATGATCGGCGGCGGGGGACACGCGATGATGTATCAGTACCCGGCCACGCTGGCGCGGGAAATCAGCCGGTTCGCCGGCTCCTGAGGGGCTTCATCGCCCCCGCGCCGATTCGCGCCCGGTCTTTCGGATCGCCTCGATGAAGATCGGTTCCCAGGTCCGGATATGGTCCCGCATCAGCGGCCGGATCGCCTCGACATCACCGGCCGCCGCGAGTTCGATCAGTCGGTAATGCTCCGGCACCGACGCGGCCTGCCGCTCCAGCCCGGCCCGCGTGGTGATGCCGTAGAGCCGCATCCGGTCCCGCAGCGACATCACCGTCTCCGTCATGACGGTATTCCCCGCGGCGGCGATGAACGCTTCGTGGAAGCGCCGGTCCGTTTCCAGGTAGCCGCGCACGTCGTCCGCGTCCACCGCGGCCTTGATGGCGTCGGCCAGCGGGCGCAGCCCGTCCAGCGTCCTGTCGGGACGGCTTGCCAGCAGCACGGCGGCGTGGACTTCCAGCAATTCCCGCAGGTCGAACAGGTCGCGCAGCTCATCCAGGTTGGGGTCCGCGACCTTGAAGCCCCGGTTGCGCACCGGTTCGATCAGGCCGTTGCGGGCAAGATCGAGCAGCGCTTCGCGGACCGGCGTCGTGGAGACGCCGAGATCCGCGGCCAGCGTGGGAACCGAATACATCGCCCCCGGCCTGGTTTCACCCGAAATGATCTCGGCCCGCACACGCTGCAGGACCTGTTCGCGCAGGCTTTGATCCATTCTCAATCCCGTCAAGGCGCCTCGTCCGATAACGCGTTACAGCACTGTTTTGCTCACTGGCAACATGAACGCATGGGGGCCACGGCGGACCGTGGTTCGGTTCTCCCTCATGCCGCCGGAAACGGCAGGCCGCCCGCGTCGGCCGGGTACCCGGCCTCGGCCATGGCCCGCGCCTTGGCGGCGAAATAGGAGCGGGACCAGGCGAGGCGGGGGCCGTCGGCGGGCTGGCCGACGGCCGCGGCGATCGTCTCCAGGCTGATCGGCCGGCCGCGGCTGCCCCAGTTGCCCTCGGTCACCTCGTCGATGACGGTCAGGACGGCGCTGTCGGCCCTCCCCGTCGTCGCCTCGATCGCGCCCGCCACCCAAGCGTGTACCTCATCCTTGTGCGTTCGGTTCATGTAGCCCTCGGGGATGGAGACATGGACCAGGAACGTGCGGGCCGCGGCGGCGGGAGCGCCCGCGACCCACAGGTCTTCGGGACGAAAGGCGGTGAAGTACACCCAGGCGAAGGCGCGGCCGTCCGGCGTGTCGGCCCCGCCCTCCATCCGGATCAGGACGTCGGTCAGACGTTCGGCGAGGGCGGCCTTGGCGCCTTCGTCCAGGCTGCCGGCCGCGTAACGTACATCCATGATTGGCATGATGGTATCTCCTGTCGCTGGTTCAGTGGTCGTGGCCGCCGGCCGCTTCCCACAGGTCGATGCGGGCCTGGTCCGGCATGACCGTTTCGACGAAGAAAACATCCGTCGTGTCGGCCGCGTCGCAGGCAATGGCCGCGGTACCCGACAGGCCGAGGCTGTCGCGGCGGGACAGCGTGACGTCGCCGCAGCGCAGTTCCCCTTCCGCCACGAACACATAGACGCCATGCAGGGGTGAGCGCGGCGTATAGGTGAAGGTCCCCCGCCGATCGGTCACCAGTCGCGATACCCGCAGGTCCTGCGCCACCGGCAGCGCGCCTTCGGCGTCGCCCACGAGCTGGACGATCCGGTTGCGGCGCGTGCGCAGGTCGAAATGCGCGCGATGATAGGTCGGCGGCAGGAAGAGCTGGTTCGGCATCAGCCAGAGATAGATGGCGTTCATCTCCTCGGGGCCGATGCTCAGCTCGCAATGCTTGCCGCCCGAACCGGCCGAGAAGACGTAGTAGTCGCCTTGCCGCAACGGGTCGACCATGCCGCGGCCGGCGGTGTTGATATGGGTCAGCTCGCCGTCCAGGACGAAGGCGCAGATGACGAAGTTGTGGTGCGGATGCATGTTGTAGCCGCAGCCGGCGCCATGGAACGTTTCGTCCCCGAATACGCGGATCGCGCCGAAGCCGGGACGGCCGTCCTGGTATTCGTGGAAGTTGAAGCTGGACTCGCGGCTGATGAAGCCGCCGGGATGTCCGGCGACATAGGACGATGCGGGGCCGTCGGAATAGATGACGTTATGGCCGCGCTCGTTCGCGCGCAGGACGAAGGACTGTGTCATGGGATCGGTTCCTTGGGGATCGGTTCCTGGGGTTCGGTTTCTGGGGTTCGGTTCCCGGGGGGTGCGGTGCCGGCGATCAGGCGGTGCGGGCGAGGTCGGGCTCACCGGCGGCGTAGCCGATGACGACCATTTCGAACTGGCTCTTGGGGGTGCCGCAGTCGGGGCAGACCCAGTCGTCGGGGATGTCCGTCCAGCGTGTTCCGGGGGGAATGCCGTGCTCCGGCAGGCCGAGGGCTTCGTCGTAGGAGAAGCCGCAGCCAAGGCAGATCAGCCGTTTCAGGATGGTGTCCATGGGTGCCTCACGCGTTGCTCTGACGCGCGACGCACTATAGTAGCACACTACTAAACGCAAGCCCTATTCCCGCGGCCAGGGTCGCAATGACCCCGCCATCCGCGGCGCGGCCCTTCAGCCTGGGGAGCGTTTCGGTCTTCCAAGTCGACGGCGCGACCTGCGGAACCCGCCGTCTCGGCTCGGCCGGCGAAACGGCCGCCGCCGCCAGCGGCCGGCCCGCACCGAACGGCTGCGATCAGGCGGCGACGGCACAGGTCACGCGCGGCGTGCCATCGAGGCAGGTCTCGATCCTGTCCCCCGCATGCACGGGATACAGGCCAAGCGGCGTGCCCGCGATGACGATCTGGCCGGGCAGCAGGGCAAGCCCGTCGCGGGCCAGGTCCTGCCGCAGCCAGTCGAGCGACGCCTCCGCGCCGCCCCGCAGGGGCCAGAGGCCGGCCTCGTCCACCATCCGGCCGTTGATCCGGATGCCAAGCCTGGCGTCCGGCGCGACAGGCCCTTCGTCGCCGGCGACGATGCCGGCATTGAACCCGTTGTTCGCGACCAGTTCGACGAGCGTCCGGCGCGGCGCGCGGAAGACGAAATTGTGCAACTCGATGATCGGGAAGACCGAAGCGATCCTGCCATCGGCGCCGATCCGGAGTCCCATTTCCGCTTCGACCGCCAGCGACGCGAAGGCGTCCGCGCGCAGCGTCACGCCGGAGCGGCGAACGTCCCCACCGAACAGGTAGCCTCGGATGGGCCCCGCCATGCCGAACTGGGCGGTGGTGCCGGGTCCGGTGCAGCCGACCTTGAAGCCGACGATCGTTTCGCCGGAACCGGTCCGCAGCCTGGCAACGGCGTGCTGGACCTTGTAGGCCTGCTCCAGCGTCAGCGGCCGGGCGTCCGGGTCGGCGAAGCAGGTGCCCGGCGTGCGTGCGCGGTAGTCCCGCCATTGCCGTTCCGCGAGCGCGTGAAGGTCCACGTCGTTCATCCCATCCTCCGTCAAGGCCGGCATTGCGCGCGGTGTCGATCCGGTTCATTCTAATACGAATGATCTAAAACAAGGAAACGACGATGCCCCACTCGCCAGAACCGCCAACTCGCCAGAACCTGAGCGTGGGGTGACATGACCACGCCGTCTCTGACGCTGCGCGCGATCCGCGCCACGCCGGTCGAGGTCCCGATGGCGCGGCCGCTGGGCACCAGCGCGCAGATCATGCGGACCGCCCCGCTGCTGCTGATCGACCTGGAAACCGCGGAAGGCATCGCCGGCCACGCCTATCTGTTCTGCTACATGC
Organism: Rhodopila sp.; assembly: GCF_035548235.1. Taxonomy (GTDB): domain Bacteria; phylum Pseudomonadota; class Alphaproteobacteria; order Acetobacterales; family Acetobacteraceae; genus Rhodopila. The sequence goes on from NZ_DASZTJ010000208.1 coordinate 16,872, forward strand.
GGATGGCCCCGGGATTGATCGCCGCGGTGCTGGCCGACATCCAGGAGGCGCTGCTTGGCGAACGCCTCGCCCCTGTCGATTTTTCCACCCGCCTGTCGCGGCGCTACCGGCTGCTGGGCGCCCAGGGCATCGTCCGCATGGCGCTGGCGGGGTTCGACGTGGCCTGCTGGGACGCGCTGTCCCTGGCGGCCGGCCTGCCGCTGGCGAGCTATGTCGGCTCCCGGCCGCGGCCCATCCCGGCCTATAACAGCAACGGCCTGGGCCTGATGCCGCCGGAGGCGGCAGCCGACGAAGCGGAAGCGCTGCTGGAGCAGGGATTTCGTGCCGTCAAGCTGCGGCTGGGGCGGCCGACGGCGGAGCAGGACCTGGCGGTGGTACGCGCCGTCCGCCGCCGCCTGCCCGACAGCGTCGCGCTGATGGCAGACTACAACCAGGCCCTGACGGTGACCGAGGCGATCCGGCGCGGCCAGGCGCTGGACGGCGAAGGGCTGTACTGGATCGAGGAACCTACGCGCCACGACGACTACGCCGGCCATGCGCGGATCGCCGCCGCGCTGAAGACGCCGGTGCAGATCGGCGAGAACTTCGCCGGCGCGCCGGCCATGGCCGCGGCGCTGGCGGCCGATGCCTGCGACTACGTGATGCCGGACCTGGAGCGGATCGGCGGCGTGACAGGCTGGCAGCGTGCGGCTGCATTGGCGTCCGCCGCCGGGATCGAGATGTCCTCGCACATCTTCCCCGAGGCCAGCGCGCATCTTCTCGCCGCCACGCCGACCTGCCACTGGCTGGAATATGTCGATTGGGCCGCGCCGATCCTGGCGGAGCCGCTGCGCATCGCCGACGGCCTGGCACAGGTGCCGGACCGGCCGGGTTCGGGCGTGTCCTGGGACCAGGACGCCGTCAAACGCTACCGCATCGCATGAGGCACCCATGAGCGACCCGGTCCCCGCCGTCACCGAAGCGGCCGCGACAGGCGAGACCGCCGCGATCTTCGCCGATATCCGCCAGGTCCTGGGCGTCGACGTCGTGAACCTGGTCTGGCGCCATCTGGCGACGATCGACGGTGCGTTGCCCTGGGCCTGGCGGGCGCTGCGTCCGCTCTATGCCGACGGGTCGGTGGCCGGCGAGGCGGCGGCGCTGCGTTCGGACCTTGTGCTGCCGTCCATGCCCGCGATCCGGCCGGAGGTTTACGCCGGCTTGGGCCTGCGGCCGAACGACCTGGCGGCGATCCGGGACGTCCTGGCGGCCTACGACCATACCAATGCGATGGCCGCGGTGGCGCTGACCGCCTTGCGGGCACGCCTTGACGGACGTGCGCCGGGAAACGTGGAGGCATCCGAACCGATGCCGGTCGCCGCGGCGCCGCGGATCTGGCTGCCCAAGCTGCTCGACCTGTCGGGCCTGCGACCCGAGACCGCGGCGCTGGTGACCACGCTGAACGGGTTCGGCACCCGGCGTCCGGGCGCGGTGCTCGCCAGCATGTACCGGCATCTTGCCCATTGGCCGCCTTATCTCTCGTTCGCCTGGCTGCTGCTCGCGCCGCCGGACAGCGATGGCCGGCTGGCCGGCGCGATCGACGCGGCCCAACGCCTGGCGGCGTCCCGGGCGGACCGGCTGCTGGTGCGGCTGGCCGCGTCGGCGGCTCTGCCGCCGCCGGCGCTGGCGGCGAGGATCAGCGCGGCGATCGAGCCGTTCGCCGGCGACGTCATCGTCAAGATGCTGGTGATCTGCGCGTTCCTGCGCCGCGTGACGGCCTGAGGGGAAAGACCGAACGACCGGGGGGACGCGGCACGGCCGGAAGATCGTCCTGCCGCCGGCGAACGTCCAGCCCCCGGTCGGGCCGGTCAGACACTGCTCCACAGGATGATCAGTCCGGACAATCCCAGCAGGCCCAGCACCACCCGGTGGAAATGATGCGTGCTGAGCCGCCGGTACAGCCGGACACCCAGCCACGAGCCGGCCAGCGTGCCAGGCAACGCCATCAGCGTCAGCCGGCCGATCTCCGCGGTCAGCAGGCCGGCGGCGGCATGCCATGCCAGCGCGGCGCCCAGGATCAATAGGTTGAACGCCTGGAACATGCCGCGCCGCGCGTGCTTGTCCCAGCCCCGCAAGGTCGCCCAGACGGTGGGCAGCGGGCCCGACAACCCGGTCAATCCTCCCATCAGCCCGCCCGCGAGTCCCACCGCGGCGTCGGCGGGCCGGCCGCCCCAACTCATCCGATGCTCCCGCCGCCAGAGCAGCATGAAGGCCGAGAAGCCGAGCAGGAACAGGCCGAGCCCGATGCGGAAGGTCCGGGCGGGCAGGTCGTCGAGCAGATAGGTGCCGATCGGGACGCCCAGCAAACCCGCCAGCAGCATCGGCGCCGACCGGCGCCAGTCGATGGCATGCCAGATCGTGCCGATGCTCTGCACCTGGGAGACGACGGAGCAGATGGCGACCAGCGTCGCCGCCGTGGGCGGGTCCACCACATGCAGCCAGAAGCCGAGCGCGATGAGACCGGTGCCGAAACCGGCAAGGCCGGAGACGAAGCCGCCGGTCAGGGCGCCGGCCGCGACAACGAGCGCCGTCATGCTCAACACGGACAGAAGCCTCCCGCGCGGCGCCGCGGCGACGTCCGCTGGCCGGGCACCCTCACCGCCGCCGGGCCTGGCGACTGATCGGCACGTGCATGACGCACTGTTTCCGTACCGCAGGTCTGATCCGAATGGCCAATTCGATCACCGCGAACCAGACCATTCGCGCCGGGAATCCCGGCTGCTTCCCGGGCCGACGTCATGGAGGCCGGCGCCGATGACGGCCCCAGGCCGGAATGACGGCCTTGGGAGACGCGGCAGTCAAGGGCCGGCCCCGCCGGAGGCAATATTATACTTCCCAAACCGGCGGAGTAAGTCTCAGGGGATGAGACATAGGAATGGTTGGGGAATTTGATCTGTACCTAAGAATGCTATCTCTCAGCGTCTCTGCGGACACCGCCGTCTCCAGGTACAAACATGGCAGATACGCAATGTACGTTACGACATCGATCTATGTTCCCATGTCGTCCTATGCCACGTTGCCCGCAGAATCAAGAGGCAGATGGCAATGGCACAGATAGGTTCGGAAAAGAGTGTTGAGCGGTTACGGCGGCGTACACCTAATGATAATAAGCCCGCGAATCAGCGGTACGTCACTCTGACCGATTTGGCCTCTGCGGCGGGTGTTGACGAGGACGAGATGTTGCAGCGGTTGGCGGCCATCCTCTCGGAAAGAGAGGATGGCCCAGGCGATGTACAACCTGACTTCCGGACGGAGGGTTAGGTCCGATGGATTGGGATCAGCGAATCGCCAACTATGTTCGAGAGACCAAGTTTCCCAAGAGTCTGTTCGTCGCAGAAGACAACCGCGTTGTTGGCACCTGGATTATGGGGAACGATTATCGCGTGAAGACTGGCTACTATGGCGGCTATCCGGCCGGATACCTGCGCCGCATTCGCTCGCTGTTTCCCGATAAAAAGCGAGTTCTCCACATCTTTTCGGGGAAAGTCGACCTGGAGGCGCTTCCTGGCGACACGGTCGATATAAACCCTAAGCTGGGACCAACTTACGTTGATGACGCGCAAACGCTAACCTGCGTACCTCTTGAAAAATATGACCTGATATTGGCCGACCCACCTTACAGCGTCGAGGACGCTGAGCGATATCAAACGAGTATGGTTAGGCGCAATGTTGTGCTGCGCGCATTGCAGCGCGCTTCGGCGGGAGCGCACATCGTATGGTTGGATCAAGTGCTGCCGATGTACCGGAAGGACTGTTTTGATGTGGAAGCGGTGATTGGCATGGTCAAATCGACCAACCACCGCTTTCGCGTCGTGACAATTTTTCGGCGATCCGACCTAAATGCTGCCCAGGCGGTCGAATCAGGCGGAAAGAAGGGTACGAAGCGTACGACCAAACGCCTTGCGCAACCTACCTTGGAATCCGCCGGGGCCATATTGGGTAGCGTATCGGATTAGTTTACCAACCTGATCGTCATCGAGCCTTATCGTTAGATTCCCGTTCTGCAACTGATCCCTCAGTTGCTGATGAAAACCCTGCTGTCCGCCGGCCCCAGCGGGTTCAGAAAGGATGTCAGCTTCGCTTTGTGTCAGTACGAATTCTATAGGCTTCGCAGTCTTTCCCATTTGCTTCCCTGCCGATACTTTTGTTTCGGAGAGTCCCCAAATGGGTTTGAATACGAAGAGGTTCCAGGGGGCGACCGAAAAAATCGTGATCGGCTACTTGCGCCATCCCTGACGGATCAATTCAGCTAGGATTTCCGCACTTGGTCCGCCAGTCCATGTGGGGGCGTGCCGGCGTGCGGCGGTGATGTAGTCCTCTTTCATCTGGCGAAGCAGGATGCGGCTTTCCTCAGGCAAATCAGCCTCTGCCTTCGCCCATTTTTCGTCAGACTTCGACGGCATTGCCTCTACTCCCCGCCGCCTTTCGGCTTCCGCTTTTTAGGCTCGTACTTCGGCTGAGCCGGCGCGTGCGCCACCTTATCCAGCGCGCGTTCGAACGCTTCATCGCTCTCGTCGCATTCTAGCTCTCGGGCTAACTGCTTGAAGCGGTCGTGTTGGCCTGATGGGGAGGCCTTAGCTTTTGCCGGCATGCGATGCTCGCTTGAACTCGTGAATAACCGCCGGAGGGTTGGCTCTC
>NZ_DASZTJ010000209.1:0-2528 GCF_035548235.1 Rhodopila sp.
GGCGCGGCGCGACCCGCGTGCTGTTCGGCGTGCGCTGGTCCTTCCTGACGCTGGACGGGCTGCGGCACCTGCTGATGCCGGCGCTGAACCTGGCGCTGTTCAACATCTCCCTGGTGCTGCGCCTGACGCGGGCCGGGGTGCGCGAAACCCTGCCCCTCGACTTCATCAAGTTCGCCCGCGCCAAGGGACTCTCGCCCGCTCGGATTCTGCTCGTGCACGTGCTGAAGAACATCATGATCCCCGTCGTGACGGTCGTCGGGCTGGAACTGGGGTCGACCATTGCCTTCGCCGTGGTGACCGAAAGCGTGTTCGCCTGGCCGGGGATGGGGAAGCTGATCATCGACAGCATCAACGTGCTCGACCGGCCGGTGATCGTTGCGTATCTGATGATGATCGTGCTGCTGTTCGTGACGATCAACCTGGTCGTGGACATCCTCTATACGGTGCTGGATCCCAGGGTGCGGCTGGACCAGAAGGGGTAGCGTCCGGACCAGGCCCCGCGTCAGCGCCCCGCCGTCACGGCGTCCCACCACGGGCACGCCCCGGCCTGGCGGACGAAGTTGCCGTCCAGCACCCGCAACGGCTCCCGCTTGCCGTCCGCGGCCGCCTTCAGGCGCAGCGCCCGGGATTGCGCCCGCTGCTCCGCCGGCAGCCAGGCGCGGTCGTGGCCCCACAGGCTGGGGCCGACCGTGACCTCGGACGCGGTCCAGTTGCCGGGGGTCACGTCCTTCCCGCCCCAGCCGTATTCCAGCATGAACCCGGACGGCGAGCGCAGGTAATAGCTCGTCACCGCATCGTTCGGGTGCCGCCCCAGCGTGGTCGCGATCCGTTCGGGGTCGCCCAGCGCGATGTCGTAGCCCTGGCCCACGTCGTCCAGCGAATACAGCTCCACCATCAAATGATGCAGGTCCTGCTTGCCGGTTTCGATCAGCGCCACCGAGTGGTGCCGCGGGTTCACGTGCATGAAATAGGCCCGGAACGGCGTCGTGATGTAGTCGCTGACCGCGAAGCCCAGGACGTCGATGTAGAAGGACAGGAGGTCGTCTATTTTCGTTACATGAAAGACCACGTGGCCCATCCCCAGCGGCCCGGTCCGAAAGCCCGAGATCGTTCGGCCGGGCTTGAACGGCGTATCGGCGACGGCGGCGCCGTGGAACGCCTCCAGCCGGTTGCCGGCGGGGTCGCGGAAGCTGATCAGGCCGGTCACGAAACGCTGCGCGGCCAGGCTCGCCGGCTCCTGCGTCACCGCGACCTTGTGCGCGTCCAGCGTCGCGGCCAGGGCGTCCAGGGCCGCCGCGTCCGCGACCTCGAACCCGAAATACCGTTCGCCGTCGGACAGGCTGCGGTCGATGACCAGACGCTGCGCCCGGTCGTCCATGCGGAAGGCGCGGGCGGTGTTGCCGCGCTCGATCATCTGCATGCCAAGCCAGTTGGTGGCGAAATCCGTCCAGTCGCCAAGGTCTGCGGCGCCGATGCCGACATAGCCGAGGGCACGGATGGTCATTGTTCTATCCTCCCGGTCTTGCCGCGACGATAGCACGGACCGGACAGGACTGTCAGGACGGCGGAGACCACGACGGGACAGACCGCTCGATGTCAGCGCCCGCGCACCGGTTCCACCCCTGGGTCCACCTGGCGGAACCCCCAGTAGTACAGCGCCAGGTACGCCCCCTGGAACGCCGCCCCGATGAAGAACGGCAGCCCCAGATCGCCCGCCGCGAACAGGACCCCGGTCAGCATCGGGCTGACCGCGCGCGGCACCTGGGTCGAGACGTTCCCCATGCTGGCCGCGAAGCCGCGCCGGCGGGCGCGGACGATCGAGACATTGAGGGCGGAGCGGGCGCCGGTGGTGCCGCGATTGAACATCGCCCGCAGCACCCACAGCGTGGCCGCCAGCCAGAAGCTGCCGGCGAACGGCAGGGCGATCAGCAGCCCGAGGCCGACCAGGCGCATCGCCACGACGGCGCGCACGACGCCCACCCAGCGCGACAGCAGCCCGGTGCCCAGGGACGCGACGGCCGCCATCAGGAAGCCGGCCGCCATCAGCGGCCCGATCTCGGCCGGTCCCTCGCCGAAGCGGATCGCGAACCAATAGGCGATCAGCGGCCCGGTCGCGCCGATGCCCGCCCCGTTCATCATGTTCGCAACCATCAGCCGCAGCACCAGGCGGTTCTCCCGCCGGTCCTCGTGCGGGGTCGGCGGCTCCGGCGGCGCGGGGCTGGCCTCGGAGTCGGGTGTCCGCAGCAGCAGCGCGCAGCACAGCAGGGACCCCACCGCGGCCAGCAGGAACAGCGGCCGGTACGACAGCGCGCCCGGCAGCACGGTCCGCACCAGGGACGGCGACGCGGCCAGGACCGCCCCCGCCGCGTTGCCGAGGAAGCCCAGCGCCGCGTTCAGGCTGTAGACCGGTCCGCGCCGCACCGGGGTCAGGGCTTGCGCCAGCCAGGCCTGCTCGACCGGCGCGAACGGCCCGGCCGCGCCGTTGCCGCCCCGGCCGAAGCCGCCCACCAGCGCGGCCAGCCACAGCG
>NZ_DASZTJ010000210.1:0-6928 GCF_035548235.1 Rhodopila sp.
CCCGGTGTTGGTCAGCGTCATTGCCTGGCCGGCTTGAACGGTATTCTCGGTCGGCACCGTCAGGCCCGTTGCCATCACGTCGTTGAAGACCAGCGTGGTGCCGGCGGTCGAGGACAGAAGTTCCGAGACCTGGTTGGCGCCACCCAGGGCAATCAATCCAACTTCCGCCGTCAGCGCGAGTTGGTCGGCCACGATGAAGCCGGTCCCGGTCTCCTGGACATTGGTGCCGGACGTCAGCGTCACGGTGGGACCAGACAAGATACCGCCGATCGTCACGTCTCCGGTGTTGACCAGCGTCATCCCCTCATCCGCACGGACGGTTTGTCCGTCCGGCACCGTCAGGCCGGTCGGCATGACGTCGTTGAAGAACAGGTTGCCGCCGATCGTGGAGCTCAAAAGCTGCCCCACCTGATTCGCGCCGGGCAGGTCGACCGATCCATCCAGTGCCGTCAGGGTGAGTTGATCGGCCTGGATGATCCCACCACCAGGTTCGGTGATGTCGCCGCCGGAGGTCAGCGTGACGCTGAAGATCGACGGCGTCCTGGACGGCGCCTGCCGTATCGTGCCGGCGATCGTCAGGTCCCCTGTGTCGATCAGGGTCACAGCCTCGCCGGCCTGCACCACGTTGCCGGCCGCCACGTTCAAGGTCGGCGCCACATCATTGAGCAGCAGCGTGGTGCCGGCACTGGAGTCCAGAAGCTGCGCGACCTGGTTGGCGCCGCCCAGTGCGATCGATCCGGTCGCCGCCAACGCGAGCTGGTCGGCGATGACGATTCCTGCCCCGGTCTCACTGATGTTGCCGCTGGAGTCCAAGGTGACGGTGGTGCCCGACACGGTGCCGGCCAAGGACATGTCGGAGCCGAGGGTCAGACTAAGCGTGCCGCCGGCGGAAAGGTCGCCGATCGTCGTCGCCGTGTTGCCGCCGTTCGTCAGGACGATGTTGCCGCCCGCCGCGCCCGTGAGCGTTCCGACCTGGAACGCCGCGCCCTGGGTGATGTCGCCCAGGCTGCGCAGATCGAGCGTGCCGATCTGGGTAACCGGCCCGCTGAGGTTCACCAGGCTGGCCCTCGTGACCGTCGTGGTCCCGCCGAAGGTGTCGGCACCCAGCCGCAGCGTCGTCGCGGTTATGTCGGACAGGACGTCCTGGTTGACCATGAAGCTGCCGGTCATGATCGTCCCGGCCGGATCGCCGGCCACCAGGGGCACGTTCGTTGCGGGCGCGATCTCGACCAGCCCCCCCGTGACGGTGACGCCGGTGTCGAACGCCAGGGCGCCGGCTTCAAGCGAGATGCGGCCGGCGCCCGCGTTCAGGCTGGCGGGCGTGCAGAAGGGCGCGACGCGGGCACAGGTCTCCGTCAGGTTCAGCGTCCCGGTCGTACGCAGCCCGATCGCGCCGGCGCTGATCGCGCCCGGGATGGTGATGTCGGTGTCGCCATTGTCGAACTCGAAGTCGCCGGCGACCTGGGCAGCGATGCCGCTGGTGATGCTGTTCGGCGTCCCGCCGGTCGCGCCGCCCCGGAAGAGCAACGCGTCGCCGCCCGACCGAACCGCCAATGTCTGGCCCTGGATGCTGCCGCCGGTCTGGTGGATGCCGCCCGTCCCGGCATGCAGGGTCACGCCCGTGACCGCGGAGATCGATCCGGCGAGCGTCATGGAGCCCGACAAGGTGGGATCGAACGTGCCCCCGGGTGCTGCCGCCTCCAGCGTGATGGAAGCGGTACTGCCCTCGCCCAGATTGGCCACGAGAGAGCCTGTCGAGCTCAGCGTCAGGTTGCCGCCGGCCTGGAGCAACATGTCGCTGTCCGTGGTGGTCAGGCTGCCGTTCACCACGAGGTTGCCTTCCGACGCGACGGTAAGCCCGCCACCGCTGTCGATCGGACCGTCCACCTGCAGATCGACGGAATTGTGGATGAAAACGCCGAAGCCGCTGATCTGCCCCAGGACGCCGATCTGGTTGTCGCCGAGCAGCGAAATCGTGTCGTCGGCATTCGCCACGAGGGTATTCGCCAGGATGCGGCCGCCGGTCACCTCCTCCAGGCCAGCGCCGACAGCCTGAACGTTGAACGTGCCGGTCACGTCGACATTGCCGGCTATCTGCAACGAAGGTGTGAGCACACTGTTCGGATCGGGAATCGTATAGGTGGCCAGGGTGAAATTGCCCTGGACGGAGCTGGCGCCGAGGACATTGATCTCGTTGCTCGCCGCGGGGCCCCCGGTGCCGTCGGGTCCGGGCGGCGTGATCGTCGTAAGCGTCACGTCGCCACCGCTTTGCAACGTCAGGGTCGCCGCCTGGATGGTTCCACCGTTCTCGGTAATGCCGCCGCGACCTGCTGCCAGGAACACGGGCGTGTCGAGCGTTGCGCCTTCGGCGTTTCGAGCGCCGAAAATGGCGCCTTGGATGAGGATCCCGCCCGCGGCGCCAAGATCGGGCGCGCCGGTCGTGAAATTGTAGCCGGCCTCGATCTGGAGGTTGTCCGCGGAGACGAAGCCGTTCGGGCCGATGGTGATGTTGCCGCTGGCAAAAAGCTGCGATGTCGGATTCGCGCTGCCCTCCGACAAGACCTCCCCATCGACCGTCAGGTTTCCACCATCGACCTGGAGAGAAAGCGTGGTGTCGCCGCGAACCAGATTGGATACGACCAGATCCTGCGTATCAACGACGGTCAGGTTGGTGGCATTCAGGATGTCGATCGTCGCGATCTTGTTGGCGCCCGTCAGGCTAATTGTCGCGAAACCGCCGTCCCCGCCCTGGGTCAGCGTGCCGGCGTTGATGACGCCATTCGTGCCTTCGGCAACGACCAGCGGCACGACGGCCCCTGGGATTGACAAGGGCGTCAGGATGACCTGGTGCGCCGCCGTCACCGTCAGGGTGCTGTTGATGTTGATGGTGCCGCCGATGAGGCTGAGATCGCCGTTCTCCAGCGTCACCGGGGCGTTGAGCGTGAGGGTCGGACTCTCGAGCGTGAGGTCGCCCGCAGTCTTATCGACACCCACGCTGACGGTGATGCTGGTCGAGGCCTGCAGCGTCAGGGCGCCGCTGAAGGACCCGATCGTCGACGTGCCGATAAAGCTGCTCGTCGGGCCGTCGGAGAATGCCAGCGTTCCGCTCGCCAGGTTGCCGCTGTTCAGATTGATCCTGGGATCGGTGTCCGCGACCACCTCGAGCGTGTCCGGATCCACAACGATCAAACCCTGATGCCCGGCCGGAGCGCCGGCGTCGATGACGCCGATCAGGGAGAAATTGCCCTGCCCGGAAACCTCCACCAGGCCGCCATCGCCGCCGTTCGGCCCGCCGCGCGCACTGATGTCGCCCGCCACCGTGGTCTCCTGCACCGAGTTCACCACGACATGGCCGCCATTGCCCCTGTCGGTCGCGTCGGCCTTGATCACCGCCCCTTTGGCGATGCCGGTCCCCTGCGCCAGCCGCTGCGTCGCCGCACCGGGCAGGCTGGTGCCGATCGCGATCGTGCCGCCGCCGGCCCGGCCCGAGGCATTGATGCGCGCCGTCTTCTCCACCTGCACCGCGTCCGCGAGCACGCCGATCGTGCCGCCCTTGGTGCCGGCGGCGAGACCCTGGGCCGAGACGTCGCCGGCCACGCTGATGCTGCCGCCCGTGCCCTCCAGCAGGATGCGGCCGGTCTTGCCGGTCGCCGCGTCGGTGTTCGCCTGGATGCGCCCCCCGGCCCGCACCAGGTCCTGCACCACCCCGTCCGCCGCCGCGGCGGTCAGTTGCACCGTCCCGCCATTGGCGCGGATGACGCCGGTGTTGGTGACCAGCGCCTCACCATTATTGGGGGCCTTGCGCACCGCGCCGGTCACGTCGAAGGACACCAGACCGTCGCCGTTCAGGTCGATCACGTGCGTTTCCGCGCCGCCCAGCACGACGGTGCCCAGCCGCGCCTCGATCACGCCGTGGTTGGCCACCTGCGGGGCCACCAGCGCGGCCAGCCCCGCCTGTTTGACCGTGATGTCGCCGTCGTTGACGATCCGGGCGTCCGGCTTGCCGGCGCGGTTGAAGGCCATCGGGCCGCCGGACATGAAGTTCTGGTTGCTGATGTCGGCGGTCGAGACGATGACCGACTGCGCCTGCACCTGCGAACCATGGGCGAACACCACGCCCGACTGGTTGACCAGGGCGATGCCGCCATTCGCCGTAATGTGCCCGGCGATCACCGACGGGTTGGGCGTCGTGACGCGGTTCAGCGTCATCGCCTGCGCCGATGGCTGCTGGAACTGGACCGTATGATCCTGCCCCACATCGAAGCTCCGCCAGTTGATGACCGCTCGGTTCGTGCTCTGATTGATGACCGTGGTGGCCGGGTTCTGGGTGATGCCGGCCGAACCGGCGACCACGCGCCCGCCCTGGGGCGCGGCGTTCGGCGCAATGGTCTGCGCCATCGCCACCGGGGCGGGCAGGCCCTGGCCCAAAAGGAACAGGGCCGCGACCGTCCGCCGGACGGAACGGGTGCGCCAGCGCGGATGCCAGGATGTCATCTCGGTGTTCCCCTGTTCCGTCATAGCCGCAGCACCAGCCGCCAGAAGATCGCGTTCGCGTGCAGCCGCGGCGAGGCCGGGCCGTTCGGCTGGATCGTCAGGCGGTGGACGCCTTCAAGCTGGACCTCGACGCGGTCGTTCACCGGCAGCCTGATGCCGCCGCCCCAGGATTGCAGGCGCTCATTGGGATCGGACGACTGGTTCTCCCACGTTTCGCCCCAGTCGTAGAACAAGTAAAAGGTCGGCTGGAACCGCAGCGGCCGATCGAACACCGTCGCCGAGAACGGCGTCGTCAACTGCAGCTCCGCCGAGGCGGCCAGCGCGTTGTCGCCGGTGACCTGGCCGGCGTAGAAGCCGCGCTCCAGCTCGCCGCCGCCCAGGTAGTATTTCTCGGCCAGCGGCAGCACGTCGTTGCTCCATTGGCCAGCCAGCGTGCCTTGCAGCGCCAGCGTCGCGGTCGGCCAGGGGTTGAACAGCGTCTGCACCCGCGTCGCTTCGAACGCCATCTTGACGAAGCTGGGATGCGCCCCCGCCCGCAGTTCGGTCGTTGCACCGAAGATCGACAGGCCCTGCGACAGACGCACCGTGAGCTGGTTGGCGGCCGGACGCGTGTCACCCAGGAACTGGTCATAGGCCGCGCCGATAGCGCCGAAGCGAAGGACCCGGACTGCGTCGTGGCCCAGGTGCAGATTGTTGCCGGCGACATTATCGCCCAGGGTGATGTCGGTGTAGAGCGTGTCGAACGAGCTCTCCAGCGTCAGGCTGTAGGGACGGCGGCGGATCAGCGGGTAGCGCGCGCCCATGCCGACCACGGTCGTTTCGCCATCATAGCCGAATTCGCCCAGCAGGCCGGAGGGCTGGATATAGCCGTGGCCGGCATAGGCGTGCACGGTCAGGCCGGAGCCGCCGACATAGAACTCCTCGTCCGCCTGGCCGAAGATCTGCGTCGCGCGGGCGGAACCGAACAGCGACAACTGGGTGCGTTCGGCGAACGAGGTGAACGAATTGAACTGGATGACGGCCAGCCCCTGCTCCGGCCCCGCGTTGGGATCCGCGCGGTTGTCGGCGGTGATATAGCCGGTGACCGCCTGGCGGCGAACCTGGGCGACCAGGGTCAGGGCGCCGGGGGCGGTGCCGGCGGGCCGCAGCACCGCGTCGACGGAGACACCGGGGATGTCCTTGGCCAGCAGCAGCCACCGTTCCAGGTCCGCGACGTTCAGCGGATGCACGTCGCGCAGATGGTCGAGGAAGCGCAGCACCTGCTCCCCGGCGGGACCGATGTTGCCGTCCAGCAGGACCTCGGTCACCTGCGCCTCACCGATGCGGAAATGCATCGTTCCGTCGGGGCCGAGAACGGCGTCGACCGTGGTGAAGGTGTAGCCGTTGTCGCGGTAGAGATCGAGCAGGCCGGTGCGTGCGGCCTCCACCCGGCTGAGCGGGACGGCCGAACCGGTGAGGCCGCCGACGACGCCGAGCAGCTTTTCCTGGGGGAAGATGCTGCTGCCTTCGACCGCGACGGAGCGGATGGCCATGGTTTCCGCGGGGGCCGCGAGGGGCGCGGCGCCGGAAGGCGCGGCGCCGAGGCCGGGGCCGACATTGGGCGGCTGGCGCGGTGCGATCTGGGGGATGGGCGTGCCCTGCTGGGGCGTAACGACCTGCGGCGCCGGCTGCGCGAGGGCGGCCCCATGGAAGAAGCCGACCAAGGGGACAAGCAGGGCCACGCGAACGCGGCGAACGATTCTATGTTTAATCATACGCGCGCCGAAGGGTAAGCCGTTGCGGCGAAGGACGGATGACGCTGGGAGGACATTTCAGAGTCGTGCGGCGATACGGAAGAATACGTATTCGCAATTGTCGCACCGTCCGCCAGCCATCTACGCGAAACGCGCGGCCAACCGGTTGCCGAAGACATGAAACTGCAATTTCGGCGAAGACGCCGCGTCCCGTTGATATCGATTTCGGAATTATTCATACTTATCCCCTCCTTCATTTCAAGGTCACAACTCGAGACCTGTCAAGAGAGGTGGGCTTTCGATATATTTCCGATGTCATAATTGATCGTGTCGCCCGATATTGCCGGGTTGCGCGACGACCTCCGATCGCGGATGACCGGGCTAGGGCTGGCCGTCACAGGGCGCCGCGTGGGGCGACTGCCGTGATGCCCGATGTCCGCCGACCATCGACGCTTACCCCCGGTTTTCGCGGAAGGCCGCGTCAGCGGGGTCGGAATCGCCGCCTGCGTCGTGGCCCGGCTCGACCGGGCGACCCCATGACGCCCGGGAAAGAGATGGCCCGGTCGAGCCGAGCCATGACGGGGTTTCCGATCGCCTTGGCCCGGCGGGGGTATGATCGGGGAATCCGATCACGGGGTCCGGCCAACGGTTCTATTTCGTTACAGAAATATCCGATGTCATTTGATCTGAAAATGGATTTT
>NZ_DASZTJ010000211.1:0-15596 GCF_035548235.1 Rhodopila sp.
CACATAGCCGGGCCCCTGCTTGCGCGCGGCGGTGGTCACGTCGCCCAGGTCGTAGCGGGACTGGCGCTCGACGTGGGCGAAGGCCAGTTTCAGCTTGCCCGCGGCGATCCGGGGCGCGAGGCCGCCCAGCGCGTCGGTGCCGGCGAACCGGCGCAGCAGGCCGCCGCCCAGGATGACGGTGGCGAAATAGGGTTCCAGCACCAGGCCGCGGCCGAACGCCTCCATGACGATCGACGTCTCCACCGCGCCGCCGTCGAAGCCGCCCAGGGTTTCGGGGAACGGCAGGCCCAGCAGGCCGAGTTCGGTGATCTGGTCCCACATGGCGGCCGAATGGCCCGCCGGTTCCCGCAGGTATTTCTTGCGCTGCTCGAACGCGTAGTGATCGGCGATCAGCCGGTCGACGCTGTCCTTCAGCAGGCGCTGGTCGTCGGTCAGGTCGAAATCCATCGGAACCCCCTCAGAGACCCAGTATCGCCTTGGCGATGATGTTGCGCTGGATCTCGTTCGACCCGCCGTAGATCGAGACCTTGCGGTAGTTGAAATACATCGGCGCCGCCTCGGTCGCATAGTCGGGACCGACGACGGGTTCGTTGTTGCCGTCGAACTCCCGCTGGTACGGCATCATGAACGGCCCCACCACCTCCATCAGCAGTTCGGTCAGTTGCTGCTGGATCACCGAACCTTTCAGCTTCAGGATCGAGGACGCGGGGTTCTGCTTGCCCTTTTCCCGTTTCCTTTCATCCGAGACGACCCGGAGCTGGGTCATCTCCAGCGCCTTCAGCTCGATCTCGATCGCCGTCAGCTTCTCCATGAAGCGCGGGTTCTCGATCATCGGCCGGCCGCCCTTGAACTCCAGCGCGGCGAGTTCCTTGATGCGCGCGACCTTGGCCTTGGACATGCCGACGCGGGCGATGCCGGTGCGTTCGTTGCCCAGCAGGAACTTCGCGTAGTCCCATCCCTTGTTCTCCTGGCCCACCAGGTTCTCGACCGGGACTTCGACGTTGTCGAAGAACACCTCGTTCACCTCGCGGCCGCCGTCGATCGTGACGATCGGGCGGACGGTGATGCCGGGGGTCTTCATGTCGATCAGCAGGAAGGAGATGCCTTCCTGCTGTTTCGCCGCCGGATCGGTGCGCACCAGGCAGAAGATCCAGTCGGCGTATTGCGCCAGCGTGGTCCAGATCTTCTGGCCGTTGACGATGTACTTGTCGCCCTTGCGCTCTGCCTTGGTGCGCAGCGAGGCGAGGTCCGACCCCGATCCCGGCTCCGAGAAGCCCTGGCACCAGAAGATGTCGGCGTTCGCCGTGGCGGGCAGGAAGCGGCGCTTGATGTCGTCGTTGGCGAACTGGGCGATGACCGGCCCCACCATCGAGACGTTGAAGCCGATCGGCGGCGGGCAGTTCGCCTGCTGCATCTCGTCCTGGTAGAAATAGACCTGCACCGGCGACCAGCCGCGCCCGCCCCACTCCACCGGCCAGTTCGGCGTCGCCCAGCCGCGGGCGTTGAGGATGCGCTGCGACGTGATCATGTCGTCGCGGGTCAGTCCCTCACCCTCGGCGACCTTGTCGCGGATGGATCGGGGGATCTCGGTGCGGAAGAAATGCCGAGCCTCGTCGCGGAACGCGAGTTCCTCGGGCGTGAAGGAGAGGTCCATGCGTCGTTCCTCTTGAACCGGTCGTCACTGATAGGCGACGACCGGAGGGGGCGTCAAACGATGGCGACGACGCGCGGGCCGCCGCGCCGCGCGGGTTTCCGCCCGTCCGTCGCCGCCCCGGACTCACGCCGCGAAGCCGGGGTCCGAGCGGGCGGGCGAGCACGCGCGGATTTCAGAGAACCGGCCCCCCGTGGGGGCCGCCGGAAGGGCCCGGCCGGTTATCCGCCTGCACCGTGGGCTCCTTGCCCAAAGAGGGTTTCTGCAGCTTTCGCCAGATCCCGGCATCGCGGTCGTAGAAGTCCGGGCGGAACTGCAATTTCCCGTCGGCATCGACGAATGCCGTCTGATAGACCACGAACACCGGCACCGGCGTCGGAAGGTCGTGCCGGGTCGTGCCGCCCGCCGCGATCCCTTCGTCGATCTCGTCTTTCGGCTGCTGCATCAGCAGGGCGGCGAATTCGCGCGGGTCCTGCACCCGGATGCATCCGTGGCTGATGCGGCGGTTGTCGCGGTTGAAGATGTATTTGTCCGGCGTGTCGTGCAGGTAGACGTCGAACCGGTTCGGCATATCGAACATGATCTGCCCGAGCCCTGCATCGGGTCCCGGCAGTTGCTCAGCCTCGCCGCTGGGCAGCATGACCATGTTGTTCCGGACCAGATAGTTCGGGTCGCGGCTGATCGCCGGCAGGATCTCGGCCGTCACGATGTCCTTGGGGATGACCCATGGCGGGTTGAAGAAGCTCGCGTCGATCGTGGCGCGAAACTCCGGGCTCTGGTTGTGCTTGACGTCTTCGCCCACGACGACCCGGGTCGAGAACACCGGCTGGTCGTCGCGATAAAGCACCAGCCGCTGGTCCGCGACGTTCACCCAGACCCGGTCCTCCGGCAGCGACCGCGGCAGCCAGCGTTGGCGTTCAAGGTTCACCTCGATCGTCCGCACGCGGCCCTTGGCGACCTTGTTGCCGGCCGCGGCGGCCGCGCGATACTTCCGCAAGGCGTCCAGCAGCGCCGTGTAGGTCGGCGTGGTCGGCGCCAGCGCCTCGATCTCCGCCGCCGGATCGGAACTGTCCATCGCGTCGTCGAGAACGGCGGCCACATTGACCGGCCCGGGAGTCAACACTTCGTCATCGCCGCGGCGCTCGACCGGCACCGCGCCACGGGCCAGCGCGTCCGCGTAGGACAGGAAAGCGTCCGACAGCACCAATTCGCGATCGACCGGCGGCAATGTTTCGCTGCGCTGCAGCAGATCGGCGTGAAACAGGTCCGGGTTGAGCCCCTGGTCGCCGGCATGCAGCACCGCGTCCACCAGCGAATCCGCCTGTTCCGGCCGTGTCGTCCAGACCGGCTCGAAGTCATGGCGCGCGTAGAAGCGCTGCAGCAGCGCGGCATTCAGCCGCTCACCGTCGACGACGAGGTCAGACGCGTCCTCGATCCGGCTGCGGAGGTCCGTATCGCCCTGCGGTGCCAGGATGGAGGCCGCCTCCGGCTGCGGATCCGTGCCGCAGGCGGTTAATGAACATACCGCGACGAGAGCGATCATGCCGCCTGCGATTTTGTTGCGTCGCGATACCCGGGATCGGGCAAAAGTCGAAGGTTTTTGGCGGCCGAAGCCGACCGTCCGCCACGGCATACACACTCGCACCATTCCTCGACCTCTGCCGATCCGCACAACTAATAGTTTGACACTTCGTTCAGAATTGCCCTTAAAATTTGCTGTGTCTACGAGTAGTGCAGTGAAGGAGTAGCGGATGGTTGCCGTTTCCGAGACAGTAACTCGTCGCAGGCGGTTCGGTGGTGCGACAATGGTGGCCGTCTTGGTCCCCGTTGCGCTCCTCGCGGCCTGTTCCCAGAAGCCCCCCCCGCCGCCGCCAGAGCCGGCACCGGTCCAAGCGGCCCCGCAGCCCGCGCCGGCCCCCGCTCCGGTTCCGCCGGCGCGAGGCTAGTGTCCCGAACCCGGAATCCAGCGGATTCCGGGTCCAAAGCGGACATTAAGCAAGTCGATTGGGTCAGTCGCCTGTTCATCCCTGATATCCTTTCGTGAAATTCAGGGATGAGGCACTGACGCCAGTCGGTTTTGCGTTGGAATTTTGCCCCCGCCTCCCTTGTTCCGCCCCCCTTTGGCCGGATGCCAGGGTCGGAACCACAGGCGATCGCGCGCCGCGTAAGGCTCAGGCCGCGCCCTGCCCCCTCTCATACCAGCCGCGCGAACGCCGGACGATGTGCACCACGGACAGCATCACCGGCACCTCGACCAGCACGCCGACGACGGTGGCGAGTGCCGCGCCGGATTGAAAGCCGAACAGCACGATCGCGGTCGCCACAGCCAACTCGAAGAAGTTGCTTGCCCCGATCAGCGCCGACGGACCCGCCACGCACCATTCGACGCCGAGCGCTCGGTTCAGCCAGTAGGCGATGCCGGCGTTGAGGTAGACCTGGATCACGATCGGCACCGCAAGCAGCACGATGACCGTCGGCTGGCGGATGATCTGCTCCCCCTGCAACCCGAACAACAGGACCAGCGTCAGAAGCAGCGCCGAGAGAGAGATGGGCGCGAGGGCCCGCAGCGTGCGGTCGAGCGCGGGCGCCCCGCCCTGCGCCAGCCGGGCACGCCGCCAGACCTGCGCGATCGCCACGGGCACCACGATATAGAGGACGACGGACAGGAACAGCGTGTCCCAGGGCACGGTGATCGCCGAAAGACCCAGCAGCAGCCCGACGATCGGCGCGAAGGCCAGCACCATGATGGTGTCGTTGAGCGCGACCTGGCTCAGCGTGAAGTGGGGCTCTCCCTCCACCAGGTTCGACCAGACGAACACCATGGCCGTGCAGGGCGCGGCGGCGAGCAGGATCAAGCCGGCGATGTAGCTGCTGATCTGGTCGGGCGGCAGGTAGGGCCGCAGCAGGTGCGCGATGAAGATCCAGGCCAGCAGCGCCATGGAGAACGGCTTGATCAGCCAGTTGACCCCGACCGTGGTGGCGATGCCGCGCCAATGCCGGCCCACCTCCTTCAGCGCGGCGGGATCGATCTTGAGCAGCATCGGAATGACCATGAGCCAGACCAGCAAGGCAACCGGCATGTTGACCTGGGCGACGGTCGCCTCGCCCAGCAGGTGAAAGACGCCGGGCACGAACCGACCGAGGACCACGCCGACGATGATGCAGAGCGCGACCCAGACGGTCAGGAAGCGCTCGAAGACGCCCATGCCGGGCCTGGGCGCGGAAATCCCGGCCGCGGCGATGCTTGACCCGTTCATGATGCGTGATCCTCGATCGCGTCGTCGTTGCCCGCGCACCGAAACAGCACGTCGAAAGGGCGGTGTGCCATGGCGTTCATCCGCAGCAGCTTGGGGCACAGCACGCGGCTTCGTCCGCGCCCGGCTTGCGGCCCTCGATGATTGCGGAGGAAACGTACTCCTCGATACCGCGGCCAGGCGCCCAGCTTGCGATCATGTCGCGGCTGTCCGGTTTCACCTCGATGCGCACGTCGCGGAAGCCGGCCGCTTCCAGCCATCCCCTGATGCTCTGCGCCGGCGCCGCGCCGGCGATGCAGCCGCAGACCAGAGCCTGATCGCGCGCCAGTTCGGCCGTCAGTTCGTGGATGTTCACCACATCCGAGATCGCGAGCCGCCCGCCCGGCTTCAGCACGCGGAAGGCTTCGCGGAAGACCTGCGCCTTGTCCGGCACCAGGTTGATCACGCAGTTCGACAGGATCACGTCGGCGGTGTTGTCGGCGACGGGCAGGTGTTCGATGTCGCCCAGGCGGAACTCGACGTTCTCCGCGCCGATGCGCGCGGCGTTGTCGCGGGCGCGCTTCAGCATCTCATGGGTCATGTCGACGCCGATCACGCGACCGTCCGGCCCGACCTGCCTGGCGGCGAGCAGGCAGTCGAAGCCTGCGCCGCTGCCGAGATCGATGACGGTCTCGCCGGGCCGCATGGCCGCGATGGCCTGCGGGTTGCCGCAACCGAGGCCGAGATTGGCCCCTTCCGGCACGGCTGCCAGGTCATCGGCGGAATAGCCCATCTGCTTCGACTTGCCGTCGGCGGTGGCGCCGGTCGCCGCACCGCAGCAGGAAGCGGCGGCCGCGTCGGCGACGGTCCCGGCCGCGATGCCGTGATAGCGGTCGCGGACCATCTCCTTGACCGCATTCGCGTCCATTGGGGCGTCCATTGGGGTGTCTAGTGGGGCGTCCATTGGTCTGTCCTTTCGTGTCCCGGTGTCCGGTGTCGTGGGTCAGGCGGAGCGGTTGCGCGCGGGGGGCGGCGGCGTATCGACCTCCGGCCGGCAGGCCGGCGCACAGGCGCCGCGGCCGCAGCAGTTCTCGGTGAGAAACCCGATCAACCCGTTCATCGCGGCGAAGTCGGCGGCATAGATGAGCTGCCGGCTCACCCGGCGCTGCGTGATCAGTCCGGCACGGTGAAGGTGCTGGACGTGAAAGGTCAGCGACGATGGCGGGATGTCGAGCCGTTCGGCGATGACGCCGGCCGGGAGTCCGTCGGGCCCGCGCTCCACCAGCATGCGGAAGATCGCGAGGCGCGTCTCATGCGCGAGGGCCGAGAGGGCCTGCACGGTTTGGGAGCTGTCCATGCCAGAATCCGATGTTTCGCGTGACACGACCCTTTCCGTCACGGCCCGGTCGAGCCGGATCGTGACGATGAAGGCCGCGATCGACGGCGCTTGGCGTGACATCGGACTAGCACAAGGCCATCGGGCGTATCAATGACAATTCGAGGAAAATCGAAAAGCCACGCGATACCGCCGCCCGAACGTCGGCATACGGGGCGTCGCACCCCGCATGCCGACCGTCTCGAGCCCCGCAGAACGCGGTGCTAAAGCGCTACCGCGACCCCCTCTTCCGCCCGCGTCTCCGGCGCCGGTCGGCGGACGAAGACGGCCACCGACAGCGCGCCCAGCACCGCGATCGCACCGGTCAGGATGAACGCGCTGGTGAACGTCCCCGTCGCCTGCACCAGGAAGCCGGTCGCCATCGGCGCCACGATCCCCGCGCAGTTGGCGATCAGGTGCACGAACCCGCCGACCGCGCCGACCCGCGCGCCCTCCACCGTATCCAGCACGATGGCGAAATAGGTGCTGGCGGTCAGGTACATGAAGAACACCGAGACCGCCATCAGCGTGACGACCATCGCGATGGTGCTCGCGACGCCGGCCAGCGCCACGCACACCGCGGCGATCGCCAGGCTGCCCACCAGGATCAGCTTGCGCGAGAACAGCGCGTTCCCGGTGCGGCGGAACACCGCGTCGCAGACGAAGCCGCTGGACGCGAGGCCCAGGAACCCGACCAGCCAGGGGATCGCGTTGGTGAACGCCATGTCATGGACGCTGAGGTGCCGCGCCATGGTCAGGTAGCTGGGGAACCAGGACAGGAAGAAATAGAGGATATAGGCATAGCCGAAGAAGGCGAAGCCGGTCGCCAGGATCGCCGGGCGGCGCAGGTAGGTGCCCAGCGGGATCGTCGCCGGCGGCGGAGGGGGCGGCGCTTCCTCGGCCAGTTCCTCCGGCGGGACGTCGCGCAGCAGCCGGTGCTCGTGCGGCCGGTCCTTCATCAGCAGCACCCAGCCGGCGACCCAGAGCAGGCCGACCGCGGCGATGACGATGAACGACGCCCGCCAGCCGACGGCGAGCGCGATCATGCCCACCAGCGGACCGGCCAGCGCGGCGCCCAGCGGCTGGCCGGCATTGGCGATGCCGATGGCGCTCGCCTGCTCATGGCGGGGGAACCAGTTGGCGACGACCTTGTTGGCGGTCGAGCTGAACGGCCCCTCGCCGGTGCCGAAGATGATCCGCACGATCACCAGCGTCACGATCCCGGTCGCCGCCGCCGTCAGGCCGCAGAACACCGACCAGACCGTCATGGCGATCGTAAAGACGTTCTTCGGCCCGATCTTGTCCGAGGCCCAGCCGCCGACGAAGCAGAACGGCGCATAGCCCCAGAAGAAGCAGCTGAAGACGATGCCAAGCTGGGCCGGGTCCAGCCCCAGGTCCTTCGACAGCAATGGCGCCGCCACCGACAGCGCCGCTCGGTCGAGGTACGAAATCCCGCCCCCGATGAACAGGATGATCATGATCAGCCAGCGCAGCCGCGCGTACAGGCCCGATTTCATGGGCGTTTCTCCCTTGAAGGCGCCGGCTCTGCGGCCGGTCGCGTGATGTGACGGGTCAGGCGGCGGGGTCAGGCGGCGGTCTGGCGGCCGGTGCCGCGCATCAGGATGTCCTGGTTCGCGCCCATGACCTGCGCGTGGAAGGCCTGCGCCTCCGGCCCGAAATCCGAGGCGGGGCGCTGTTCCGGCAGGAAGTTGTGATAGGCGTCCACGCCGCGCACCAGCGTCGCGGTGTCGCGCATGCCGACGACCTGGCGGACATGGGTGGGCAGGTAGCGGATCGCGAAGCCGATGCGCCGGCGCGTCGACGGGTTCGGGTCCGATCCGTGGATCAGCCGGACATGGTGCAGCGACATCTCGCCGGGCTGCAGTTCCAGCATCCGCGCCTGGGCCTCGTCGACCTCGACTTCGATCTCCTGCCCGCGGCTCAGCAGGTTGCCTTCCGCGAACGTGTCGCGGTGCGCGATCTGGTCCAGCTTGTGCGTGTCGGTGATGACCCGCATCGCCCCGTTCGCGGCGGTGCTTTCCGACAGCGCGACCCAGGCGGTGACGATGTCGGCCGGGTCCAGGCCCCAATAGGTCGAGTCCTGGTGCCAGGAGACATAGCCCTTGTCCTGCGCCTCCTTGATGAAGAAGCTCGAGCCCCAGCACAGGATGTTCGGACCGATGATGTCCTCCACCGCGTCGAGAATCGCGTCGTTGCGGATAAGCTGGTCGAGCCAGGTGAACAGCAGGTGGCTCTTGTGGCGCATCGGTCCGCGCAGCCGGCCGTGGGCGGCCTCGTGCGCTTCCAGCTTGGCGCGCAGCGCGGTGGCGTCCGCCTCCTCCATGACCCGGATCGGGGCGTAGTAGCCGTGCTCGTTGTAGAATGAGACCTTCTCGGGGCTCAGCGCTTTCATGTGGCGTTCCTTCTGCCTAATTCACTTTCTTGGGTGAAATTGGATTTTCAAGAGCAAAAATCGAATGCCGCAGGATGTCAACGCCAATCGTCAGGAAGCCGCCAGTTCGGCCCCCGCGCTGGACAAGGGGCTGGACCTTCTGGAGGTGCTGGCGAACGAGCCGGGGGGCCTGACGCAGAAACAGGTCGCCGAACGGGTCGGCCGGTCCGCCAGCGAGATCTTCCGCATGCTGGGCGTGCTGCAGCGGCGCGGCTATATCGCGCGCGACGCCGAAAGCGGCGCGTACAGCCTCACGCTTCGGCTGTTCGACCTGGCGACGCGCCATCCCCCGACGCGGCGGCTGCAGCACGCCGCGCAGCCGGTGATGGACCGGCTGGCGGCGGAGACCGGGCTGTGCTGCCACCTGAGCGTGCTGGCGAGCGAGACCCGGTTCATGAGCATCGCGACCGCGCTGGCGCCCAATCCGATGAACTGGGTGGTGAAGCTGGGCGCCAGCTTTCCGCTGACCATGCCCTATACGTCGGCGCGCGTGCTGGCGGCGTTCCAGGACGATTCGCGGCGGGCGTCGCTGGTGCGGGCCCTGGCGGAAGGAAGCGGCGTGACGGCGGCGGCGGTGACCGAACGGCTCGATGCCATCCGGCGGACGGGTTACGACATCATGCCGAGCGAGGTGGCGGAAGGGATCACCGACCTGAGCCATCCGGTGCCGGATGCGGCGGGCCACGCGCTGGCGGCGCTGACCCTGCCCTTCATGCCCTGGTGCGCCCGGACGGCGGACGCGGCCGCCACCGTGCCGGCACTGATTTCAGCCGCCGCGGAGATCGCGCGGCGGCTGCATGGCTGATCGGCCCCAAGACCGGTCGGCCAAAAGACCGATCGGCCCAAAGACCAGTCGGGCATTGCCGATCAGGCCGCGGTCTTCTTCAGCCGGTCGTGGAACGTCTTGCGGAACTTCGCGACTTTCGGCGCCACCACGACCTGGCAATAGCCGCTCCAGGGGTTGCGGGCGAAGTAGTCGTGATGCTCCTCCTCGGCCGGGTAGAACCTGGTCAGCGGCTCGATCGTGGTGACGATCGTGCCGGGCCAGATCTTGGCGTCGGCGATCTCCCGGATCACCGCTTCCGCCGTGGCCCGCTGCCGGTCGGAGTCCGTCAGGATGATGGAACGGTATTGCGGCCCGACATCGTTGCCCTGCCGGTCCTTGGTGGTCGGATCGTGGATGGTGAAGAACACGCGCAGCAGGTCGGCATAGGACAGTTCGGCGGGATCGAACGTGACCTGCACCACTTCGGCATGACCCGTGCGGCCGCTGCAGACCTGCTTGTAGCTGGGGTTGTCGACATGGCCGCCGGCATAGCCGGACATGACCGAGGTTACGCCCTTCAGGTCCTTGAAGACGGCCTCCAGGCACCAGAAGCAGCCGCCACCCAGTGTCGCGGTTTCGGTTGAAGCGCTCATGCCGCGTTGCCTCCTTGGTTTGCGCGCGGAGGATATAGGGTGCCGCGGCCGGTTGGGAATGGCGGGGTGGCCCGGTGCCTGCCATCCTTGACCAGCCCAGGCCCCCGCCCCTTATTCCCCGCATGGACGCGCAGGTTTCAACCAGTACCACCGACGCCGCGCCGGAGGCGGTCGACCTCGCCATCAGCGGGATGACCTGCGCCTCCTGCGTCAACCGCGTCGAGAAAGTGCTCAGCCGCGTGCCCGGCGTCGCGCACGCCTCCGTCAACCTCGCCACCGAACGCGCCCATGTCGTCGGCGCGCATCCGGACCTCGCGGCGCTGATCCGAGCGGTGGAGAAAGCGGGGTATGGGGCCGAGGCAGTGCGGCCGGAGGCGCCGCCCAACGATCCGGCGCCCAAGGACCGGCATGAGCGGCTGATCCTGATCGCCTCCGCCATCCTGTCGGCGCCGTTGCTGCTGGGGATGATCGTTCCGGCCCTGATGCTGCCGGGCTGGGCGCAGTTCGTGCTTGCCACGATCGTGCAGTTCGGCTTCGGCGCCCGCTTCTATCGCGCCGGGTGGAACGCCGCTCGGGCGCTCTCGGGCAACATGGACCTGCTGGTGGCGCTGGGCACCTCGGCGGCCTGGGGGCTGTCGACCTGGACGCTGCTGACGGAACACCATGCCCATCATCTGTATTTCGAATCCTCCGCCCTGCTGATCACCTTCGTCCTCGGCGGCAAATACCTCGAAGCGCGCGCCCGGCGGGGCACGGCCACCGCGATCGCCGCGCTGGTGCGGCTGCGACCGGACACCGCGCGCGTCGAGCGGCATGGCGCCGTCGCCGAGATCGCCATCGCGCAGGTCCGCGTCGGCGACCGCGTCATCGTCCGCCCCGGCGAACGCATCCCCGTCGATGGCCGCGTGCTGTCCGGACGCGCCGCCGTCGACGCCTCCATGCTGACCGGCGAGAGCCTGCCGGTCGAGCACGGCCCCGACGACATGGTTTCCGCCGGCACGATCGCCGCCGACGGCGAACTGACGATCGAGACGACGGCGGTCGGCGCCGAGACCACGCTGGCGCGGATCGTGCGCATCGTGGAGACGGCGCAGGAGACCAAGCCGCCGGTGCAGCGCCTGGCCGACCGGGTCAGCGCCGTGTTCGTCCCGGTGGTGCTGGCGATCGCCGCCGTCACGCTGGCCGGCTGGCTGCTTGCCGGCGCCGGCGTCACCGTCGCGGTCCTGAACGCGGTCTCGGTGCTGGTCATCGCCTGCCCCTGCGCGCTGGGCCTCGCGACCCCGACGGCGATCATGGCCGGCACGGGCGTCGCCGCGCGGCGCGGCATCCTGATCCGCGACGCCGCCGCGCTGGAGCAGGCGCGCTCGGTCCGCATCATCGCCTTCGACAAGACCGGCACGCTGACGCTGGGCAAGCCGCGCCTCGCGCGGATCGAGCCCGCCGACCGGCTGGCCGACGCCGCCGCCCTGCTGTCGGGCAGCGAGCACCCGCTGGCCGAGGCGGTCCGCCAGGCGGCCGAGGGGCTGCCGCTGCCGGCGGTCACGGGTTTCCGCGCGATCCCCGGCATGGGCTGCGCAGGGGTGGTGGACGGGCGGAGCCTGGTGCTGGGCAATGCGCGGCTGATGGGCGAACACGGCATCGCCGTCCCCGCGGCGGAAACGAGCGGGCAGACGCTGTCCTATCTCGGCCAGGCCACGCCCGTCCCCACCCTGCTCGCCACGCTTGGCTTCACCGACACGGTCAAGCCGGGGGCGAGCCGGGCGATGGGGCGCCTGCGGGAGATGGGGCTGCGGACGGTGATGGTGACGGGCGACGCGGAGCCGGCGGCACGGGCGGTCGCCGCGCAGTGCGGGATCGAGGAGGTCCGCGCCGGCGTCCTGCCGGCCGGCAAGGCCGAGGTGGTGCGGGACCTGGCGAAGCAGGGCGCGGTGACGATGGTGGGCGACGGCATCAACGACGCGCCGGCCCTGGCGGCGGCCGATATCGGCATCGCCATGGGCACCGGCACCGATGTCGCGATGCAGACCGCCGGCATCACCCTGATGCGCGGCGACCTGGACCTGGTGGCCGAGGCGATCGACATCTCCCGCCGCACCGTCGGCAAGATCCGCCAAGGCCTGTTCTGGGCCTTTGCCTACAACGCGCTGGGGATCCCGCTGGCGGCGCTGGGCTATCTGAGCCCGGTGATCGCCGGGGCGGCGATGGCGCTGTCGTCGGTCAGCGTCGTCACCAACGCGCTGCTGCTGCTGCGCCGGCGGCCGTACACCGTTTCTTAACCGTCCGCATGGTTCGATCCCCCATGGTTCGGTGCCCCACGGTTCGATGACGGACCAATCGGCGTCGGCCAATCGGTATATCAGCCAGTCGGAAGCAGGCGGTGAGCGTGGCGAACCAGGCAGACGAGATCCAGCAGGCGATTTGCACGACGCTGCGCGCCGACCTTGCGGAGCTGCGCAGCTTCGTCGACCGGCGCATCGCCGAACTCAGCGCCGAGGTGCATGCCACGGTCGAGCTGATGGATTTCAGCGAGTCGAACCTGACCAGCCAGCTGTCGTCGATCCGCGAGCAGATCGGCGGCATCATCGCCCTGCCCTCGGCGGCGACGCGCAACAGCGGGCTGGAGCTGGAGGCCGTGGTGGAGGCGACCGACCAGGCGGCGAACCGGATCATGGAGGCGGCGGAGGCGATCGGCGACTGGGCCAGCCGGGGCCGCCGGGATCCCGCGGCGATCGAGGAGCTGGAAGTGCATGTCAACGCGATCTTCGAGGCCTGCGCGTTCCAGGACCTGACCGGCCAGCGCATCCGCCGCACGATCCAGCATCTTCAGCAGGTGGAGGCGATGCTGTCCGACATCATGCCCGGGACGGTCGGGACGCCGGAGGCGGAGAAGGTCGCCGTCTCCGCCCCGCTGGTGCGTCCGCTGCAAAGTCCGAGCGACGCGGCCGCCAACCCCGATCTGGGCCAGGCGGCGATCGACTCGCTGTTCGCGTAAGGGACGGCTATCGAGGGGACGTCGACGGGCCGTTTACGACCGGACCTGCTCGCGGTTGGCGTTGGCGGTCGTCGTCGTTCCGCTGGAACCCGGCAGGGTGCCGACCGGTTTGTCATGCTCCGCCGAGGCATCGTCGGGTTCGGCCATGTTCTTCTTGAACGCCTTGATGCCCTTCGCGAAATCGCCCATCAGGCCGCTGACCTTGTTGCCGCCGCCGAACAGCACGAGGATGACCGCCAGAACGATCAGCCAGTGCCAAATGCTGAAACTACCCATAACTCCTCCACGACCCTGAAGCCCCGCGACCCTGAAAAACCGTACGGCGTCAACGCGGGATCAACGCAACCGGACCATCGACGGGCACCGGGGACGGGACATGGCGCGAACTGGCGCGCATTGCAAGCATTCCCGTCATGGACCCGCGAACGCTTCCGTCCCGGGACCGCCAACCCTTTGGTACAGGCTCTTTTGCGTCAGGTGTGTGAAAGAATGTTCACCCACCGGTCCGAAGCCCTCGCCTGCCGTCGTCGGGGACCCGCCACTCCGTTCGAACCCGTCTCGAAAAATAACGCGCCGATTGCCGGCGGGTGCCTTGCAGTCCGGCCCTGCCGGTCGAACATCATGGGTCGCACATCATGCATCGACGCGGCATTGCCAACACCGCCGCACACCCACATAAATCGCAGCGATGATTCCACGTACGCCCAGACCTGACGGCCGGCCCAGCGGGCGCCCGACCGGACGTCCCCGTGCCTATGCGCCCGATCCGGCGGCCCCGGCGGATCGCGGCTGCGACATGCCCGGCTGTCCGGAGGCCGGGGAATACCGCGCGCCGAAATCCCGTTCCCAGCTCAACGACTATCACTGGTTCTGCCTGGAGCACGTCCGCGCCTACAACGCGAGCTGGGACTTCTATAAGGGCATGTCCCCGGCGGAGATGGAGGCGCAGGTGCGCGCCGATACCGGCTGGCGGCGTCCCACCTGGCCGCTGGGCAGCCTGGGCCAGGCGGCGTGGGACGAGGACGTGCTGAAGGACCCGCTGAACATCCTGCAGTCCGGACTGCAATCCGGGCGCGGCAAGTCCCGGCGGCAGCCGGACGCCGAAAAGCCGCCCGCCGAACTCCGCGAACCGCTCGCCACGCTCGGCCTGTCCTGGCCAACGACGCTGGATGCGGTAAAATCGCGCTACAAGGAACTCGCCAAGCGCCACCACCCGGACGCCAACGGCGGCAGCCGCGACGCCGAGGAGCGTCTGAAGGTCATCAACCTGGCCTATGCGGCGGTGCGCAATCGTCTCGGGACCGATACAAGGGTGCATGCGGGGGGCTAGGAACCCGTTCGCCCTTGCGCCGCGCGCTGTGGCGGTTAGACTTTCCAGGATTTGCAACAGGAAACGCTGGTACCAATGAACACGGCCGTCGATCTTGCCCCACCAACCTCCGCCATCAACCTGCCGGACACGAAAGTCTCGGCGCGGGAGACCTTCGGGCTGGACATCGACATGGATGTGCCCGCCTTCTCGGTGCGAACCGAGCATGTACCGGACCTGGACCCGGCGTACAAGTTCGACCGCGAGACGACGCTCGCGATCCTTGCCGGGTTCGCCTACAACCGGCGGGTGATGATCCAGGGCTATCACGGCACCGGAAAGTCCACGCATATCGAGCAGGTGGCGTCCCGGCTGAACTGGCCCTGCATCCGCGTCAACCTGGACAGCCATATCAGCCGTATCGACCTGATCGGCAAGGACGCGATCGTCCTGAAGGACGGCAAGCAGATCACCGAGTTCCGCGAAGGCATCCTGCCCTGGGCGCTGCAGCATTCCTGCGCGCTGGTGTTCGACGAGTATGACGCCGGCCGGCCGGACGTGATGTTCGTGATCCAGCGCGTGCTGGAAGTCGAAGGCAAGCTGACGCTGCTGGACCAGAACCGCGTCATCCGCCCGCACCCGTCGTTCCGGCTGTTCGCCACCGCCAACACGGTGGGCCTGGGCGACACCACGGGCCTGTATCACGGCACGCAGCAGATCAACCAAGGCCAGATGGACCGCTGGAACATCGTCGCCACGCTGAACTACCTGCCGCACGCGACCGAAACCGCGATCGTGCTGGCGAAGATGGGCGTCGACGGCACCAAGGACGCTGCGGTGAAGAAACAGGTGGAGAGCATGGTCGCGCTTGCCGACCTGACCCGCGCCGGGTTCATCAACGGCGACATCTCCACCGTCATGTCGCCGCGCACGGTGATCACCTGGGCCGAGAACGCCCGCATCTTCGGCGATGTCGGCTTCGCCTTCCGGGTGACCTTCATGAACAAGTGCGACGAGGCGGAACGCTCCACGGTCGCCGAGTACTACCAGCGCTGCTTCAACGAGGACATTCCGACCGGTGGCTTCACGACGCGGAAGTTCGCCTGACGGTCTGATCCGTCGTGGCGGGCGCAGGCCCGCCATCCACGCCTGGCGGCGTGGGAAC
>NZ_DASZTJ010000212.1:0-4576 GCF_035548235.1 Rhodopila sp.
CGCGCCCTGCAGCCCCCCCAGCACGAACAGCAGCGCGAGCCGGGGGATCAGCCGCCGCTCCACCCGGCCGGTGACGGACAGCCAGACCAGGGGGACGAAGAAGGCCAGCCCGATCAGCCGCCCCCAAAGCCGGTGCGTCCATTCCAGCCAGAAGATCTGCTTGAAGCCGGCGAGGCCGAAGCCCTCGTTGACCAGCTTGTATTGGGGAATCTGCTTATACAGGTCGAACAGCCGGTGCCATTCCGCGTCGCTGAGCGGCGGGAGCACCCCCATCAGCGGGTCCCATTCCATGATCGACAGGCCCGACCCGGTCAGCCGCGTGACGCCGCCCAGGATGATCATGACGACGATCATGCCCGCCACGACGAACAGCCACGTGGCGACGAGGCGCCGATTGGCGCGCGACGCGGCGCGGTCCATGGGCGAGGCGGCAGGGAAGTCATGCACATCGAACGGCATGACCCCATGGTATAGAACGTCGCGGTCAAATTAAGAAGGGCAACCCGCCGCGTCATTGGAATCAAATGTTACGACTTGCGGCGCTTCCCGCCATGGTCGCCGGGACAAGCGGCGGTACGGCCCCGGCGCCTCACCCGTCGTGGTCGGTGCAGGCCCGCACGCGCCGGGATCGGCGAACGGGCGGCACGCGCATCTCTATCGTCGCGGTCGGCGCAGGCAGACCACGACGAGCAGGCGCGGCATGTCCACGACGAGCAGGCGCGGCACGTCAATGAATGCGCAGCAGCGTGTCCGCGTGGCGCAGCCGTCCGCGCCGGCCAAGCTCGACGGACGCGACGCGCACCGAATGCAGGTCGCCCTCGATCTCGCGACGCCAGAAATCCAGGAACTTGTTCAGCACCGGGTAGCGCGGCGCGATGTCCACATCCTGCCAGATGAAGCTCTGCAGCAGGTTCGGATGGTCCGGCAGGCGATAGAGGATCTCGGCGGTGGTCAGGCGGTAATCGCGTGGGGCCCCGGTCTTGAAGGCAAGGCTCATGGCTTGTCTCTGTCCTTCCAGTCTCTGTCCTTTCAGGCGCGGCCGGCTTCCGCCGAAGGTCCGTGCATGGACGCGGCAGCCGGATGACAGGATGATGTCGGAGATCCCACGCGAGCCGCAATAGAAAAACACCGAAAATTCAGCGAGTTAGCACTCACGCCAAAAGAGTGCTGCCAGACGCTTGACACGTCGCGAACAGACCACTAGATCGCTGGCACTCCCTGCCGGGGAGTGCTAACGGACGTTCGGGGACGCGCTCTCCGAGCGAACGTGGCAATCCGAATCATCACCCACTGAGATATATCTCGGGAGCGATACGAATGGCATTCCGTCCCCTGCACGACCGGGTCGTGGTCCGGCGCCTCACCGCCGAGGAAAAGACCGCCGGCGGCATCATCATCCCCGACACGGCCAAGGAAAAGCCGATGGAAGGCGAGATCGTGGCCGTTGGCCCCGGCGCTCGCAACGAACAGGGCCAGCTTGTCCCGCTCGACGTGAAGGCCGGCGACAAGATCCTGTTCGGCAAGTGGTCCGGCACCGAAGTGAAGCTGGATGGTGAGGAGCTCCTGATCATGAAGGAGTCCGACATCATGGGCATCATCGAAGGTGGCGCCGCGAAGAAGAAGGCTGCGTAAGGCTTTTCGCCTGGCTGCTGTTCGACAACTTAGATAGGGAATCAAGATATGGCTGCGAAAGACGTTCGCTTCGGCGGCGATGCCCGCGCTCGGATGCTGCGTGGCGTGGATATTCTGGCTGACGCGGTGAAGGTGACGCTGGGTCCCAAGGGCCGCAACGTCGTCCTCGACAAGAGCTTCGGCGCGCCGCGGATCACCAAGGACGGCGTGACCGTCGCCAAGGAAATCGAGCTGAGCGACAAGTTCGAGAACATGGGCGCGCAGATGGTGCGCGAGGTCGCGTCGAAGACCAACGATATCGCCGGCGACGGCACCACCACCGCGACCGTCCTGGCGCAGTCGATCGTCCGTGAGGGCGCGAAGGCCGTTGCCGCCGGCATGAACCCGATGGACCTGACGCGCGGCATCGACAAGGCCGTCGCCACCGTCGTGGACGAGCTGAAGAAGAAGACCAAGAAGATCACGACCCCGGGCGAGACTGCCCAGGTCGGCACGATCAGCGCCAACGGCGAAGCCGAAATCGGCAAGATGATCTCGGAAGCCATGCAGAAGGTCGGCAACGAGGGCGTGATCACGGTCGAGGAAGCCAAGGGCATCCAGACCGAGCTCGACGTCGTCGAAGGCATGCAGTTCGACCGCGGCTATGTCTCCCCGTACTTCATCACGAACGCGGAGAAGATGATCGCCGAGATGGATCAGCCCTACATCCTGATCCACGAGAAGAAGCTGTCCGGCCTGCAGCCGATGCTGCCGCTGCTGGAAAGCATCGTTCAGTCCGGCCGTCCGCTGGTGATCATCGCCGAGGACGTCGAGGGTGAGGCCCTGGCGACCCTGGTGGTGAACAAGCTGCGCGGCGGCCTGAAGGTCGCGGCGGTGAAGGCGCCTGGCTTCGGCGATCGTCGCAAGGCGATGCTGGAAGACATCGCGATCCTGACCGGCGGCACGGTGATCAGCGAAGACCTGGGCATCAAGCTCGAGAGCGTGAAGCTGAACGATCTCGGCAAGGCCAAGAAGATCCTGATCGAGAAGGAAAACACCACGATCGTCGAAGGCGCGGGCAAGAAGGCCGACATCCAGGGCCGTTGCGCGCAGATCCGGGCGCAGATCGAGGAGACCACCTCGGACTACGACCGCGAGAAGCTGCAGGAGCGTCTGGCGAAGCTGGCCGGCGGCGTGGCCGTCATCCGCGTCGGCGGCAGCACCGAGGTCGAGGTGAAGGAGCGCAAGGACCGCGTTGACGACGCGCTGCACGCCACCCGTGCGGCGGTCGAGGAAGGCATCGTTCCGGGCGGCGGCGTCGCCCTGGCTCGCGCCTCCCTGGTGCTGTCCAAGCTGAAGGCCGACAACGACGACCAGCGCTTCGGCATCGAGATCGTCCGCAAGGCGATCCAGACCCCGCTGCGCCAGATCGCCGAGAACGCCGGCGAAGACGGCGCGGTGATCGCCGGCAAGACGCTGGAGAAGGACGACTACAACTACGGCTACGACGCCCAGTCCGGTGAGTTCAAGGACATGGTGAAGTCGGGCATCATCGACCCGACCAAGGTCGTCCGCACGGCTCTGCAGGACGCGGCTTCGGTCTCCGGCCTGCTGATCACCACGGAAGCGATGGTGGCCGAGCGTCCGGAGAAGAAGGCGCCCCCGATGCCGGGCGGCGGCGGAATGGGCGGCATGGACGGCATGGATTTCTGATCCGTATCGTTTGTTCCGAGACGACAAGGGGGGCGGGCCGCCGGGTCCGCCCCTTCTTCGTTGGGACATCGCGTTGGCGCAGAGGCACATCGGACCGGCGGTGCGCCGGTCGTGACCTTTCCCCGTCACGGCCCGGCTTGGCCGTGCACTGCCCCCAAGGGTGAGACGGTAAAACCAGACACACCGGCTTGGTTTTTCTTCTGCTGAGCCTGGGCGCACGCGGCCGGCGCTCATCCTACTCGGCGTTCACGGCGTTGCCGGGTCGCCTACTCCGGCCCCGCGGTCAACATCCCCTGCCCCATCCCGTCCTTCAGCGACGCCATCAGCACGCGCCATCCCGTCTTTCCGCGCGCGGCCAGGTACTCCCGGTCGTGGATCGCCTGCACCGTCTTGTCGTCGCGCTGTATCACCAGCCGGAATTTCAGCCCGGCCTGGGTGAACCCGGCTTCCAGCGCGTCGCGCAGCGCCGGTTCCGTGACCTTGTTGGTGACCACCGAACACAGCCCGTCATCGGACGACACCAGCGCGAACTTGCCCGACTTGTTGGAGCCGTCGAACGCCATTCCGGGCGCGCCGTGCAGCAGCACCGCCGCCACCTTGTCCGGCAGCGCCGACAGGCCGAGCTTGCCCGCCCAGGCTCGCAGCGCCTTGGCGTCGCCCACGAACGGCATGCAGCCCTGGATGAACAAACCCACCATCTGCGACGGCGCGTCATCGGCCGGCTGGCTGCCCGGAGGCGCGGCTTTCGCGGCGCCCTCGTTCGCTGGGGCATTGGCTCCCGCGGCGCTGTTGGCCGGGCCGCTTTCCGCGGCGGCATTTCCCGCCGCGGGGGCGCTGCCGGCCGGCGTGTTGCCCTCCGGACCCGCGGCCGCCAGCGACAGCAGGCACAGGACGGCCAGCCGCCGCCTCAACGCCGCAGCTCCATCTGGATCGGGCCCTCGCGCCGGCCATGAGTGAACTGGTCGACCTCGGGGTTGCCGCTGTCCATCAGCGCCGACGCCGAACCGGTCCAGATGATCCGGCCCCTGTGCAGCATTGCCGCCCGGTCGCCGATCCGCCGCGCCGAGACCATGTCGTGCGTGATCGCGATCGCCGTCGAACCCAGCCGCTTCACGCAATCGACGATCAGCCCGTCGATCACCGCGCCGAGGATCGGATCGAGGCCGGTGGTGGGTTCGTCGAAGAAGAGCATCTCGGGCTGGGCGGCGATGGCACGGGCAAGCGCCACCCGCTTCTGCATGCCGCCCGAAAG
>NZ_DASZTJ010000213.1:0-82992 GCF_035548235.1 Rhodopila sp.
ACACTCGGCCTTGCCTATCTCGGCGGCGATTTCTTCGTCCGTGCCGCCGAGTGCTTCCAGGCCGCCACGCGCCTCGCCCCGGATTTCGCCGATGCCTGGGTGAACCTGGGCGTCGCCCGATACCGCGCCGGCCAGATCGAACCGGCGAAGGACGCCATGCGCGCCGCGTTGCGGGCCGACCCGGGCAATGTCGCCGCACGCACCAACCTCGCCACCTTTCTCCGTCTGACCGGACACGGCGAGGCCGCCGAGACCATGCTGCGCGGCATTCTCGACACCCATCCGGACGCGGCGGCGGCACGTATCAACCTCGCGGCCGACCTGATGCGGGAAAACCGGTCGGCCGAGGCCCTCGCCCTGCTCGACCGGCCGCCGCCCGAGGATGCGGAAACCGCGCAACACTGGCGACTGCAACAGATCCTGGCGCTCATCCGGCTCAACCGGGCCGGCGAGGCGCGCGTGCTGACCGATACGCTGGGCCCGGTGCCGCCCGCGCTACAGCCGCTGCTGGAATGGCGCCAGGCCCTGTCGGCCCTCGCCGACCGCGACGCCGCGACGGCCACAGAGCACGCCAGGCGCATGGAGGCGGCACTGGAAGCGATGCCGTCGATGCTGCCGGAGCACCGCATCATGGGTCACTACGACCTGGCGAAGTTCTGGTCGCTTTTGCAATCACCCGATCGTGCGATCAGGCACTGGACGGAAGGCCACCGGCTTCTCTCACGCTTCCAGCCATTCTCGCGTGAAGCCTACAGGGCCTTCGTCGACGCCAGCATCGCAGCATTCGACGCGGCCTGCCTCGCCCCGTCGCGCGCCGCCGCCAACCGGGACGGGACACCCGTCTTCGTCATCGGCATGCCGCGCTCAGGCACCACGCTGATCGAGCAGATCCTGCATGCCCACGCTGACGTCCACGGCGCGGGCGAACGTTCCGAACTGGGCATGGTCTTCTCCGAACTCGGTGGCGCGGCCGAGACGCCGGGGGCGGTGCGACGGATCGCCTCGCTCGACTCGCGCTCGCTTGATCCGGTGGCGGACCGTTATCTGGCGGCGCTGCATGCCCTGGCGCCGGCTGCGCACCGGATCGTCGATAAAATGCCGGGGAATTTCCGATATCTCGGCCTGGTGGCGCGGCTGCTTCCGAACGCGCGCATCATCGCCTGTGAGCGGGATCCGCGCGACATCGGGTTTTCGATTTTCACTTTTCGTTTCTTCGGCGCGCACCCCTATGCGCATGACCTGTCGGACCTCGGCTGGTATATCGGCCAGCACGACCGGCTGATGGCCCATTGGCGGCGCGTGCTACCCAATCCGATCCTGACCGTCCGATTGCAGGACTGGGTCGATGACTTCAACGCCACGTTGCATCGTACGCTCAACTTTCTAGATTTGCCCTATGATCCCGCCTGCGAACACTTCCACGAAGTAGAGCGCCGCGTGCGCACCGTCAGCCGTGAACAGGTACGCCAACCGATTCATGCACGCGGCATCGGCCGATGGCGTGAATACGAGCAAAGCCTGGCCCCATTGATCGCGGCGCTGCGGGAAGAAAATGTCCTGAAAGACACTTGAACAAAACGATCCGTACTCGCACAAATACCCTAAAACGGGGAACGACGATGAGCGGTACGGCGAACGACCTGACCACCCTCAATCAGCAGATCGCGGATGCCGAGGCGCTGACCTCCGGCACCTACGTGATCACGCTGGCGTCCGATATCGATTATTCGGTGGCGATCGCACCGATCGAACTCAACAGCGGCGTTACGCTGGTCATTGACGGTGGCGGCCACACGCTGAATGCCGGCGGCGCGGCCGACGGACTGGAAGTGCTCCAGGGCATCGTCGACGTCGACGACCTGACGATCGAGAACGCCGTTGCCCAAGGCGTCAGCGGCGCGATCGGCGGTGGCGGGGGCGCGGGGCTCGGTGGCGGCCTGTTCGTGGGCGCCGCCGCGCAGGTCACGCTGAACACCGTCACGTTCCTGAACGACTCCGCGGTCGGCGGCAACGGCGGCAACGGCGGCAACGGCATGCCCGGCGGAGCGGATGGGGCCGATGGCGCGACCGGCGAGGCCGGCGAGCCAGGCGGCCCGGGTACGGGAGCGATCGGCGTGCAGCTTCCCTCGCCGAACGGTGGGCTTGGCGGAGGGGGCGGCACCGGCGGTATCGGCGGGTTGGGCGGCGCGGGCGGCAAAGGCGCATCCGACGGATCCGGCGGCCAGGGTATCGATGGGATCGGCACCGGCGGCGATGGCGGCATCGGCGGCACGGGTGGACGGCCTGGCCAAACCCTGATCGGGACGATCGGCTTCGGCGGCGCCGAAGGATCGGGCGGCAATCCCTTCGCCGGTCCCCTGGACGGCGGCAGTGGCGGGATCGGCGACGATGGCGGTAGCGGCCAGGCGGGTCAGCCGGGCAAGGATGGCGGCGACGCCGGCAACACGAGTGGCTTCGGCGGCGGGGGCGGCGGCGGTGGGGGCGGCGGCGGCGGCGCGGGCGGCCATGGCGGCAACGGCGGGGGTGGCGGAGGGGGCGGCGGCGGCGGTTCGGGCGGGACGACGGGCGCCGGTGGCGGCACGCCGACCTTCACGCCGGGAAGTGGCGGGTTCGGTGGCAGCGGCGGTGCGGGTGGCGACGGCAGTGAGGGCGCCGAAGGCGGCAAGGGTGGCGCCGGTGGTCAGGGTGGCTTCGGTGGCGGCGGGGGAGGCGATGGCGGAGACGGCGAAACCGGCATGACCGGAACCGCCGGCAGTCCCGGCCAGGATGGCTCCGGCGGCAATGATGGTTCGTTCGGCTCGCCTGGCTCCGGCGGCCATGGCGGCGCCGGTGGTTCGGGTGGTTCGGGCGGCAGCGGCGGGAATGGCGGGAAGGGTGGCGCCGGCGGCGGCGGTGGTGGCGGACTCGGCGCCGGCGGCGACATCTTCGTCGCCCAAGGGGGCCAACTGATCATCGATGGCGGTGGATTGGCGAACGGCGCGGTGTTCGGCGGCGCAGGCGGAGCGGCATCGACTCCCGCCAATGCCGGCGATGCCGGCAGCGCCTTTGGCGCCGGCATCTTCATCATGGGCAATCAGACTGTCACGCTTGGCGCACTGTCCGGCCAAACGCTGATCGTGTCCGACCAGATCTCCGATCAGTCGGGATCCGATCCGACGGATCAGTTCGGCCTTCCGGGTTCGGGCGCGCTGCGGATCGATGCCCAAGGAACCGTGGACCTTGCCGCCACCAACGATTTCGTCGGCGGCATCACACTCCAGTCCGGGGTTCTGGTGCTGTCAGCGACAGGCGCGGCTGGCTCCGGCCCGATCACTTTCGCGACCGCGTCGGACCCCGAGTTGCGCTTCGCCGAGACAGATGTGCCGACGAACCCGATCGAGAA
The DNA here is from genome assembly GCF_035548235.1 of Rhodopila sp. Classification (GTDB taxonomy): domain Bacteria; phylum Pseudomonadota; class Alphaproteobacteria; order Acetobacterales; family Acetobacteraceae; genus Rhodopila. The sequence goes on from NZ_DASZTJ010000213.1 coordinate 3,383, forward strand.
CTTCACGCAGGGCGACACGATTGCGATCACCGGCTTTGTCGCGACCGGCCACGATTATGGCGACAACACGCTGACGCTGACCAACGGGTCCGGCACGGTCACGTTGCAACTGCCCGGGGTGAACCCTGGCGACCTCACCGTGACGTCCGATCCGACCAACGACCTGACCACCATCACCTCGAACGCTGTGCCCTGCTTCCTGCCCGGCACGCTGATTGCGACGCCGTCGGGCGAAGTGCCAGTCGAGAAACTGGCGGTCGGGGACGTCGTCACGACGCTTTCGAACGCAACCCGGCCGGTCAGGTGGATCGGCCATGGCCGAGCACTCGCCGTCCGAGGGCGGCGCAACGCGGCGACGCCCGTCATCATCCGCAAGGGTGCGTTGGCGGACAATGTCCCGCACCGGGACCTGCGGGTGACGAAAGGCCACTCCCTCTACCTGGATGGCGTGCTGGTCCCGGCCGAGTTCCTGGTCAACCACCGCTCCGTGCTGTGGGACGACCATGCGCAGGAGATCGAAGTCTTCCATGTCGAACTCGACGCCCATGACGTGCTGATCGCCGATGGCGCCGCAGCGGAAAGCTATCGCGACGACGGCAATCGATGGCTGTTCCGCAACGCCAATCCGCGATGGGACGTGACACCGGAACCTGCGTGCGCGCCGGTGTTGGCCGGCGGCCCGGCGGTTGACGCCTTGTGGCGCCGCATCCTCGATCGCGCGGGGCCGCGTCCGGGACTGGTCCTGACGGACGATCCCGACCTGCATCTGCTCGCCGATGGCGAGCGGATCGACGCCCTTTGGGTCGATGGGGACGCGGTCGCCTTCTTGCTCCCCACGGTTCCTTCGGCGCTGGCCATCGTCTCGCGCGCTGCTGCACCGCAGGAGATCGGCCTCGCACGCGACCCGCGCTTGCTGGGCGTGGCGATCCGCCGGATCGAAGTGCGCCAACGCACGCACCACGCCGTTCTGCGGGCCGAAGACCCAAGGCTGGCCGATGGGTTCCACGGCTATGAGCCTGAAGCGGCGATACGCTGGACCGATGGTCATGCGATGGTACCCGGCGCATTGTTTGACGGGTTCGATGGGCAGGTCCGGTTAACGGTGCATCTTGGGGGACGGAACCGGTACCGGGATGTGGGATCGCGCGTGCCGAGCGCCGCTTGATCTGAGTCCTTGCACTTCCCGGCGGTGACAGATACCTTCCAGTTATTGCGAGTCATTCGCAATTGTATGAGAAGGGCCCTCGCATGCTGGTCAGCATGATCATCGTCTTCCGGGAGGCCATGGAAGCCGGACTGATCGTCGGCATCGTCCTCGCGGCCACCGAGGGCGTGCCTCGCCGAGCCCGCTGGATCGCGGGCGGCCTTGCCGCCGGGGCGTTCGGCGCCGTCCTGGTGGCACTGTTCGCGACCTCTCTCTCCAGTGCCTTCGCAGGTTCGGGACAGGAAGTCTTCACCGCCGGCATCCTGGTGTTCGCCGTGGTCATGCTGACCTGGCACGTAGCCTGGATGTCCGGCCATGCCCGCGAATTGACGCGGGAGATGCAAGAGGTCGGCAATGCCGTGCGCCTTGGCCAACGCTCGCTGACCGCCCTCGCCGTCGTGGTTGCCGTCGCGGTGCTGCGGGAGGGGGCCGAGGTCGTCCTGTTCCTGTTCGGCATCGCCGCCGGATCGGCGACATCGGGGTTGAGCCTGGGCCTTGGGGGTCTTGCCGGCCTGGCGGCCGCAGCGGCGCTGTCATGGCTGCTGTATCGTGGCCTGGTGGCGATCCCGCTGAAGCGCCTGTTCGGGGTGACCAACGGGCTGATCGCATTGCTCGCCGCCGGGATGGCGGGCCAGGCGGCCGCGACGCTTCATTCCGCGGACCTGCTGCCGGGATGGGGCGAGCAGCTTTGGGACACGAGCGCCGTCCTCACCAACGACGGCTATCTCGGCCGCTCGCTGCACGCGCTGGTGGGCTATGAGGCGCAGCCATCCGGCATCCAACTCGCCGCCTGGGCCGGCACGCTGGCACTGCTGTTCGTCCTCAGCCGGGTGGCGAGCCGACCGCAACGGGGCGCGGCGGGGACTGCCGTCCCGGCCGCCGCGAAATAGGATCCGCGGCCGGCCTCGCCTCCGGGACCGGCCGCTGATGGAGTCAAGCCGCCTTGGCCATCCCACGCAGCACGTATTGCAGGATCCCGCCGTGCTGGTAGTACGCGACCTCGTCGACCGTATCGATCCGGCAAATGACCGGCACCGTGTCGACGGCGCCGTTCGGCCTGTGGATGACCAGGTTCACGTCCATCCGGGGCGTGATGGTGTCCAGGCCGGTGATGTCGATGATCTCCTCGCCGGTGATGCCCAGCGACTTGCGGTCCTGGCCCGGCTTGAAGACCAGCGGCAGCACGCCCATGCCCACCAGGTTGGAGCGGTGGATACGCTCGAAGCTTTCGACGATCACCGCCTTGACCCCCAGCAGGAACGTTCCCTTCGCCGCCCAGTCGCGCGACGAACCGGTGCCGTATTCCTTGCCGCCGAAGATGACCAGCGGCACGCCTTCTTTCTTATAGCGCATCGCCGCGTCGTAGATCGGCATCTGCTCCCCGCTGGGCAGGTGCCTGGTCATCCCGCCTTCGACGTTCGTCAGCATCTCGTTGCGGATACGGATGTTGGCGAAGGTGCCGCGCATCATGATCTCATGATTGCCGCGTCGCGCGCCATAGCTGTTGAAATTGGCCTGGGTGACCTGCCGCTCCAGCAGGTACTCGCCAGCCGGCGACGTCTTGCGGATCGACCCCGCCGGGCTGATGTGGTCGGTGGTGATCGAGTCGCCCAGTTCCGCAAGGATGCGGGCGCCCTTGACGTCGCCGACCGGCTTCGGCTCCATCGTGATGCCCTCGAAATAGGGCGGGTTCTTCACATAGGTCGAGCCGTCGGACCAGCGATAGGTAGCGCTGTCGCCTTCCACCTGGATCGCCTGCCACTGCTTCGGTCCCTTGAAGACCTCGCCATAGCGATGCAGGAACTGGTCGCGCGACAGGCTGGATGCGATCACATCGGCGATCTCCTTGTTCGTCGGCCAGATGTCCTTCAGGTAGACCGGCTTGCCGTCCGACCCGGTGCCCAGCGGCTCCGTGGTGATGTCGACCGATACTTTCCCCAACAGCGAGTAGGCGACGACCAGCGGCGGCGAGGCCAGGTAGTTCGCGCGGACATTGGCATGCACGCGGCCTTCGAAGTTGCGGTTGCCGGAGATGACCGCCGCGCCGACCAGCTTGTTGTCCTCGATCGCGTCGACGATCGCGTCGTCCAGCGGGCCGGAGTTGCCGATGCAGGTGGTGCAGCCATAACCGACGGTCTCGAAGCCCAGCGCGTCGAGGTCCTTCTGCAGGCCCGACTTCTCCAGGTATTCCGTCACCACCTGCGAACCGGGCGCCAGCGAGGTCTTCACCCAGGGCTTCGGCTTAAGCCCTTTGGCATTGGCCTTCTTCGCAACCAAGCCGGCCGCGACCAGCACCGACGGGTTGGAGGTATTGGTGCAGGAGGTGATGGCCGCGATCACCACGTCGCCGTGCGTCAGCTCGTAGTTCTTGCCTTCGACCGGCACCGACTTGCCGACGTCGTTGGCCGGCACGCCCAGCCCCTTGGTCAGGTCCGCCTTGAACGAGGTCGAGACGTCCTTCAGCAGGACGCGGTCCTGCGGCCGCTTCGGCCCCGCCATCGACGGCTGCACGGTGCCGAGGTCCAGTTCCAGCGTGTCGGTGAACACAGGGTCGGGCATGCCAGGCTCGCGGAACATGCCCTGGGCCTTCAGATACGCCTCGACCAGCGCGATGCGGTCGGTGTCGCGGCCCGACAGGCGCAGGTAGTCCAGCGCGATCTTGTCGACCGGGAAGAAGCCGCAGGTCGCGCCGTATTCCGGGGCCATGTTGCCGATCGTCGCGCGGTCCGGCAGACCCAGCTCATCCAGGCCGGGACCGAAGAACTCGACGAACTTGCCGACCACGCCCTTCTTGCGCAGCATCTGGGTGACGGTCAGCACCAGGTCGGTGGCCGTCGCGCCCTCGGGCAGCTTGCCGGTCAGGCGGAAGCCGATCACGTCGGGGATCAGCATGGCGATGGGCTGGCCAAGCATGGCGGCCTCGGCCTCGATGCCGCCGACGCCCCAGCCGAGGATGCCAAGGCCGTTCACCATCGTGGTGTGGCTGTCGGTGCCGTACAGCGTGTCCGGGTAGGCATAGGTCGTGCCGTTGTTCGTGGACGCCCAGACGCATTGGCCGAGATATTCCAGGTTCACCTGGTGGCAGATGCCGGTTCCGGGCGGGACGACGCGGAAATTGTCGAACGCTTCCTGTCCCCAGCGCAGGAAGCGGTACCGCTCCCCGTTCCGCTCGAACTCGATGTCGACGTTCTTCTGCAGAGCGTCCGGGCGGCCGTAGACGTCCACCATCACCGAGTGGTCGATCACCAGGTCGACCGGCACCAGCGGGTTCACCTTCGCCGGGTCGCCGCCGAGGCGGGTGATCCCGTCGCGCATCGCGGCGAGGTCGACGACCGCCGGAACGCCGGTGAAGTCCTGCATCAGGATGCGGGCGGGCTTGAACGGCACTTCCTTGGTCGAGGATGCCTTTTGCAGCCATTCGACGATCGCCTTGGCATCATCCACCTTGTAGCTACGCCCGTCCTCGAACCGCAGCACGTTCTCCAGCAGCACCTTCAGGCTGACCGGCAGGCGGGAGATGTCGCCCAGCGTCTTCGCCGCCTCGGGCAGCGAGAAATACGTGTAAGTCTGCCCGCCGGCTGACAGGGTTTTGCGCGTTTTCAGGGTGTCATGCCCGACGGCTGTCATGCGCTTGTTTCGCCCGTTGCGGGGGCGCCTCTGTTAGGGCGGCGGGGGTGGAGATCGCGCCGCGGATGAAATATTGACGAACGCCGGGCTTTAACCACACCCACCCAGACTCGTCCACCGGCCGACATGCAAGGGACTTATATCTTGGAAGGGCAGATTGCCACGGCGGGACCGGATAAATCTGGTTACGAAGTCCGCGCGGAAGACGTATCCGTCATGCGCGGCGAGCGGCTGGTACTCCGGAACCTGTCGCTGACGGTTGGATCGGGCGTGGCGATCGTCCTGACCGGACCGAACGGGTCGGGGAAGACGACCCTGTTGCGCGTGCTGGCGGGGCTGATCCGCCCGACTGCCGGGCGCGTTTCCTGGCGCGGCGGCAATCCCGGCAACGACGTCGCCGAACACGGCGAGCACGTCGCCTATGTCGGCCATCAGGACGCCGTCAAGCTGGGGCTGACGGTGACCGAGAACCTGAAATTCGCCGCCGCCGTCTCCCGCCGGCCGATCGAACGCGCCCTCGCCTGCCTCCGGCTGGAACCGCTCGCGGACCTGCCGGTGCGCCGCTTGTCCGCCGGGCAGCGGCGACGCCTTGCACTCAGCCGCCTGCTGCTGTCGAATGCGCCGCTCTGGCTGCTGGACGAACCGACGCTGGCCCTCGACGCCGGGTCGATCGACCGGTTCGGGACCATGCTGGCGGAGCACCGCCGCACGGGGGGCATGATCGTGGCGGCGACGCATGTCCCGCTGCCCCTGACCGACACAATCTCCTTCCAGCTCGGCTGATGCACATCTTCTGGGCTGTCGTGGCGCGTGACCTCCGCCTGTCGGTGCGGCATGGCGGAGACACGGTGGCCACGTTCCTGTTCTTCCTGGTCGCCGCGTCCTTGTTTCCGTTCGGAATCGGTCCGGAGCCGGAGACGCTGGGGCGGATCGCGCCGGGTGTCGTCTGGGTCTGCGCCCTGCTGGCGTCCCTGTTGCCGCTGGATCGGCTGTTCGGCGCCGATTTCGACGACGGATCGCTCGATCACCTGATGCTGTCGGGCCTGCCGGCCGCCGGCATCGTGGCCGCGAAGACGCTGGTGCATTGGATTTCGACCGGACTGCCCATGCTGCTGATGGCGGGGCCGGTTGCGATCATGCTGCGCATGCCGGAAGAGGCGATCCCGACGCTGCTTCTGGCGCTGCTGCCGGGCAGCCTCCTGCTCTCATCCTTCGGCGCCATGTGCGCCGCCGTGGTCCTTGGCGCTCGAAGGGCCGGGGTGTTGCTGCCGATCCTGGTGCTGCCGCTGGTCGTCCCGGTGCTGATCTTCGGCGCCGGGGCCGCGGATGCGGCCGCGAACGGAGTGTCGCCGCAATCGCATATCCTGCTGCTGACGGCGATGTGCCTGGCGGCGCTGCCGCTGTGTCCGCTGGCCGGCGGGGCGGGACTGCGGAACGCGGTGGGGTAAAGGAGCCTCCATTGAGGCATGGCCCGGGGAAACCTACTTCCCGATGCAGAACCGCGAAAACACCGTATCGAGAATGTCTTCCACCCCGACATGCCCGGTGATCCGCCCGAGCGCCCGCATCGCCAGACGCAGGTCCTCCCCGCGCAGTTCGGGCAATGCAGCCGCCTCGGCCATCGCAAGATGTGCCACCGCGTCCTGCAACGCCGCGCGGTGGCGGGCTTGCGTCAGCGGCGGGGGGCCGGCGGTTTCGGTGGCGTCCCGCGCGATGGCCGCCAGGCGGCGGCGCAACGCGTCCATCCCCTCGCCGGTCACGGCGCTGACCCGCATGGCGCCCCCGGGACCGGGGTGACCCAGATCGGCCTTGCTTGCGACCAGCAGCACGGAACCAGGCAACTCGGGCGCGGCATCTCCGGCCTCCACCAGGGCGATCACCAGGTCGGCTTCCTCGGCATGCGCCCTGGCGCGGCGGACGCCCTCGGCCTCGATCGGGTCGTCCGTTTCGCGCAAGCCGGCGGTGTCCACCAGCGTGACCGGGACGCCGCCCAGCGCCACGCGGGTCTCCAGCGCGTCGCGTGTCGTGCCGGGGATCGCCGAAACGATCGCCACCTCCCGCCCCGCCAAGGCGTTGATCAGGGTCGATTTGCCGACATTGGGCGCGCCGGTGATGGCGAACAGCAGTCCCTCGCGCAGCTTCTCGCCGCGATGGTCGTCGTCCAGGTGCGTTTCCATTTCCGCCCGCACGTCACGCAAGGTCGCCAGCAACTGCGCCTCCGCCTCCGGCGGCAGGTCTTCGTCGGGGAAATCGATCAGCGCTTCCTGGTACGCCAGCACGCCTTGCAACCGAGCGGCCCAGTCCTGGTAGAGCGCGCCGAGTTCGCCGGCCATCTGGCGGAGCGCCTGGCGGCGTTGCGCGTCGGTTTCCGCGCCGATCAAGTCGTGCACCGCCTCGGCCTGCACCAGGTCCAGCCGTCCGTTGAGGAATGCCCGGCGGGTAAATTCGCCCGGTTCGGCAGGGCGCAGACCGGCGACGACCAGGGCGGCGGCGACCCCTTCGATGACCGCTCGGCCGCCGTGAAGGTGCAATTCGGCGCTGTCCTCCCCGGTATAGGACCCTGGACCAGGCAGCCAAAGTACCAATGCCTGGTCCAGCAATGCGCCTTCGGCATCACGCAGTGCCCGCAGGCTGGCCTGGCGTGGCCGCGGCAGACGGCCGCCGCCTAGTCCTGCCAGGGCCGGCCCGGCGTCAGACCCGCTGATCCGCATGACCGCGATCGCGGACCGGACCGATCCCGAGGCCAGCGCGAAGATCGTATCCTCGGGCATTATGCCGCCGAGGCGCGTTCCGCCATCTCTATCGGCCCCACCGCCGCCGGCCAACTGGCGAAAGCCCGCTCGCCGGCCGGCGTGAACCGGACGATGCGGGTCCCGGGCAGGCGCGTTGCCCAGCCCGCGGCGAAGATGTGGTTCAGCAAGGCGGTGCCGAGGGAACCCGCGAGATGAGGCGTCCGTTCGCTCCAGTCGAGGCAGGAGCGACAGATCGGCCGTTTCGCCTGCCGCAATGCGCCGACATCGATGCCCACCCGGAAGAATTGCGCCTCCCCGGAGGGGGTCACCCGAATGTCGCCACCAGACAGGGCGATGGCGTTCGTGTCGCACAGGCGCGCGAACAGCGCGACGCCCAACTCCCCGGCCAGGTGGTCGTAGCAGACCCGCGCGCGGCGCAGCGCCGGGTCCTTGGGACCAAGGCGCGTCCGCGGACGATCCGTCAGTTCGGCGATGGTCATCAGCGATTCCAGTGCCGCGGCAATGTCCGGGTTGGCGAGCCGGTAGTAGCGATGTCGCCCCTGCTTGGCGACGGCCACGAGGCCGCCGTCGAGCAGCCGCGCAAGATGGCCGCTCGCGGTCGGGGCCGTCACGCCGGCCTCCAGTGCAAGTTCGTTGGCGGTCAGCGCCTGGCCGCCGATCAGCGCCGTCAGGATGTTGGCGCGAGCCGGGTCTCCAGCGAGAGCCGAGACCGTGGCGATGTTAGGTCCGTGCTTCATGGCGAGATCATAGCATGGTTTGGGGAGGCGGGTGCTTCGGCGAGGACCGAAGGATCGTGGTCCTCTTTCCGCGTCCTGTTATAATCGTCCTGCCGTGCCTCTTCCCACCCTCCCCGTCTCCGACGCGCTGCCTGCCCTCCTCGCCACCCTGGCCACCGGGCGCAACGCCGTCCTGGTCGCGCCGCCCGGCGCAGGGAAGACCACCATCGTGCCGCTCGCGCTGCTGGAGGCGGAACGGGATCCGGACCGCCGCATCCTGATGCTGGAGCCGCGCCGTCTCGCCACCCGCGCCGCCGCCACGCGCATGGCGTCCCTGATCGGCCAGCAAGTCGGCGGGACGGTCGGCTTCCAGACCCGGCTGGAGGGTGCGCGATCCGTCGAAACCAGGGTCGAGGTCATCACCGAGGGCCTGCTGCTGCGTCGCCTTCAGGCCGATCCCGGCCTGGAGGGTGTCGGCACTGTCATCCTGGACGAAGTCCACGAGCGTTCGCTGGAGTCCGACCTGGGGCTGGCGCTGTGCCTGGATCTTCAGCGCATGCTGCGCCCGGACCTGCGCCTGCTGGCCATGTCCGCCACGGCCGACGGCGCACGGCTCTCGGGCATGATGAATGCCGCGGTGATCGAGAGCGAGGGCCGGATGTTTCCGGTCTCCATCGAACAGGCGAAGCGCGACATCGCCCATATCCGCGACCTGCCCGACGCGGTGGCGCGCGCCATCCGCGAGGCACTGGCCGCGCATCAGGGCGACGTGCTGGCCTTCCTGCCCGGGATGGCGGAAATCCGCCGGACCCAATCCGCCTTGGACCGATGCGGCGCGCTGGTGCTGCCGCTGCACGGCGACCTGCCGCCGGCGGAGCAGGACCGCGCCCTGCGACCGGCCGAGACGCGGCGCGTCGTGCTGGCGACCTCGATCGCCGAAACCTCCCTGACCGTTCCCGGCGTGCGCATCGTCGTCGACGGCGGCTGGCGAAGGACGCCGCGGCTGGATCCGGCGACGGGCCTGACGCGGTTGACCACCGTCCGCATCTCCCGCGCCGCCGCGGACCAGCGGGCGGGACGCGCAGGCCGCGAGGCCCCCGGCGTCGCCATCCGCGTGTGGTCGCAGGCGCAGCACCGAGGCCTGCCGCCGTTCGACCGGCCGGAGATCCTGGAAGCGGAACTTTCCGGACTCGTGCTGGAATGCGCGGCCTGGGGCACGCCGCCCGGCGCGCTGGCGTTCCAGGACCCGCCGCCGTCCGGCGCGCTCGCCGCCGGTGCCGCGCTGCTGAAGGAGCTGGGCGCACTGGACGAGCAGGACCGCATCACCCAAGCCGGCCGCGACATGGTCCGCATCGGCGGCCATCCGAGGCTCGCCGCCATGATGCTGGCCGCCGCATCGCCCGGCGAAGCCGCACTGGCCGCCGACCTGGCGGCCTTGCTGGAGGAGCGCGACCCGCTGCGCCGCGCCGACGCCCCCGCCGATATCGGACTGCGGATGAACGCCATCGCGTTCGGCGCCGACGATGCCGATCGCGGCGCGCTGCATCGGATCCGCCAGACCGCCGAGCAGTATCGGCGCCGCATGCGCGTGCCGCGCGGGACGCAAGCCGATGGGGAGCCGGGTGCCCTGCTCGCCGCCGCGTTTCCCGACCGGATCGGCCAGCGCCGCGGCGAACCCGGTTCCTTTCGCCTGTCAGGCGGGGGCAGTGCGCGAATGCCGGTGACGGACCCGCTGGCGAAAGCGAACCTGCTGGTCGCCGCCGCCCTGGAACTCAAGGCCGCGTCGCGCATCCGCCTCGCCGCACCGCTCGATCCGGACCACCTGCCGCCGGTCCTGGCGGAGCGGGTGACGGAGCAGGTCGAGTCCGGCTTCGATCCGGTCACCGGCGGGGTCCTGTCCCGCCGCCGGCAGCGCCTGGGCACCCTGATCCTGTCCGACCGCATGGAGCAGGCCGACCCGGCCACCCTGGCCGCGGCATTGGCCGATGCCGTCGCCGCGCAGGACCTGCGCCCCTTGCCTTGGACCGACACCACCAGGCAGCTCCAGGCTCGGGTTGCCCTGATGCGCGACCTGGAACCCGAGGCAGGCTGGCCGGACCTGAGCGACGCGGCACTGAAGGCCGGCATCCGGGATTGGTTGCCACCCTATTTGAGCGGCCTGACACGGCTGGCCGACCTGTCCAAGCTGGACCTCCATGCGATCCTGCGTGGGCTGATGGCGTGGGAGATGACGGCGCGGCTCGATCGCGCGCTGCCGACGCATCTGCCGCTGGAGGGTGGCCGCGCGCTGATCGATTACACCGAACAGCCGCCCATCGCCTCGGCCAAGGCGCAAGCCTTCTATGGCATGGCGGCGACGCCCCTGCTGGCGGAGGGTCGCGTGACGCTGCGCCTCGCCTTGCTGTCGCCCGCCGGCCGGCCGATCGCGATCACCGCCGACCTCGCCGGGTTCTGGAAAAACGCCTGGGCGGATGCCAGACGCGACATGCGGGGGCGCTATCCCAAGCACAATTGGCCGGAAAACGGCGCGAATCCCGGGTGATTCGATTAAGAATGCGCAATACGCCGCGCTTGTTACAACACCGTGCGGATGCCATCTGTTACCGAGTGCCTGACGCACGGAGAATCCATGTCCGCCGCCCTTTTTTCTTCGATCGCATATTTGCCGGCCCCGTTCGCGGCGGCCATGGCATGACCATGACCAGTCTTCAGCGGCTGCCGCTTTCCGCCCTGCGCGCCGCCATGCTGGGCACGCTGCTCGCCTTGGGCGCATGCTCGATGTCCGGCGCGCATGCCCGCTCCGCCCCCGACAGCTTCTCTCCGCTCGTGAAGAAGGTGCTGCCGTCGGTGGTCAACATCGCGGTCACCGAGACCCTCACCGGCGGTGACGTCGCCAACGACATCCCGCCCGAGCTGAGGGACACCCCGCTGGGGCGGGAGTTCCGGCGCCGCTTCGGCAACAAGCCGGAACAAGTGGCGGGCGCGGGATCGGGGTTCGTGATCGACCCGTCGGGGATCATCGTCACCAACAACCACGTGGTGGACCGGGCCGACAAGATCGTGGTCTCGCTCTCCGACGGACGGCAATTGCCCGCCAAGGTGATCGGCCGCGACGAACTGACGGACGTCGCGGTGATCAAGGTCCAGGCGAACCAGACGCTGCCCAGCGTCTCATGGGGCGACAGCCGGAAGGCCGAGGTCGGGGACTGGATCCTGGCGGCCGGCAACCCGTTCGGCCTGGGCGGATCCGTGTCGGTCGGCATCATCTCGGCCGAAGGCCGCGACCTCGGGTCCGGACCGTTCGACAACTTCCTGCAGCTCGACGCGCCGATCAATCCCGGCAACTCGGGTGGCCCGGTGTTCGACATGGAAGGTCAGGTGATCGGCGTCACCTCGGTCATCGTGTCGCCGACCGGCGCGTCGGTGGGCATCGGCTTCGCGATCCCCAGCGACACGGTCAGCCGGGTCGTCGCGCAACTGATCGCGCATGGCTCGATCGAGCGCGGCTGGCTGGGCGTGTCGGTCGACGACCGCACCGGCGGCGTGGTGATCGCGACCGAGGATCCCAAAGGTCCGGCGGCGCAGGCCGGCATCCGGCGCGGCGACACGGTCGTCGCGGTGAACGGCGAGCACATCGACAGCTCCCGCGGGTTGATCCGAGCGGTCGCGAGCGTGACGCCCGGGCATACGGTGCGGGTCACGGTGAATCGCAAGGGCCAGGCGATGGATTTTTCCGTCACGGTCGGCCGCAGGCCCACCGAACAACAAGGTTGAGGAGAACATCATGCGCATCCTGGTGGTCGAGGACGACAAGGACGTTGCGGGTTTCGTCGTGCGAGGCCTGCGCGAAGCCGGGCATGTCGTAGAGCACGCCGACAATGGCCGCGACGGGTTGTTCATGGCGGCCAGCGAAACGTTCGACGCGGTCATCCTGGACCGCATGTTGCCTGGCGGGATCGACGGCCTGAAAATCCTGGAAACGCTGCGCGCGCAGAAGAATACGGTGCCGGTGCTGATCCTCTCGGCGCTGGCCGAGGTAGACGATCGGGTGAAGGGCCTGAAGGCCGGCAGCGACGACTACCTGACCAAACCCTTCGCCTTCGCCGAACTGCTGGCGCGGGTCGAGGCTCTGGCGCGGCGCGGCAAGGGCGACGGACCGGTCACCAAGCTGGTGGTCGAGGACCTGGAACTCGACCTTCTGTCACGGCAGGTGAAGCGGGCCGGGCAGAAAATCGACTTGCAGCCGCGAGAGTTCCGCCTGCTGGAATACCTGATGCGCCATGCAGGCCAGGTCGTCACCCGCACCATGCTGCTGGAGGGCGTATGGGACTACCACTTCGACCCGCAGACCAACGTGATCGACGTCCATGTGTCGCGGCTGCGCCAGAAAGTCGACAAGCCGTTCCCGACCGGGTTGATCCATACCGTCCGTAATGCCGGCTACATGTTGCGGGCAGAGCAGCCGTAGTAGTATCGGCTAGATGGTGCATCGGTGATCGATCGGAGACTGTTCCGGTCCGCGAGTTTCCGCTTCGGCCTGATCTACGCCGTGCTGCTGGCGGCGAGTGCGACGGCCCTGGCCATGTTCCTTTGGTGGGCGACGGCGGGCCTGCTGGATCGGCAGACGGAAGCGGCGATCCGCGCGGACGCGCAAGGCCTGTCCGAACGCTGGGCTGAGGGCGGGCTGCCGGCGCTCGTCGTCACCATCGAGGACCGGCTGGCCCAGAACGTCGACGATGACGCCATCTATTTCCTGGCCGATCCGCAGATGCGCCGATTGGCGGGCAACCTACAGCGCTGGCCGGCGGATGTGACCGAGACCGGCGTCAGCTACGAATTCCCGGTGATGCGTGCGGGGATACGGTCGCTGGCGCATGTCCAGCGCTATGACCTGCCTGGCAACTTCCATCTGCTGATCGGCCGTGACGTGCAGGTGCGTGCCCAATTGCGCAAGATGCTGACCGACGCCCTGCTCTGGGCCGTCGTGGTGGTCGGCATGCTGGCCACCATCGGCGCCCTGGTCATTCGCAGCCTGTTCAACCGCACGCTGTCCAATATCTCGGCGACCACCGCGGCCATCGCGGGCGGCGACCTCGCCCAGCGCGTCCGGCTCTCGGGCCGAGGCGACGAGTTCGACCAGGTGGCGGAGGTGATCAACGACATGCTGGAGCGGATCGGCCGGCTGATGGACGGCGTGCGCGAGGTCTCCAACGCCATCGCCCACGACCTCCGCACCCCCATTACGCGCGCCCGCGCTCGGCTGGAGGACGCGGTGCTGCACGCCGCCACGACCGACGACCTGCGCGCCGCGATCGAACGGGCAACGATAGACCTGGATGGGATCGTCGCGGTGTTCCAGGCCTTGCTGCGGATCGCCGAGATCGAGGCCGGGTCACGCCGGTCATCCTTCACGCGCCTGGACCTGGTGCCCGTGCTGGACGATGTGACCGACCTGTACAGCGCCGTCGCCGAGGAGCGCGAGGTACGTCTCGAAACCGCATTGCCGGCCCAGGTCGCCGCCTATGGCGATCAGGCCCTGATCCAGCAGGCGGTGGCGAACTTGCTGGATAATGCAGTGAAGTTCTCGCCGCCCGGCGGGGTGGTCCGGCTTGCGGTCATCGTCGGCGACCAGATCTCCATCATCGTGATGGATGAGGGGCCGGGCATCCCGGCCGACGACCGGCAGCGGGCGACCGACCGGTTCTTCCGCGGCGAGACCGCCCGCAGCACGCCGGGTTCGGGGTTAGGCCTGTCTCTGGTGCTGGCGGTAGCGAACCTGCATGGCGGCGGGCTGCGGCTGGAGGACAACCACCCGGGCCTGCGGGTTGTGCTGACGCTGCCTCTGCCGGAAGATGCGGAATTGCGACGGGCCGCCAATATTTCTCAATCTAACGGCATTGTCACAACGCAATAAGGACAGGCGGCGCGCGGATGTGGCAGTCAATTCGCATGAAGTTGACGTTTGCCTTTCGGACCTCCGGTCCGCGATTTGGATATGTGGCTCTGTCCGGCGGGATGATCGCTTTCGCCGGTCTCACCGTGCCGAGCGGGCGCCTGAGCGCGGAGACGCGGCTGCAGCAGCCGCCGATGGAGGTCACGACGGACACGCCCGAATATTGCCGCCAGCTTGCCGATCGGGTGCGTGACCTGGTGGAGGTCGCGCCGGCCAAGCCGCCTCGGGAAGTCGACGACCTGTCGGCCGAGGGCCAGAAGATGTGCGACCATGGCCAGACCCGCGGCGGCATCCTGCGGCTGCGTCAGGCGTTGCTGTTGATGATGAAGCACGACGATCCGCCGGCGCAGCATTGAGGGTGTCGAGGACGCTGTTGCGATCGGAACAGGCAGCGTCAGCGCTTTCCGTCAGCGCATCACCGTTCTAGTCTCCGCTCCAGGCGGCCTCGCGGGTACGCGGGAATGTCGCCCGGAGGAAACAGATGGCGCATTATGAGCCATGGAACGCTGATCGGGCGGCATCGATCATCAAGGGTTTCGGCCCCGCCCAAGGGGCCGGCGGCGACGACCCGGAAACATCAGGCCAGACCCTGGCCCTGCCCATCCTGCACGCCCTGCAGCACACGTTCGGCTGCGTACCTGCCCACGCCGAACCGCTGATCGCGGCCCATCTGAACATCAGCCGCGCCGACGTCCACGGGATCGTTTCGTTCTATCATGAATTTCGCCGCACGCCTCCCGGCCGGCATACCCTGCGCCTCTGCCGCGCGGAGGCGTGCCAGTCCGTCGGGTCCGAGGCCGTCGCCGAGACGGTCCATGCCGTCCTGGGCATCGACTGGCACGACACGACCGCCAATGGTGCGGTGACGCTGGAACCGGTCTTCTGCCTCGGTCTCTGCGCCAGCGGGCCCGCGGCGCTGCTCGACGGCCAGCCGGTCGGCCGACTGACGGCAGAGCGGGCATGCGCGCTGTTGGGGGATTTATCGTGACCCGCGTTTTCGTTCCGCGGGACGCGGCCGCGCTGGCGGTCGGGGCCGATGCGGTGGCTGCGGCATTGGCGCCGCATGCTCAGGTCGTGCGGACCGGTTCCCGCGGGTTGTTCTGGCTGGAGCCGATGATCGAGGTGGAAACCCAATCCGGCCGCATCGCCTACGGTCCCGTCTCCGCGGCCGACATCCCCGCCCTTCTGGCGGCTGGCTTGCTGGAAGGGCACGCGACGGCGCACCGGCTCGGCAACCCTGCCGACATCCCGTTCCTCCGCCGCCAGAACCGCCTGACATTCGCCCGCTGCGGCGAGATCGACCCGCTGTCCTTCACCGACTATCGCGCCCATGGCGGCATGACCGGCTTGGACCGCGCGTACGCGGCGGGACCGGCGGCGACCGTGCAGACCGTGCTCGACTCCGGCCTGCGCGGCCGGGGCGGCGCGGGATTTCCTACCGGCATCAAATGGAAGACGGTGGCGGACGCAAAAGGGCCGCGCAAATACATCGTCTGCAACGCCGATGAAGGCGATTCCGGCACCTATGCTGACCGGATGCTGATGGAAGGCGACCCGTTCACGCTGATCGAGGGCATGGCGATCGCCGCTTTCGCCGTTGGCGCCGCGAAAGGCTACGTTTACACCCGCTCCGAATACCCCCATGCGATCGCTACCTTCGACGCCGCACTGGCCATCGCACGGCGGGAAGGCCTGTTGGGCGCCGGCTTCGACATCGAACAGCGGGTCGGCGGCGGCGCTTATGTCTGCGGCGAGGAAACCGCGCTGCTCGAAAGCCTGGAGGGCAAGCGCGGGCAGGTCAGGGCGAAACCGCCGCTGCCGGCCCATCAGGGCCTGTTCAGCCGGCCAACGGTGATCAACAACGTCGTCACCCTCGCCAGCGTGCCGGCCATCCTGCGTGACGGCGCCAAGGCGTATCACGCCCTAGGCTTCGGCCGCTCCCGTGGCACGATGCCGATCCAACTCGCGGGGAATGTCCGCAACGGCGGCCTGTTTGAGGTCGGCTTCGGCGTCACGCTGGGGGAACTGGTAAACGACATCGGCGGCGGCACCCGCTCTGGCCGTCCGGTACGGGCGGTGCAGGTCGGCGGTCCGCTGGGCGCCTATTTCCCCCCGTCCCTGTTCGACACGCCGTTCGACTACGAGGCCTTCGCCGCCAAGGACGGACTGATCGGCCATGGCGGCGTCGTCGTGTTCGACGACACGGTGGACATGGCCCGGATGGCACGCTTCGCCATGGAGTTCTGCGCCGCCGAGTCCTGCGGCAAATGCACCCCCTGCCGCATCGGGTCGGTGCGCGGGCGGGAGACGATCGAAAAGATCATCGCCGGGCACGAAGTCGACAGGAACCTCGAAGTGCTGCGCGATCTTTGCCATACGCTGAGGTTCGGATCACTCTGTGCCTTGGGCGGTTTCATCCCATATCCAGTGCTGAGCGCGCTGGAGCATTTCCCAGACGATTTCCGGCGGCTGGCCCATCCGGACGCCCGCCGGAACGCTGCGTAGAGGAGGAGTTGGACGTGCCTCTGTTGCAGGAGACCGACTACGGAACCCCGGCCGTCACCGAAGGCGAAGCCGTCACCCTCACCATCGACGGTCAGATGGTGTCGGTGCCGGCCGGCACCTCCATCATGCGCGCGGCGATGGAAGCTGGGATCAAGGTCCCCAAGCTCTGCGCCACCGACTCGCTGAACAGCTTTGGCAGTTGCCGCTTGTGCCTTGTGGAGATCGAGGGCCGTTCCGGCACGCCGGCGTCCTGCACCACGCCGGTTGCCCCCGGCATGGCGGTACACACGATTTCCGACAAGCTGCGCCGCCTGCGGCGGGGGGTGATGGAGCTTTACATCTCCGACCATCCGCTCGACTGCCTCACCTGCTCCGCCAACGGGAATTGCGAGTTGCAGACCGCGGCCGGAGAGGTCGGGCTGCGGGACGTGCGCTACGGCTACGAAGGTGCCAACCATCTGTCGGCCCCGGTCGACGCCTCCAATCCCTATTTCGATTTCGATCCGTCGAAATGCATCGTCTGCTCCCGTTGCGTGCGGGCCTGCGCCGAGGTGCAGGGCACGTTCGCGCTGACGATCCAGGGCCGCGGCTTTGAATCGAAAGTCGCGGCCGGCATGGATGAACCGTTCCTGACCAGCGAATGCGTCTCCTGCGGCGCCTGCGTCCAGGCCTGTCCGACCGCGACGCTGATGGAGAAATCCGTCGTCGAGATGGGACAGCCGGAACACAGCGCCGTTACGACATGCGCCTATTGCGGCGTGGGCTGCAGCTTCAAGGCGGAGATGCGGGGCGATCAGGTCGTGCGCATGGTGCCGTGGAAAGATGGCAAGGCCAATCATGGCCATTCCTGCGTCAAGGGCCGCTTCGCCTGGGGCTATGCCTCGCATCCGGACCGCATCCTCAAGCCCATGATGCGCGACAAGATCTCCGATCCCTGGCGGGAGACCACGTGGGACGAGGCGATCGCCCGCGTCGCCCGTGACTTCAAGCGCATCCAGGCCGAGCACGGGAAGGACTCGATCGGGGTCATCACCTCCTCGCGCTGCACCAATGAAGAGACCTACCTGGTGCAGAAGCTGGCGCGGGCGGCGTTCGGCAACAACAACACCGACACCTGCGCGCGCGTGTGCCACTCGCCGACCGGCTATGGGCTGAAGACGACATTCGGCACCTCGGCCGGCACGCAGGATTTCGACAGCATCGAGCATGCCGACGTGGTCATGGTCATCGGCGCCAATCCGACGGATGGTCATCCGGTCTTCGGGTCACGCCTGAAGCGGCGGCTGCGGCAAGGCGCGAAGCTGATCGTCGTCGATCCGCGCCGCATCGACCTGGTGCGCACGCCCCATGTCGCGGCGTCCTACCACCTGCCGCTGCGCCCCGGCACCAATGTCGCGGTACTGACCGCCATGGCGCATGTCATCGTGACCGAAGGCCTGGTGAACGAGGCCTTCGTGAAGGAACGCTGCGACATGCAGGCCTTCGCCGATTGGGCGGCGTTCGTGGCGGAGCCGCGCAACAGCCCCGAAGCCCTCGAATCCCACGCCCATGTCCCCGCCGCCCTGGTCCGCGGTGCCGCTCGGCTTTATGCCACGGGGGGGAACGGGGCGATCTATTACGGGCTGGGCGTGACCGAACACAGCCAGGGCAGCACCGCGGTCATGGCGATCGCGAACCTCGCGATGGCGACCGGCAATATCGGCCGGCCCGGCGTCGGGGTGAACCCGCTGCGCGGCCAGAACAACGTGCAGGGAAGCTGCGACATGGGCAGCTTCCCACACGAACTGCCGGGCTATCGCCACGTTGCCGACGATGGGGTCCGAGCGATCTATGAAAAGGAATGGGGCGTGGCGCTGGAACCCGAACCGGGCCTGCGCATCCCCAACATGCTGGACGCCGCCGTCGAGGGATCCTTCCGCGGCATATACATCCAGGGCGAGGACATCGTGCAGTCCGATCCCGACACCCAGCACGTCACCGCCGGCCTCGCGGCCATGGACTGCGTGGTGGTGCACGACCTGTTCCTGAACGAAACGGCCAATTACGCGCATGTCTTCCTGCCCGGCGCGACCTTCCTGGAAAAGGACGGCACGTTCATCAACGCCGAACGCCGCATCAACCGGGTGCGCAAGGTCATGGCGCCACGCACCGGCTTCGCGGACTGGGAGGTGACGCAGGCCATCTCCAACGCCATGGGCTATCCGATGCACTACACGCATCCGCGGGAGATCATGGCGGAGATCGCCCGCACCACACCGACCTTTGCCGGTGTCACCTACGAGAAGCTGGACGAGGAGTCGATCCAGTGGCCGTGCAACGGCGCCGCGCCGGACGGGACACCGGTGATGCACGTCAACGGCTTCGTCCGGGGCAAGGGCAATTTCGTCGTCACCGAGTACGTGCCGACCGACGAGAAGATCGGTCCGCGCTTCCCCCTTCTGCTGACGACCGGCCGGATCCTGTCGCAATACAATGTCGGCGCGCAGACCCGCCGGACCGCGAATGTCGTCTGGCATCAGGAGGATGTGCTGGAGATCCATCCGCACGACGCCCAGGAGCGTGGTCTGAACGAGGGTGACTGGGTACGGCTGCGCAGCCGTACCGGTGAGACGACGCTGCGCGCCCGCATCACCGACCGCGTCGCGCCCGGCGTCGTCTATACGACGTTCCATCACCCGATGACGCAGGCGAACGTGGTGACGACCGACTATTCCGACTGGGCGACGAACTGCCCGGAATACAAGGTGACCGCGGTGCAGGTCTCACCCTCGAACGGTCCCAGCGACTGGCAGGTCCGCTATACGGCGCTGGCGGCGCAGAGCCGGCGGATCGCCGAACCGGAAGACGCGGGTGACTGACGTCTCGATCCCGGTCGCACGGACGGCGTGGCGTGGCCATGCCTCGGTCGAGGGGGTTCGGCGTGTCGCCGAGGAAGCCCCTGTCGCGCTGACATACGGCCGAACGACGCATGCCGTGATGCTGGCGACTCCCGGCGACCTGGAAGATTTCGCCTACGGCTTCAGCCTCTCCGAGGGCATCATCGCGTCGCCCGCCGATGTCACGGCGCTGGAGGTCGTAACGGTCCGGGATGGGATCGAATTGCGCATGGACCTCGCCGGTGACCGGCAGGAGGCGCTGACGCGCCGGCAGCGGCACCTCGCCGGACCCAGCGGATGCGGGCTGTGCGGGCTGGACAGCTTGGCCGCCGCGATCCGCCCGGTCCCTCGGGTGCCGGCCGGTCCGACGCTGACAACGGGGACGATCGAGGCCGCGATGCGGTCGATGGTCCCGGCTCAGACGCTGAACGCCGACACCCATGCCGTCCACGCTGCGGCGTTCTGGACCCCGACACGGGGCCTTGTGGCATTGCGGGAGGATGTCGGGCGGCACAACGCGCTCGATAAGCTGGCGGGCGCGCTGGCACGTGCCGAAACTTCGGTCGACCATGGAATCGTGCTGCTGTCGAGCCGTATCTCAGTCGAAATGGTGCAGAAGGCGGCCACGCTGGGGGCGACGGTCGTCGCGGCCGTGTCGGCCCCGACGGCGCTGGCGATCCGGACGGCCGATGCCGCCGGGATCACCTTGATCGGCATCGTCCGGCCCGATGGTTTCGAGGTGTTCACCCACCCCGACCGCATCCAACAGGAACCGGTGGCGGAACGTCATGTCGCCTGAGAAGCTTGCCTACATGGCCAACCAGATCGGCCGGTTCTTCGCGTCGCAGAAAAGCCAGGAAGCGGTGGACGGGATCGCCGATCACCTGATCAAGTTCTGGGACCCGCGCATGCGACGGACGATCGTCTCCCATCTGGACGATGGGACGATGCAACTCGACCCGCTGGTGCGGCAGGCGGTGGAGCGGCTGCGGACACCCTGAACGGTTCGTATGGCGAACGGCTCAGGTGGCGGCGGTGTTGCGGTTGCGGGTGACGTGCCGGTCGAGCCAGCCGGTTCGCGCGTTGGGTTCGCTGTCAGTGCTGGGCAGATAGGGTTTGATGTCCAGCAGCGGCGTGCCGTCGACGCAATCCAGATAGCGGACCGCCAGCGTATCGGGCGCGGTGAAGCCGTCGAACGCCACGACCGACAGGCCGATCGGATTGGGCCGGAACGGTGCGCGCGTGGCGAAGACCCCACGGACCTCGGTGTCGAAGGGCGGCGTGAAGGTCAGCAGAGGCTGGCCGGCGAGGTTCATCCAGTAGATTAGAACCAGGTGTGAGAACCCGTCCAGGCTGGCCAGGCCCGGCACCATGTCGGGGTCGAGGCGAACCGAACAGACGGGTGCCGGATCGGGCTGGCGTCCATTGCGCGGGCAGTCTCGCGGCGTCTTCCACGGGGTGTGCAAGGTGCCGATCGTTCGGCAGACAAGGGAGGCGGGTTCGATCATGGCGTCCTCGGGGTGCCGGATGCCCTCAGGCTTTCCGATAACAGCACATGGCCCGACGTCTTGCATGTCCATGACGAGCATCCGCGACCAGGGTCCATGTCCATCCCCCTTTCGGCTCGGCTTGACCGGGTCATTCCGGCGCCTCGGAGGGGGAGAAGATGAGACAGTCGAACCATGACGGATGGCACGTGCGGGATGGAAGCCGGTTGGCGTTACTGCTGCTTGGTCACGCCATCGGGGAGACCGCCGCCAGGGTGGCTCAGGCTCTGCGTCTGCTGCTTCATGGGCGCTTCATGCGCGAGGCTCTGCGTCTGCTGCTTCGTCGCCGCGTCGTGCGCGAGGCTCTGCGTCCGCTGCTTCATGGGCGCTTCGTGCGCGAGACTTTGAGTCTTCTGTTTGGTCGCCATCCCATGGCTCAAGCTCTGGGTCTTCTGCTTCGTCGCCGCATTGTGGCTCAGGCTTTGCGCCGGCTGCTTGCTTGGCGCTTCATGGCTCATGCTCTGGGTCGGTTGGCTGCTGGGTGTCGTCTGCGCCAGCACAGGTTGGGCGATCAACAGACACGCCACGAGGGTCGGGGTCAGAAAAGAGGCGTTCATCGAGGAACCTTCCGCACTTGTGCATTTGAATTTGGCGGTTTGCCGCCGAAACATCAACTCATCGTCGCCTCGAAATGACTTGTGCACAGGTTAGTAGACATACACCCGGCCATACGGCCGGTTATGGCAACCATCTCGCCCACGATGCCGGCAACCTGCCGGCAGAGGTGCCTGGTGGATATCTCTGGCGAATATCTTGTGCCCCCGAAGCAGGCAAAAAGTGTCCGGACGCGGGATCTCGGCACATGGTCCCTGAGCCGGCAAGACCGCTTGCCTTGACTCGGCGCGCCTCTGGCTGTTCATCGTTGTCAGCACGCGGGGAAACGCATGAGTCAAAGAACCAAGCTATTCGGTGGCTTCGCCGAAGCCGTAGCGGATATTCCGGACGGCAGCGTGATCGGCTTCGGCGGCTTCGCCATGCCCGGCACGCCTTTCAACCTGATCAACGCCTTGCGGGACCAGGGGGCCAAGCGGCTGACGCTGGTTGCCAACACCACCGGCGGCGCGCAGCAGCCCCGGATGCCCGATATCGGCATGCTGGTGGAGAACGGGCAGGTCGCCAAGGTGATCTGCGCCTTCACTGCGGCGACCCGGCCGACCGATGTCCTGCCCTTCACCAAATATTACGAGAGCGGCGAGGTCGACGCGGAGCTGGTGCCGCAGGGCACGCTCGCGGAACGAATGCGGGCGGCCGGAGCGGGCATCCCGGCGTTCTATACGCCGACAGCGGTCGGGACCGAACTCGCCGCGGGGCGGGAGACGCGGGTCATCAACGGCCGCGAATACCTGCTGGAATACGCGCTGAAACTCGATTACGCCTTCATCCGCGCCCGCACGGCGGACGCGTTCGGCAATCTGCGGTTCCATCGTTCGCAACGAAACTTCAATCCGGTGATGGCGACGGCCGCCGCCTGCACGATCGCCGAGATCGACGACCCGATCCTGCCCGCGGGCTCCATCGACCCGGACGACGTCCATACGCCGGGTATCTACGTACACCGCCTGGTCAAGGTGCCGCCGGCGCCCGAAGGCATCTGGCCCGCCAAGCGGCAGGAGCGGAAACGATGAGCGAGACGAAAGGACTGACCCGCCAGCAGATGGCGGACCGGGTGGCATGGGAATTCCAGGACGGCTGGATCGTCAACCTGGGCGTCGGCATCCCGACCATGTGTTCCAACACCGATATCGGCGACCGGGCGATCACGTATCATTCAGAGAACGGGGTGATCGGGTACGGGCCCGTGGCGCCGGCGGGCGAGGAAGACCTGAACCTCGTGAACGCCGGCGGACAGAACGTGACGCTGAAGCCGGGCGCGGCCGTTGTGCATCATGCCGACAGTTTCGGCGTGATCCGCGGCGGGCATATCGATGCGACCGTGATGGGGGCCTATCAGGTCGCGATGACCGGCGATTTCGCCAACTGGAAGCTCAAGGGCCAGAAAGGTGGCGGCATTGGCGGCGCGATGGACCTCGCGGCCTGTGCGAAGCGGGTGTTCATCATCCTGGAGCACGTGACCCGTGACGGCAGCCCCAGGCTGGTCCCGGCCTGCGATCTGCCTGTCACCGCACGCGGCGTGGTGACGCTCGTCATGACCAATTACGGGTTGTTCGAGCCGACCGGTGATGGCTTCCGGCTGCGTGAGATCGCTCCCGGCCTGACGGTCGAGGAGATCCGGGCGGCGACGGGCGGCACGCTGCGCGTCGCCGACGGCCTGCGGCCGGTGACGATGGGGACGTAACGCCGCCGCGTCCCCCGGCCGCAGCGGCCTCGGCCCGCCAGTTCGCGCAGAGGTTCGACCTGGGCGTGGTCGTGCGGCCCTCGGCCTATGCGGCGTTGTCCCGAATGACTGGTGTCTTGGGCCGGCATCCCGGGACATCCCGCAGCGCGGTCAGGACGCGGTCGCGGGCTCCCATGACATGGGCGCGCATCAACCGCTCCGCCAACGCGGCGTCCCCAGCCTGGATGGCATCGATGATGGCGCCATGTTCGGCCATCAACTGGCGGTCGGCGACCTCGGGGCTGGCGACGCTGACGCGCACCAGGCGATCGGATTGGTCGATCAGGTCGTGTACCACCGCCGCCATCCGGCCATTCCCAGCGAGATCGGCAACCGCGGCGTGGAAACCGCGGTTATAGGCGACGAAATCCTCCCCGTCCGCGTCCCGCCAGGCGTCGAGGGCCGCGACGTCCCGCCCAACACCTTTCCCCTGGGCCGCCGCTGCAGCGCAGGCCGGTTCCATGATGAGGCGCAGGGCGAATATCTCGGTCGCGTCCTCCAGCGAGATCGGATTCACCCGGTAGCCCTGGCGCGGAAGCACGGTGATCAGCCGCCCCTTCTCCAACCGCAGCAGAGCGTCGCGCACCGGAGAGCGGCTGACCCGATAGCGTGCCGCCAGGTCCTGTTCGCGCAGTTCCTGCCCGGGCGGCAGGTCGCACTGCAGGATGGCTGCGCGAAGCGCATCGTAAATGCTGTCGCGAAGCAGCACGGTTCGTTACCTCCCTAGGTTTTCGATCAGCATGCCGGGCCTGATATATCAGGTCAAGACGGCGGAATGCCGCATGCGGTTGGCGGCATGGCGGACGGCGATCATGGCTGGCCCGGCCGCCGGACCGCCAGCCGCGTGCAATCATACCGGGACACCCGGTGCGATCAGGCTGGCTGGTGCGCCAGCCTCAGGCCAGGGCCGTTCCATTCCATCGCCACCAACTGCCCGGTGCCCGACAAGGTCATGTAGGCCGTGCGCAGGTCCGGGCCGCCGAAGCAGATGTTCGTGCAGAACATGTCGGGCATCGGCACCTGCCGGACCAACCCCCCGTCGGGGGAAATGACGCTGACCGACCCGTTGACCAGCGTCGCGACGCAGACATTCCCGGTCGCGTCGACCGCCAGGCTGTCGAAGCGCTGGAACCCGCCCAGCCCCACCATCAGCCGCCCGCCATGCGGCGACGGGAACGGCGCTTTCGCCAGCACGCCCGGCGCGACGACGTCCCAGGCCCACAGCCGAGCGGTTTCCGTCTCGGCGACATAGAGGGTGCGCCCGTCGGGGGAGAGGCCGATGCCGTTCGGCGTCAGCACCGGATGCACCACCTCGGTGATCTTGGACCCGTCGGCCAGCGCGTAATAGACCCCGCCCCAGTCACGGTCCCGGCTCCGCGCCTTGCCGAGGTCGGTGAAATAGAACCCGCCATGGCCATCGAAGACGAGGTCATTGGGCCCCAACAGCCGGTGGGCGCCGCAACGGTCGTACAGGACGGTCACTTCGCCCGTCCTGGGATCGACCCGCTGGATGCTGCCGCCGGCATAGTCGCTGGCCGGACCCGCAGGACGCAGCAGGTTCATCTCCAGCCGCCACTGGAACCCGCCATTGTTGCAGACATAGAACGCACCGTCCGGCCCGACCGCCAGACCGTTCGGACCTCCGCCGGTATGGGCGATGACCTCGGTGCGCCCATCCGGCCAGACCCTGGTGACGGTCTGCCGCTCGATCTCCACCAGTGCGATCGATCCGTCCTTCATCGCGACCGGTCCCTCGGGGAAGCGTAACCCCGTGGCCAGGACCCGTATCTCGCTCATTCCCGTTTCCCCCAACTGGTTTCCCGAAGGAGAGGACCGGCGAGACCGAGCGTCAACCTTTCGTTCAGGTTTTTCCGGCATACGGCGGTGTGATGCTGGCAGACAAAAGCAACGAGACCGTACTGCTCCAGGCCACGATCCTGCTGATCGTGGGCTTGCTCGCGTACGGCGTGCTGACCCCGTCGATCTTCCCGGCGTGCCTGGCGGGCGCCGCGGTGATGGGTGTCGCCGGGCTGGCGCTGATCCATCCGACGGCATTCAGCGCCGCCTGGCTGGTTGGCGCCGGCATGAGCCTGGAGATGACGCTGCATGACCTGGTCGCCCCTTCGTCCATGCAGGCCACGATCGCAGTGGTCAAAGGGGCGGAGATCGGCCTCGCCGCGTTGTGTGCCCTGCGGTTCGGAGGTCGCCTTGACCTGCTCAACCCCGTCTGGGCCTATGCCGCCATGCTCGGTTTCGGCTGGGCGCACGGTCTGTATCCGGGCCTGACCACCGGCGAGAGTCTGCGCTCCTTCATCGGGTCGGTCGCGCCGTTTGCCTTCTGCTTCTGCCGCCTGCCGCGCGACTGGCCGGACGCCATCATCCGCGCCACGAAATGGTGTCCGCTGATCGCGGTCGCCGCCTGCGTCCCGCTGGCGATCGGCGGATGGCGGCCGATGTTCGTCGACAGCGGCGGCGCCCGGCTGGCGGGCCTGGGGCACCCGGCCTTCCTGGCCGGCGTCTGCCTGCCCGCCATCTACGCCTGCCTGATCGAGACGTACCGGTTCGGCCGTCTCGGAGACGTGGCGCTGCTGGCGGCGAATGTCGTGATCCTGATGCTGACGGGTGCCCGAGCGCCGCTGGCCTACGCAGTCGGGGTCATCGGTGTGACGCTGGTCGCCGTCCCCTCGAGCACCTTCCCGTCCCATGCCCGGCGGCTGCTGTTGCTGCTGGCTGCCTGCGCCGCCCCGGTCCTGGCGCTGCTCGCCGATCGCCTGGCCGGCGTGCGCCTGTTCAACATCGTGGCGACCGAGGCCGGAGACCTGAGCGGGCGCAACCTGCTCTGGCCATGGTTCGAGACGGCGGCGGCGCGATCCCCATGGTTCGGCTGGGGGATCGGCGCCGGCAACGTCGTGATCCCCTCCGACGGGTGGATCGCACGCCTGCTGCACACCTGGGCCGCCCATAATGAATATCTCCGCATCGAGGTCGAAGGCGGGCAGATCGGCCTGGCCCTGCTGGTCCTGCTGTTCGCCGGCTGGGTGATCCGCGGCACGCGCGGGCTTGGGCTGGCGGAGCGTCGTATCCTCCGCCTTGTCTACGTCGCCTTCGCGGCGCATGCGGCGACGGACAACGTGCTGATCTCGACGCCAGCCTGCGTGCTGTTCGCATTCTCAACCGCTGTTTTCAATCGTTTACCCTTGCCCGATTCGGTCCCCAGGGCGTAGGGAGGGGCGCGTTCCAGCCGGAGTGTCTCGGCCCATGCGGCGCCTGTCTCCCCTTCTATTTCTTGCGGTCTGCGCCTTCACCTGGTGCATCCAGCCGCTGGCCGCCCGTGCCGCGGGCGTTGCCTATATCCTCAATTCGGCGGGTGCCTCGATCAGCGTCGTCGACATGTCGACGATGAAAGAGGTACGGCGCATCCCCGTCCTGCGGGAGCCGCATCACCTGGTGATATCGCCCGACGGACGCAGCCTGCTGGTCGGCGATACGACCGGCAACCAGATGCTGTTCCTGGATCCCAATACCGGTTCGATCCAGAAACGCCTTCCCATTCCCGACCCATATCAGCTCGGCTTCAGCCCGGACGGGAAATACCTGACGGTCAATGGTCTCGCGCGTAACCAGGTGGATGTCTATGACGCGGCGACCATGCGGCTGGTGAAACGGTTCCCGGTCGTCGCGACGCCAAGCCATCTCGCATATTCGCCGGACTCGTCGACGGTTTTCGTCAGCCTGCAGGACAGCGACAAGCTGGAGGCATTCGACCTGCGCACCATGACACCGAAATGGGACGTGCCGATCGGCAAGACCCCTGCCGGCGTGCTGTGGTTGAACGGGCATGTCCTGGTTGCCGACATGGGGACCGACTATATCGCCGTCGTTGACCCGGCCGACGGCCATGTCATCGAACACGTCGTCACCGGCAAGGGCGCGCACAACCTGTTCCTGTCCCCGGACGGGAAGATCCTGTGGGTCAACAACCGTGTCGGCGGCACGACCGTTTCGCTCGACGCGAAGACGCTGAAGTTGATCCGTCGCTATGACATCCCCGGCGGTCCGGACGACATGGCCTTCGCCCCGGACGGAAAGTTGTGGATCACGCGCCGCTGGGCGGAGAAGGTCGCTGTCCTGGATCCCGAAAGCGGGCACTACCAGACGGTCGATGTCGGCCGGTCGCCGCACGGCCTGTTCCTGGTTCCCCACGCACCATCGCCGACAGCCCTGTCCAGCCGCTGATGGACAACTGGTTCGACCTCGGCGCCGGCTGGCTGCAGGAACACCTGCTGATCCCGTTCCTGTACGCCACCGGACTGATGAGCTGGGAGGATGTATCCTACGGCTGGGCGACGTTCGCCTTGTACGGCGTCGCGCAGGTGGTGGTGACCTTCGCGGTCTGCCTGCCGCTGGAACGCTGGCGGCCGGTGGAGCGCTGGCCCAACAGCCACGCCGTCTGGGTGGACGTGGCGTACACCCTGCTGTCGCGTGTCGGCGTCCTGCCTCTGGTGACCTATGTGCTGTTCTATCGCGCCCAGGTCATGGTGACAGGGTGGATGGCGGACCAGGGCTGGGTGCCTCCGACCCTGGAAGGCTTCTTTCCGTTCCTGCTGGGGCGGCAGGTGCTGACGTTCTTCCTCTACGCGATCATCCTCGATTTCGCCGAGTATGTCCGGCACTGGCTGTCGCACAAGTTCCGCTGGTGGTGGGCTTTGCATTCGCTGCATCACGCGCAGCGGCAGATGACGTTCTGGTCCGACGACCGGAACCATGTGCTGGACGACCTGATCTCGTTCATCTGGTTCAGCGTGATCGCGCTGCTGATCGGGGTGCCCCCGCTGCAGTTCCCGCTGCTGGTCCTGATGCTGCGGTTCCTGGAATCGCTTGCGCACGCCAATGTCCGGCTGTCCTTCGGGTGGTTGGGCGACCGCCTGCTGATCTCGCCCCGCTTCCATCGCGCGCATCACGGCGTGCTGGCCGCGGGACAGAGAAGCTGCAACTACGGTGCGGTGCTGCCATGGTGGGACATGCTGTTCGGAACGGCGGATTTCTCGCGCGCTTATGTCCGCACCGGCGATCCGTCGGGAGAGGAGGCACTGGCGACGGGCACCTGGACCCAGCAGCAGATGGCGGGGCTCCGGCGCTTCACCCGCGCCTTCCGCCGCCGCAAGCCGGCGCGGGTCCAGGGGTCTGTGGCGGGGTAAAACGGCTTTCCCCTTTTTTTCGCCATGGCCCGGCTTGGTCGGGCCACCTGGCGCCTCGAGCGACGGAGATGGCCCAGCCCATGAACAGGGGCGGCAGGGCCGGCGGGTATCAGGGACGGCGTCGGGTTAAGGGGATAACGGCGTCAGGCCGAAGATCCGCATCGCATTCGCCGACAGGATCGCGTCGCCGACGCCCGACCCCAGAGGCGCCCCTTGGGCTGCCCCGAGGGCCGTCCCGAGGGCCGCCCCAAGGGCCGCGACGACCGGACGATGCGCGACGGGGCTGTGCCAATCCGTCGTATCCAGCGCGTCATTGGGGACCGCGGGCGGGAAGAACGGATGGTCGGTGCCGAACATCAACCGATCCGAGCCCACCAGGCTGGCCAGCAGCCGCAGCGTCTCGGTCGAATACGAGATCGCATCAAAATACATCATCCTCAGATACGCGCTGGGTTCCTGCTTCAGCTTCACGTTCGGGTCGGCATGGTCGCCGATGCACGCGTCCAGACGCCCCGCGAGATAGGGCAGCGCGCCGCCGGAATGCGCGACCATGATCTTCAGACCAGGGAATCGGTCGAACGTACCGCCCAGGATCAGCCGTGTGATCGCCGTCGTCGTCTCGAACGGGAAGCCCAGGGCCAGCAGCATGCCGTGGCCGTAGCCGCGCATGTGCTCCGTGCCCAACCCGTAATGCGGATGCACGAAGATCATCGTCCCCGTCCGCTCCGCCGCCGCCCAGACCGCGTCCATCGCCGGGTCGTCCAGCCCCTTGCCGGCGCCCGTCGTCCCGATCGCCGCCCCGCGCAGATGGGGCAGCGCCGCGATCCGCCCGAGTTCCTCTGCCGCCAGGACGGGATCGCGCGGCAGCAGACCCATGCCGTAAAGCCGCCCCTGCCCGCCCTCGGCCATCGCCTCCATGCTCTCGTTGATGCTGGTCGCCGCCGGCCCCGCTTCATCCGCGTCCAGGAAATCCAGCCAGGGATTGGCGGGACTCAGCACCGAGATGCCAATCCCGTGCCTGTCCATGAATGCGAGCTTGCGGTCGCGGTCCCAGTATTCGCTTCCCAGGGGACGGCCGGTCGCTGTGCTGCCGTCGGTATCCTCGCCAGGGAGGATCAGCATCCGGTCCATGCCGTTCCGGTTGACGATCCGCGGCACGGCGTTACGGGCCCGCAACAGGGCAACATAGCGCTCCGGATAGACATGCGTATGGATATCGACGGCCGAACCGTCCAGGGGGTTGGTCATGCAGGCTCCATTCCAAGGACGGCCCGACGAGGCAAGGGGCATGCCAGCCTGGGTCCTTCCGCGCGCCCTTTTGACCCGTCCCCGCCGGCTTGTCAGTGGGCCATCAGCACCGGCAGCGTCATGTGCTGCAGCAGGTCGCGGGTGACGCCGCCCAGGATCATCTCCCGCGTGCGCGAATGCCCATATGCCCCGGTCACCAGCAGGTCGCAGGCATTCTCCGCCGCGTATCCCAGCAAGGCATCGGCGGGGCCGATGCCGTCGGCCAGCACCGTACGGGCGGCGGACACCTCGAAGCCGTGGCGTGCGAGGTGTTCCCCGACATCGCCGGTCGGCACCTCATCGACGTCGGACGGATCGGCCTCGGCGATCAGGACCGAGACGCTGGCCTTCGGCACGATCAGCGGCAGCGCGTCATGCAGGGCGCGCGAGGCCTCCCGCGTGCGCGACCAACCGACCAGGACGCGCGTGCCGATGGTTTCAAAGCTGCCCGCATAGGGCACCAGCAGGACCGGCCGGCCCGAGGCCATCAACATGTCCTCGATCAGTGTCCGAGCGATGATGGGACCGGGATTGTCGGGGTCGCGCTGGCCCATCACCACGACATCGGAAATCCGCGCGTAGCGCAGCACCGTGGGCAGGAGCGGACCGCTCTCCAGCTCCCAGTCGCCATTGGCGCCTTCACGCCGCAGGCGGTCGCGGAACTTCGTTTCCACTTCGGCCGCTCGGGTCTTCGCCGCAGCCTCGATCATCCGCGAGAATTCCGGCATCGCCCAGATATCGGGATAGCCGCCCAGGGCAAACGCCATGTCGGCGGGCAGCAGATGCTCCAGCACGCACAGGCCACGCACATGCGCATCGCTTCGCTGGGCCAGGCTGAACGCCACCGTCAGCTTCGCCTCGTCCCGTGGCGTGCCGTCCAGCACGACCAGGATGTCTCGCAGACTCATCCGATCCTCCTCTCGTTTCATACGGCACGGATAGTCTTACCCAAGCGGACCCGCCGCGTTGATACAGGTCAACCATCCGTTGGATGACGCAATGGCCCATGTTATACCGGCCTGCATCGATGACGAAGAGAGGCGGAAGAGCATGCCGGCGAAGACCGTCCCTGACCGGGCGGCCTCCCCCATGGACCGGATGGCGGACACTGGGGCGGAGAAAGGGATCGCGGCCGCCGAAATCGGCATATGGCACTGGGACCTGGGCACGGGTGCGCTGATGCTGTCGGCGGGCGCCGCCGCCTTGGTGGACGGTACGCCGGCCGGCATCCAGGACTTTCTC
Organism: Rhodopila sp.; assembly: GCF_035548235.1. Lineage (GTDB taxonomy): Bacteria > Pseudomonadota > Alphaproteobacteria > Acetobacterales > Acetobacteraceae > Rhodopila. Next base: position 34,626 of record NZ_DASZTJ010000213.1, read on the forward strand.
GGGCTGATCCACCCCGAGGACCGCAACCTTGCCCAAACCACGCTGTTCGGGCCCGGACCCAGCCTCGACATCACCGTCCGGACGGCCGCCGGCGCCCGCCTGCGCCTGCGCGGGCGCAAGGCGGACAACGAGGCCTGCGGCATCCTGATCGCCGCCGAGGCTTCCAACGCCGAGGCCGCCCTGCGTGAGCGTGAGGCACATCTGACCTCCGTCTTGGAGACGGTGCCCGACGCGATGATCGTCATCGACAGCCAGGGCATCATGCAGTCCTTCAGCGCCACCGCCGAACGCCTGTTCGGCTATGCGCGGGAGGAGGTCATCGGACGGAACGTCTCGATGCTGATGCCATCGCCGTACCGGGAGATGCACGACCACTACCTGGCACGCTACCTCGCGACCGGGGAGCGCAGGGTGATCGGCCACGGCCGCGTCGTCGTCGGCCTGCGCAGCAACGGCACGACATTCCCGATGGAACTCGCGGTTGGCGAGATGATCACCGGCACCCGCCGTTCCTTCACCGGCTTCATCCGCGACCTGACGGAACGGCAGGCGACGCAGCAGCGCCTCCAGGACCTGCAGGCGGAGCTGATCCATATGTCGCGCTTCACCGCGATGGGTGAGATGGCCTCCACCCTGGCGCACGAGCTGAACCAGCCGCTGACGGCAGTGGCCAGCTATCTGAACGGCTGCCGCCGCCTGCTGTCGGGCCAGAACAGGACGCAGGACGACGTGTCCGGCCGGGACGGGATGCTGCACGACGCGATCGACCGTGCGGCGGAGCAGGCGCTGCGGGCGGGTCAGATCATCCGCCGGCTGCGGCAGTTCGTGGCCCGCGGCGAGACCGAGCGGTATGTCGAGGACCTGGGCAAGCTGATCGAGGAAGCCAGCGCCCTCGCCCTGGTCGGCGCCAAGGAAACCAACATCGCGGTCCACTACCGGTTCAATCCTCGCGCCCGCTTCGTCCTGGTCGACAAGATCCAGATCCAGCAGGTCATCCTCAACCTGATCCGCAACGCGATGGAGGCGATGCAGGAGACGACCCGCCGGGAGCTGACGGTCGCGACGGCCGAACGGACGGAAGGGATGGCAGAGGTCAGCGTGGCGGATACCGGTCCGGGTATCGCGCCGGAGATCGCGGTGCAATTGTTCCAGCCTTTCGTCACCAGCAAGCCGCACGGGATGGGCGTCGGCCTGTCGATCTCACGCACGATCATCGAGGCGCATGGCGGCCAGCTCTGGGCCGAACCCAACCCCGGCGGCGGAACGATCTTCCGCATGACGCTGCGCGCCGTCGACCCTGACCTGGATGAAGAGGACGCCGAGAATGACGGCTGAAGCCGTGGTTCATCTGATCGATGACGATGAAGGCGTCCGCCAGGCCGTCGCCTTCCTGCTGGCGACGGCGGGCCTTCCCGTGCGCGTGTATGCATCGGCGGCGGCGTTCCTTGACGTGGTGCCGACCCTGCAGGCGGGCTGCATCATCACCGATGTCCGCATGCCGGGGATGGATGGGCTGGAATTGCAGCGGCAGTTGAAGGCCCGCAAGGTGACCCTGCCGGTCATCGTCATCACCGGCCATGCCGACGTGCCTCTCGCGGTCGAGGCGATGAAGGCCGGCGCCGTAGACCTGATCGAAAAGCCGTTCTCCGACGACACCCTGCTGGGCGCGATCTATTCGGCGATCGATCGCCATGCGGCGAAGGCCGAACGCGAGGATGAACTCGCCGCGATCCGCGAGCGGATAGCAAGCCTGTCGGGGCGGGAGCGAGAGGTGCTGGACGGGCTTCTGGCCGGCTTGCCGAACAAGACGATCGCCTATGACCTGAAGATCAGCCCGCGGACGGTGGAAGTGCATCGCGCCAACCTCATGGCCCGGATGGGCGCGCACAGCCTCGCGGAGCTTGTCCGCATGGCCTTCCTCATCCGCTCCGCCGGCGAATAGGCGATCAGAAGAAGCCGTGCAGGAACCAGCGCCCGCCCTCGGCGGCGCGGAACAGCCAGAAGCGGCGTCCCTGCTCGTCTTCCACCTGGACATAGTCCCGATCGGAGAGGGGCGTCTCCTGCCACCACTCGGCGGCGATGCGTTCGAGACTGCTGGCGCGGCGGACGCGATGGCGCACGCGCCGCCAGACGAAGCTGGCCGGGGCCTCATCGGGTGCCTTCCCCGCGATGGACACTGCCTCGACCGGCTGTGGCGGGTCGAGCATCCGCACCGGTCGCGGCATCTTCGTGGACCATTCCCCTTGGGGCCACGATCCGGGGACCGATTGCGTCACCGGCACGCGCCGTACCGTCCGTTCCGGCACATGGCCGGCGACCGGCGCCAGGCGATAGACCCGCGCGGCGCCCAGGCGGCCAACCAGGCGGTCGAACAACGGGGCGAGGTCGGTGTCTGGCTCATCGAATAAGGAGGTTGCCTGTTTCACGGGCAGCGCGTCGGTGGCGATGGCGGTCAGGACCATGGTCTCGACCCCCAGGCCAGGATCGACCTTCTCCAGCCGGTCGATCAGCAGGCGGCGCAGATGCGCGGGATCGCGGACGGCGCGCGCGGTGCCGGTCCGGATCGCCTGGATGGAGCCGTCGACCCGCTCGAAGCGCAAGTCGCAGCGGCGCAGCCCCTGCCCTTTCCGGCCCAGCGCCGCGCAGACCTGATCGGCCAGCGTGCCGATGGCCGCCGAGAAACCCTCCGTCGTCAGCAGCGGTTCGAGGAACCGCTGCTCCGCCTGGATGGCTGCTTCGGGAAGGACCGGCCGGATCGGCTCGAATACCCGGCCGGCGGCCTGGTCGAGGCGCAGCGCGACGGCGGGGCCGAAGCGGCGCGCCATCGGGCCGCGGGCGATGGCGGTGGCCTGGTGAACCCGGCGCACGCCCAGCCGGCGCAGTTCGCTGCTGGTTTCCGGCGGCAGGCGCAGGGCCTCGACCGGGTGATCGTCCGGCAGACCGGCCTGTCCGGGCGGGGCCACGCTGATGGGATCGTGGTGGAACCGCGCCATCGCATGTGCCAACCCCGGCGTATCGGCGACGGCGGCACGAGCGGTGAAGCCCTGGGCCGCCAGCTTGCGCACGAGATCGTGCAGCATGCGCCGCTCGCCGCCATGCAGATGCGTGCTGCCGGTGACGTCGATCCACAGCCCATCCGGCGGATCGGGCGCGGCGAGTGGCGCATAATCCAGGCACCATTCCGCCAGCCGGCGCAGTTCCATCCCCTCACCCTTCGGATCGGCCCGCCGTTCGGTCAGCGCGCCGGCCAGAACTCGGGCTTCCGCCAGTTTCATCCCGATGCGCAGACCAACCTTGGCCGCGGCGGGCCCGATGGCCGCCACAAGGCGTGCGCCGCCATTCTGCGCCACCGTCACCAGGGGGGCGCCAACCAGGTCCGGCTCATGCCGCCTGATCCGATCGATCGGCAATAACGGCAGCCATACCGAGACAACCCGTCGCATCGCACGCCTCCACGATCCAGGACCCAGGCTTGCCGCCCCGGCTGCGCAGCAGATCGAGCCGCCAACGGACACGTTCCTCCGACGGGGCGTAGGCCAAGGGGGCGTAGGCCAAGGGGGCGTAGGCCAAGGGGGCGGAAGACAAGGGGGCGGAAGACAATGCGCCGACCCGCCAGCGGGTGAAGGCGGCGGTGGGTTCGCCATGCCGCGGATCGTCGAAGGCCTGGCTGCGGCGGATCAGCATGGCCATCACGCCGGATTGTTCGGCGGCAAGCTGCAAGCGGCGGGACGCGACGAGGCTGATCCGACCGGCAGGTTCGCCGACCACGGCGGCCAGGCCGCGATGGCGCAGCCCTTCCTCCATCACCGCCAGCACGTCCCGCCCCGCCTCGGCGAAGATCAGCCGGTCCGGCCCCAGGCCGACGGCGGCCAGGCCGGGTGCGAACAGGTCGGCCTGGCGCAGCACCCACAGCACCGGCCCGTCGAGCTTGGCGAGCAGGCCGCCGACGAACAGCGTCGCCGCGGCGGCGTGTTCGGTGTCCGGACCACCGGACGCGGCCTCATGCAGCGCCGAACGCGCCAAGCCGCCTGGCAGGTGCGCGTCGATCGCCGGCACATGCAAGGGAATGTACCGAGGCGTGCCGGCGGCGGGATCGACCGGACCGCTGCCATGGCGCCGTTCGATGCGGCTGATCTGCTCCTGCAACCGCACCAGCGTGGCTCGAGCACGCGGACGGCCGCGGGATTGGGGAGGCGGAGGCGTGGCGGCGGGCGCCGCGGGGATGGCAGGAATTTCGAACACAACGGGAACATATCAACTCGGCGGACGACGTCGAGTCTTTTTGCCATGCTGTTTGCCATGCTGTGTCACGACATACGGCGAAGCACGGCGAAGTCATATACAACGATATGAATAAATCGAATGGTTGAAATTGAAATCCATAAATCCCGTTTAGCGGGTAAATTATTATCTTTTTTTGGATATTTTATTTCTTATTTTGTCTTGCTTTGAGGCGAATTGCTCACCCTCTCCCGCCAGCGCGCCTACGCCGAAAGTATCCATATTTAATAATAATATCTTATAGAGTTGTAACCGAAATGTCCGTCCCGCAACCAGAATTATCCCGAAATATGGGGATTGCCCAACAATTTGGGTTTGGATATATTTTTTATCCCAACCTCCCCAGAGCATCCCATGCCGCGCCATCGTTCCGCACCCGCGGCAGAGTCAGACAGAACCGCCTCCCGCCGCATGGCCTGGCCGACAGGCCCGGGACGTTGGTGGCGACGAAACGAGTGCCTGGGATTCCACGCAAATTCATTGACTTTTGGGTACGGGACATGATGCTGGCATTCGGTTGTCATAAGGTCGGAATAGCCAATTTCAGCGCGCTGAACGACCTGCCAGCTTCAAGGAGCGGGTGTTGCCGTCGGCCGAGGCCTCATTGCTGAGCCGTGTGACCATGGCCGCCGAAGCCCGCCGTGAACGGCGCTTGCCCATCATTTGTTCCCAGTTCCGCCGCGCAAGGCCGACCCATGAAGGCCGGACGCAATCGCGCATGCCCGCACACGAAGGATCGCAAGCATGAGCGCGGCCACCTCGGCGGCGGATCCGCCCGCCCCGGATCCTTCCCAGGCCCAATCCCAGCCCGAGGCCAAAAACGGGACCAAGGGCGATGCCAGGCGCGGGAGCCGGTTCGGCCTGCGCCTGCACCACGTGCTTTTCATCGCCTTCACCCTGATCGCCGGTGTTCCGATCGTCGTCCTGGCATTGTGGGAAAGCAGCGCGTCGTTCCACAACGAACTTGATTCCGTCCGCGAACGCCACCTGCTGGTCGCGCGCAACCTGACGACGACCATGTCGCGCTATGCCCGCGACGTGGAGGCGGTGCTGAACCTGGTCTTCGACAACGGGCCCATCACGACGCCGATGCCGGGGATGGTGAACCTGCTCACCTCCCTGAACGTGGTCCATGTCTGCATCGTCGGCCCGGATGGGCGGATCCAGGCCAGCCTGCCCGGTCTGCCGACGACGAATCCCGGCCTGTCGCTGCCCCCGCTCATGCGCGAACTGCGGACGCTCGCGGACAATGCGCGTGGGAAGCTCGTATTCAGCCGGTTGTATCACGACCCGTCCGGCGAACCGGTGTTCTACGTCGTCAAATTGCTGTCCGACGGACGAATGGGCGTCGGCGTCCTGAGCACGGCCTATCTGGTCTCCCTGCAGCAGGCGATCGCATTCGGCGACCGCGGCCACGCGGTGCTGGTCGACAGCCATGGCCAGGTCATCGCGCACCCGTTCAAGGACTGGGTCGCCGCGTCCAAGGACATCTCCGGGGTGCCGGCGGTGGCGGCGATGATGCGGGGCGAAAACGGGGTCGGCACGTTCTACTCGTCCGCCTTCCACGACGAGATGATCGCCGGTTACGCGGTCGTCCCGGAAACGGGCTGGGGGGTGATGGTACCGCAGCCGATCTCCGAACTGAAGCGCCGGGCTGAACAGGTGAATGAGCTGGCGATGGTGATCGCCATCGTGTCGTTCACCTCGGCGGCGCTCATGAGCTGGCTGCTGGCGCTGTATCTCGCGCGTCCGGTGCGCGCCGTGGCGACCACCGCCGAGGAGGTGCTGGCCGGCAGCGACGTCGCCGAGGCACCGGAGTTCCGTGGCCTCGTGCCCCAGGAAATCCGCCGCATGGGCGCCGCGTTCAACACCATGCTGGAAAGTCTGCGGCGCCGAGCGGTGGAGACGCAGGCGGCATTGCGCCAGGCTGAGACGTCGAGCGCGGCCAAAAGCCAATTCCTGGCGAACATGAGCCATGAGATCCGAACCCCGCTGAACGGCGTGGTGGGCATGGTCGAACTGATGCAGCTCACGGAAATGTCCCCGGCGCAGCGCCGCTATGTCGAGACCGCCAGCCAGTCCAGCCAGACCTTGCTGAAGCTGATCGACGATATCCTCGACCTGTCGAAGATCGAGGTCGGCCGCCTTGAACTCGAGTACGCCCCGTTCCACGTTCCCACCCTGATCCACGACGCTCGGGTCCTGTTTGCAGACCAGGCACGGGCCAAGGGGCTGTCGCTGACCACCAACGTCCCCGATTCGGCCAATCTGATGGTCATCGGCGACGCGCATCGGCTGCTGCAGATCCTGACGAACCTGCTGTCGAACGCCATCAAGTTCACTGCCGAAGGAGGCGTGGCGATTGCCTGCGCCGTCGAGCACGACGCAGGCGTCTCGGTCCGGCTGAAGTTCCAGGTATCGGATACCGGCATCGGCATCCCGGCGGGCAAGCAGGAAGCGATCTTCGAGGCGTTCACCCAGGGTGACAACTCGATGACCCGCCGTTACGGCGGCACCGGCCTCGGGCTGTCGATTGCCCGCCAGTTGGTTCACATGATGGACGGCTCGATCGGCGTAAACAGCACGGTGAACAACGGGTCCACGTTCTGGTTCACCGTTACGCTGAAGAAGTCCGAGGTCGCACGCCCGGTACCGGCGATCCAGCCGGTACGCCCCCTGCCCAAGCCGCGCGCCGAGGGCCAGCCCGCGCTTTTCTCCCCGGCCAGCAAGGACTTCCAGGCGGCGTTGCGGAAGGCGGGACGATCGGATGTCTCGATCCTTCTGGTCGACGACAATCCCGCCAATATGCGCGTGACCCATGCGCTGCTGCAGACACTTGGCTGCACCGTTACTACGGCACGCAATGGTTTCGAGGCGATCGACGCCTATCGGGAGAAGGAATTCGACCTGATCCTGATGGACTGCCAGATGCCCGAGATGGACGGCTACGAGGCCACCCGGGCGATCCGACAGATGGAGGGATTCCAGCATCGGCGGACGGCGATCGTGGCCCTGACCGCCCACGCGATGGAAGGCAGCCGGGAAGCAAGCCTCGCAAGCGGCATGGACGACCAGATCACCAAGCCGCTGACGATGGCGATGCTGATCAGCAAGCTGCTGGAATGGCTGGTGCCGGAAGGCGTCGCCGGCGGCAAGTGACAAGGCGCCGTCCGGTTGCCCGTCCGATCCCCCGTTCGATCTCCCCTTTGGGCAGCGATGGTCGTTCAGCCGCCACGACGAGAAAGGCCGTCTAGGACTGCCGGCAGCCTTTTCTCGCCGCGGCGCGTCGAACAACCGGAGGCAGCATTGCCGCATTGACGGTGGTGCGCCGGTGGTAGTCCCTTTATCCGGGTTGCTCCGCCGACCGGGCTATGGCATCGGCGGCTCGCCGTCCCGTTGAAAGTCGCATGATTTGGTAACCGCACCCTCTTCGCCGTTCGATGGCCTTGGCTTTGGCTTCACCTTCGCCGACCTGTCCCGCCGCGACGGTCTGATCCGGCTGGACCAGCAGTTCCTGTCGCTGCTGGAAAACGACGATCCCGGCCTGCGTCAGCAGTTGCTGGCCGCGCGCGCCGAACCCGATAGTGTCGCCGGCCGCGCCGAATCCGACCTGATCGTCGCACTCGGCCCGCATCTGAACGGCTTTGTCGCCACCCTTTTCGGTGTTCAGGCGGAGACCGATGCATTGCTGCGCGACACGCTCGCCCTGGACCCGATCCATGCCTGCAAACGGCTGTTCGTGCAGCGTCAGGCGGTCAAGAAATACCCCGATCCCGCCGGCTTCGACGGCGACGCATTGCGCCAGGCGCTGGAGCCCCGGCTGGGCGGACCGCTCACGGAACAGAATTTCGCCGCCTATGCCGCGACTCAGCCCGAGGACGACGACGCCCTGCGCTACGCCGCCTGGGCGACGCTGACGCCGGCCGGGCAAGCCGCGCACAAAGGCGGCACGCTGTTCAAGGTGCCGCACCGGATCGATCCTCAGCACCTCGTTCCGGTCGAAACCATCGAGCGTGACGGCGTGCTGATGCTGCGGCTGCCGGAGCATGACTGGCGGCCGCGCGAGGGCTTCGCGCTGACCGATCACGGCATGAACACCCAGCAGGCGCTGGACCAGGTGAACTACTGCATCTGGTGCCACACCCAGGGCAAGGACAGTTGCAGCAAGGGGCTGAAGGATCGCAAGACCGGCGGGTTCCAGAAATCCGCGTTCGGCGTCACCCTGGCGGGCTGTCCGCTGGACGAGAAGATCAGCGAGATGCACACGCTGCGCGCCGCCGGCCACGTGATCGGCGCGTTCGCCACCATCGCCGTCGACAACCCGATGATGGCCGCCACCGGTCATCGTATCTGCAACGACTGCATGAAGGCCTGCATCTACCAAAAGCAGGAGCCGGTCGACATCCCGCAGGCCGAGACATCGGTGCTGAAGGACGTCCTGCGCCTGCCCTGGGGGTTTGAGATCTATGCCCTGCTGACCCGCTGGAACCCGCTGGATATCCGCCGTCCGCTGCCGAAACCCGATAGCGGGCGGAAGGTGCTGATCGTCGGCCTGGGCCCCGCGGGCTTCACGCTGGCGCACCACCTGATGAACGACGGCCACACCGTCGTCGCGGTCGACGGGCTGAAGATCGAGCCGCTGACCTTCGACCCCACCCGACCGATCCGCGACGTGGAGACCCTGTTCGAGAACCTGGACGACCGGGTCATGGCCGGGTTCGGCGGCGTGGCGGAGTACGGGATCACCGTTCGCTGGAACAAGAACTACTTGAAGCTGGTCCGCCTGCTGCTGGAGCGGCGATCCGAGTTCGCCGGCTTCGGCGGCGTGCGGTTCGGCGGCGGCGCGACGCTGTCGATCGACGACGCCTGGGCCATGGGCTTCGACCACATCGCGCTGTGCATGGGCGCCGGCAAGCCGACCGTGCTGGACATCCCGAACGGCCTCGCCCGCGGCGTGCGGCAGGCCTCCGACTTCCTGATGGCGCTGCAATTGACCGGTGCGGCCAAGGAATCGTCCATCGCCAACCTGCAGCTTCGCCTGCCGGTCGTCGTCATCGGCGGCGGGCTGACGGCGATCGACACGGCGACCGAAAGCCTGGCCTACTACGTCCGGCAGGTGGAGAAATTCGCCCGCCGCTACCGCATCCTGGTCGCCGAGAGGGGAGAGGACGCGGTCCGCGCCCGCTGGACGGTTGAGGAAGCGGCAACGGCCGATGAATTCCTGGCCCATGCCGCGGCGATCGCCGCCGAACGGGCCAAGCCCGAACCGCGCATCGCGGCGCTGCTGGACAGTTGGGGCGGCGCCACCATCGCCTATCGCCGGCGCCTGGTCGACAGCCCGTCCTACACGCTCAACCACGAGGAAGTGGCCAAGGCGATGGAGGAGGCGGTCCGCTTCGCCGAGGGCCTGACGCCCGCCGCGGTCGAGACGGACGCGTTCGGCCACGCCGCCGGCCTGCGCGTGAAGCGCGCCGACGGCACCGAAATGGTGCTGCCCGCCAAGGCGATCCTGGTCGCCGCGGGCACGCAGCCGAACACCGTCCTGGCACGGGAAGACGGCCGCATCCAACTCGACGGCCGTTATTTCCAGGCGATCGACGAGAATGGCGAGAAGGTCCGGCCGGAGCGGGCGATGGCCAAGCCGGACGCCGCGCAAGTGCTGATGCACCGCGCCGAGAACGGACGGTTCATCAGCTTCTTCGGCGACCTGCACCCCAGCTTCTTCGGCAACGTCGTGAAGGCCATGGGCGGTGCAAAGCGCGGCTATCCCGTCGTTTCCCGCGCCCTGGCGGCGCTGCCGGCCAGCGCGGTCTCCGGACCCGACCTGATCGCGGCGACGCGTTCGGCGCTGGCGGCGACGGTGCATCAGGTCAACCGCCTGACCCCGACCATCGTGGAGGTCGTGGTCCACGCGCCTGCGGCCGCTCGGGCCTTCCGGCCGGGTCAGTTCTACCGGCTGCAGAATTTCGAGGTGACGGCGTTGCAGGACGTCGAACCCCGTACGGTGATGAACATGGAAGGCCTGGCGATGACCGGGGCCTGGACCGACCCCGAAGCCGGCCTGGTCAGCGTCATCGCGCTGGAGATGGGTGGCAGCTCGGACCTCTGTGCGACACTGAAGCCGGGCGAACGGGTGGTGCTGATGGGGCCAACCGGCACGCCGACCGAAATCCACCCGCATACGACGGTGGCCCTGGTGGGCGGCGGCCTTGGGAACGCGGTGCTGTTCTCGATCGGCGCGGCGACCCGGGCAGCGGGGTCGAAGGTGATCTATTTCGCCGGATACAAGGCGATGCGCGACCGCTACAAGGTGACAGAGATCGAACGCGCGGCCGATGTCATCATCTGGTGCTGCGATGAGGCGCCGGGCTTCACGCCTAACCCCGATCGGCCGCAGGACCGCAGCTTTGTGGGCAATATCGTCCAGGCGATGAAGGCCTATGGGTCCGGGGAACTGGGCGAGCAGGCGGTTCCGCTGCGCGACGCGGCGCATATGATCGTCATCGGCTCCGACCGCATGATGCAGGCCGTCGGCGCCGCTCGGCACGTCGCCCTGGCGCCATATCTGAAGCCGGGTCATGGGGCGATCGGGTCGATCAACTCGCCGATGCAGTGCATGATGAAAGAGGTCTGCGCCCAGTGCCTGCAACCACATGTCGATCCGGTGACAGGCGAGCGGACGGTGGTGTTCTCGTGCTTCAACCAGGATCAGGCGCTGGACCGGGTCGACTTCCCCGCGCTGCATGAACGGCTTGGACAGAACGGCACGCAGGAGAAGCTGTCGGCACAATGGATCGACCGCGCGCTGCACCGCCTGGGCGTCCGCGGATAAGGACGCGGGCGTCTTCTTCCGCCATGGCCGGTCCCGTGCCGGCCCCCGCGCTCCATCGCCGACAAGCGGGTCGCCGGGACCAGCCCCGATGCGCAGCAGGATAGATGCCGCAAGGGCAGGAGGCCCGTTTCCCCCTCCGGCGAGGACAGTCTCCCCGTTCACGTTACAATTCGAATTGCAATGCACCCGTAGCGTTTCATTTTTTCTGGTACCACGACCTCCGGAAATCGAGGAGGTCATTGTAATGCCCCATGCCAGATCTGCCCTGCGCGCCGCCGCGATGCTGGCGGCCGTGCTGCTCCTGTCCGGCTGTGTGGTCGTCCCGGCAGGGCCGGGGTATTACCATCCCCACCGCTGTTGCTGGGCCTGGTATTAGCGCCCGTGGCGCGGCCGGCCGTGCGCCGCCGGGCGGCGAAACCCAGGGCCGGCCGGCCCACCGTCGCTGACGCGAGGCGCCTGGAAGCCGCGATTCTCGAGCAGGCCACCGCGTCCTTCCTGCGCAACGGCTACGCCGCCACGTCGATCGAGGCGATCGCCAAGTCCTGTTCCGTCGCCAAGCGGACCATTTATGCCCGTTGGTCCGGCAAGCCTGCGCTGTTTCGCGCTTCGGTGGAACGGTTGGTGGCCCAATGGCTTGCCCTCTCCGGCGAATGGGAGGCAGCCCCGACCCTGGAAGACGCGCTGCGTCAGGCCGCCGACCGCATCATGGCCGTGGCCCTGACGCCAGAGGCCATCGCGCTCTATCGCCTGCTGGTCGCCGAAAGCGCCCGCTTCCCCGAACTGCCCCGCATGATGCAGGAAGCCGGCGCCCACAGCGGCGTCGCCCGGATTGCCGCCCTGTTGCAGGCCGCGGTCGCACGCGGCGAATGCCCGTCGCACGACACCGTTTTTGCTTCGGAACAATACATGCACCTGCTGCTCGCCGGCCCTCAGCGCCGGGCGCTGGGCCTTGGGCCGGCGATGGGAAGCGCGGAGGGGACGGTCTGGCGAGACAACACCATACGATTGTTTTTAGGTGGTTTGAACAGCTTGAGGTTGCCGTCCCCGCCAAAACAATGATACCGCACTGACCCGTCGGCCTGCCTCGTGCGGCCATCCCATGGGCGAGGATCTGTGTCGGTATGAAACTCTTGTTGACCGGCGGATGCGGGTTCATCGGCTCCGCCGTGGTGCGCCACCTGCTGCGCCATACCGACCATGTCGTGGTCAACGTCGACAAGATGACCTACGCGGCCTCGGAAGACGCGCTGGAAGCGGCGACGCAACAGTCCCGCCACACGCTGGTCAAGGCGGACATCGCGGACGCGCAGGCGATGCACCATGTGTTCGAGACGTTCGATCCGGACGTCGTCATGCACCTTGCGGCGGAAAGTCATGTCGACAGGTCGATCGATGGCCCCTCCGATTTCGTCCAGACGAATGTCGTCGGCACCTTCACGCTGCTGGAGGCCGCGCGGTGGCATTACCAGGGCCTGAATGACGAACGTAGGGGCACGTTCCGCTTCCACCACATCTCGACCGATGAGGTGTTCGGCGCGCTCGACCACGGCGATCCGCCGTTCACGGAAACCACCCCGTACGATCCGCGCAGCCCCTACTCCGCCACCAAGGCTGCGTCCGACCACCTCGTCCGCGCTTGGCACCATACCTATGGCCTGCCGACGATCGTTTCGAATACGTGCAACAATTACGGCCCCTGGCAGTTTCCCGAGAAACTGATCCCGCTGGTCACGCTGAACGCGCTCGAGGGCAAGGAGCTGCCGGTTTACGGCGACGGCTCCAACATGCGCGACTGGCTGTTCGTCGAAGACCATGCCGAGGCCCTGGTCCGCGTCGCCGAACATGGCAAGCCCGGCGAGACCTATGCTATCGGCGGACGCCAGCCGCGCACCAACCTGGACGTGGTGAAGGCGATCTGCGCCCATCTCGACAAGCGCGTGCCCGATGCCGCCGGCCCGCGCGAACGGCTGATCCGCTTCGTCACCGACCGGCCCGGCCACGATTTCCGCTACGAGATCGATCCCTCCCGCACCGAGGCCGCGCTGTCCTGGACCGCGCCGCATGATTTCGAGTCCGGCCTGGCGAAGACGATTGACTGGTATCTGGCGAACCGGACCTGGTGGGAGAAACTGCGTGCGGCGCGCTACGCCGGACAGCGTCTGGGCATCGCGCCCGCGGCGAAAGGAAAGGCTGCATGAAGGGTATCTTGCTCGCCGGCGGTTCCGGCACCAGGCTGCATCCGATGACGCTCGCGGCGTCGAAGCAGTTGCTGCCGGTGTACGACAAGCCGATGGTCTATTATCCGTTGTCGACCCTGATGCTCGCCGGCATCCGCGACATCATGGTGATCTCCACGCCGGCCGACCTGCCCCAGTTCAAGCGCCTGCTGGGCGATGGCGGCCGGTTCGGCGTGCGCATCGCCTATGCGGAACAGCCCCGCCCCGACGGCATCGCCCAGGCCTTCCTGATCGGCCGCGACTGGCTGGGCGGCGAGGCCTGCGCGCTGGCGCTCGGCGACAACCTCATCCACGCCGACCACCTGTCGCAGCTCCTGCGGAACGCAGCGAAGCGGGGCACGGGCGCCACGGTCTTCGCCTACCAGGTCCGCGATCCCGAACGTTACGGCGTCGTCAGCTTCAGCGATGACGGCAAGGCCGAGGAGATCGTCGAAAAGCCGACCGCGCCGCTGAGCAACTGGGCGGTCACCGGCCTCTATTTCTACGACGAGCAGGTGAACGACATCGCCCCGCGGATCAAGCCGTCCGCCCGCGGCGAGCTGGAGATCACCGACCTCAACCGCGTCTACCTGGAGATGGGCACGCTGCAGGTCGAGAAACTGTCCCGCGGCTGCGCCTGGCTCGACGCCGGGACCCCCGACAGCCTGCTGCAGGCGGCGACCTTCGTGCAGACCATCCAGTCGCGCACCGGCATGCTGGTCGGCTGCCCCGAGGAAGTGGCGTTCCGCATGGGCTTCATCGACGCCGACCAACTGCGGCGCTATGCCGGGCATCTCGGCAAGACCGACCTGGGCCGTGCCTTGATGGAACTGGCGGACGGAGAGCGCGTATGAAGGTCGAGGCCCTCGCGATCCCCGAGGTCAAGCTGATCACCCCGCCGCGCTTCAACGACCCGCGCGGCTTCTTCTCCGAAACCTGGAATGCCGGGCGGTTTGCCGATGCCGGCGTTCCCGGACCGTTCGTCCAGGACAACCACGCCGTTTCGACCGCCCGCGGCGTGTTGCGCGGACTGCACTGCCAGGTCGGCGCGAACGCCCAGGGCAAGCTGGTCCGCTGCGTGAAGGGCGCGATCTTCGACGTGGCGATCGACGTCCGCCGGGGCTCCCCGAATTTCGGCAAATGGGTCGGCGCGGAGATCAGCGCCGAGAACTGGACGCAGATCTGGGTGCCGGTCGGCTTCCTGCACGCCTATTGCACGCTGACCGCCGAGACCGAGGTGATCTACAAGGTCACCGCCCCATACGACAAACCAGCCGAACGCGGCGTGATCTGGAACGATCCCGATATCGGCATCGCCTGGCCGATCGCGGAGGAGGAGGTGATCCTCTCGGACAAGGACAAGGTCTTGCCGCGCCTGCGCGACTGCCCGCCGCTGTTCCATGTCTGATCGCTCTCAGGCTGTCCGCCCGATCCTGGTGACCGGCGGGTCCGGCCAGGTCGCCTCGGCCCTCGCCGCCCGAGCGCCGGTCGTGCGTGTGGGCCGGCCGGACTTCGATTTCGACCGTCCCGCGTCGATCACCGAGACCTTCCGCGCCGTCAACCCCCGGCTGGTGGTCAACGCCGCCGCCTATACGGCCGTGGACAAGGCGGAGAGCGACGCCGATGCCGCCTATCGCGCCAACCGCGACGGCCCGGCCCTGCTCGCGAAGCTCTGCGCCGAGGCGGATATCCCGCTGATCCACATCTCGACCGACTACGTGTTCGACGGCCTCAAGGCAGAACCCTATGTCGAGACCGATCCGGTCGCGCCCCAGGGCGTCTACGGCGCGAGCAAGCTGGCGGGCGAGCAGGCGGTGCTGGCCTCCGGCGCGAAGGCCGTGATCCTGCGGACGGCCTGGGTCTATGCCGAGACGGGCAAGAATTTCGTGCGCACCATGCTGGCGGTCGGCAAGACGCGGGACCGGCTGACGGTCGTCGCCGACCAACGCGGCTGCCCGACCGTCGCGGGGGACCTGGCCGACGCCATCCTCGGCATCGTCGCCGCGATCGGGCGCACCGGCTGGCAGCCATCCTATCAGGGCCTGTTCCACGCCGCCGGAACGGGTGAGACCACCTGGTTCGGCCTCGCCGTCGCGACCTTCGAGGAAGCCGCCCGCCACGGCGCCAAGGCGCCGGCGGTCGCACCCATCGCCACCGCCGACTGGCCGACCCCAGCCAAGCGGCCGGCCAACTCCCGTCTGGACTGCGCCCGCCTGCGCACCGTATTTGGTCTCGGCCTGCCCCCGTGGCGGGAGAGCCTGGCGCGCACCGTAGACCTCATCTACGCGACCGCGCCGCCGTAACGTCCCGTTTCCGTCAGGGCGCCATGTCGCGGATCATCGAGGTCTTGCTGTTCCTGACGCCGTTCCTCGCCTATGCCCTTTGGCGTCTGAGCGTCCGGACGCCGGTCATCCCGGCTTCCTTCCTGGTCTGCCTCGGTCTCTTGGTCGCGTTGATGCTGGCCGGTCTGCTCTGGAGCCGCTACCGGCTCGCCGGCGACGCCCAGGATCGTTACGTTCCCGCCCAGATTGAGCACGGCGTCATCGTGCCAGGGGGGCCGCGCAAGGGACCGTGATGCGGATCGAACCGCCGCCGTTCAGGGATGATGCCGCGCTGGGCCGGATCTGGGACGCGCTGCCGTCCGCGCGCGTGGTCGGCGGAGCGGTGCGGGATTCCCTGGCCGGGCGGCCGGTCGCCGATATCGACCTGACGACGCCGCTGCCGCCGGAGGCGGTCATGACCGCGCTGCGGACGGCGGGTGTCCGCGTCGTGCCGACGGGGCTTGCGCACGGCACCATCACCGCAACGCTGGACGGACGCGGCTTCGAGATCACCACGCTGCGCCGCGACGTCCAGACCGACGGACGCCACGCCGTGGTCGCGTACACCGGCGATTTCCGGGAGGACGCGGCGCGGCGCGATTTCACCATCAACGCCATGTCCATGGAACGCGACGGTTCGGTCTTCGACTATTTCGGCGGCGTCGACGACCTGCGCGCCGGCCGGGTCCGGTTCGTCGGCGACCCGGTGCGGCGGATCGCCGAGGACTATCTGCGCATCCTCCGCTTCTTCCGCTTCTATGCCCGCTACGCGACCGCCGCTCCGGACAGGACGACGATCGAAGCCCTGCGCAATGGCGTTCCCGGCCTGGCCAGGCTGTCGAAGGAGCGGGTGTGGCAGGAACTCCGCCTGATCCTGGCGATCCCCGCACCGGACGCCTCGGTCGCGCTGATGCATCGGCTGGGCGTCTGGCGGGCGGTGATGCCGGACGCGACACGGCGCGAACGGCTCGACGACCTCCCGCCCGATCCGATCCTGCGGCTCGCCGCCATGCTGACGGGCGATCCGGAGGCCCTGGCCGCGCGGTTGAAGCTGTCGAACGAGGACCGCGACCGGCTGTCGCGACTGTGCGTCACGCCGTCCGTACCGGCCACCGCGGACGACGGCACGCTGCGGCGCCTGCTGGCGGACCACCGGAAGGCGGACCTGGTCGGCCGGACCTGGCTGGACCACGCGCCGTCGGCACTCAGGGACCGTATCGAGGCGATGGCCGTGCCGGTCTTCCCCCTTGAAGGCCGCGATGTGCTGGCCATCGGCATCCCCGCCGGGCGGGAGGTCGGTGCGCTGCTCGCGGCGGTCCGGCGCTGGTGGCTGGACTCGGGCTGCACGGCAGACCGCGCAGCGTGCCTCGGGGAACTTGCACGACAAGCCGAACGGTTCAAAATCATGCCCAAGAGGTGAACCAGATGGCGAATGTCGAAATCTATACCCAGCCTTGGTGCCCGTTCTGCGAGCGGGCCATGCATGTCCTGACGACCAAGGGGGTCGAGTTCCATGAAATCGATGCCCCCCACGGCTCCGCCGCCCGCCAACAGGCCCGCGAGCGGTCCGGCGGCCGCACCACCGTGCCCCAGATCTTCATCGACGGCCGGCACATCGGCGGCTGCGACGATATGCTCGCCCTGGACCGCGCCGGGAAACTGGACGCACTTCTGGGCTTGTCGTGAAATAATCTGGCACTCCCTTGCCTGGAGTGCCAATGTGTCACACCTATGATGCGTTACATCTACAAAGCCCACGATCGCTTCAATCAGGACGAAGGATGATCCACTACCAGTTGCGGTGCGGCCAGGCGCATGAGTTCGATGGCTGGTTCAAGGACAGTGCCAACTTTGAAAGCCAGGCCAAGCGCCGCCTGATCGAATGCCCGGAATGCGGGGCCACCGATGTCCAGCGTGCCCTGATGGCGCCTGCTGTCTCGACGCGCGAGGCGATACCGGCTCCCGCCACGCCGCAGGCAACCGAAGGCGAGGTACTGCCGCCGGAGCGGAAAGTGGCAGCCGGCGGCCGGGCGCCCGCCCAGGTCGTCGCCATGCTGCAGCGGCTGCGATCCGAGGTGGAGAAGAACTGCGACTACGTCGGCAATGAATTCGCCGATGAAGCCCGCAAAATGCACCGCGGCGAGAGCGAGCGCCGCGCCATCTATGGCGAGACCACGCCGGAACAGGCCGAGAGCCTGGCCGACGAAGGGATCGAGGTCACTGCCATCCCCTGGGTCCCCCGCGCCGACGGCTAGGCCGGCTTTCCGGCGTTACCCCGCCTCGCCCCGTTCCCGCCCGGCCGGCGTCATCCCAAACGTCTCCCGGTACGCCGCCCCGAACGCCGGGACGCTCGCATAGCCCACGGCGGCGGCAACCCGAGCGGGGGATTCGCCGAGGGACAGGCGGGCCAGGGCTTCGGTCATGCGCAACTGCCGCCGCCACTGCTGGAAGCTCATGCCCGTTTCCGTTCGGAACAGACGCGCCAGCGTCCGCACCGACGCGCCCGCGTCGACCGCGTGCTCCGCAAGGTCGCGTCCATCCGCCGGGTTCGCTGTCAGGGCGGCGGCGACACGGGCCAGCCTGGGATCGCGGCATGCCGGCAGCGACAGCGGGCGCGTCGGCGCGCGGCGGATTTCGTGCAGCACCAATTCCGCCACCAGCGCCATTGGCCCGCTGGCGTCCCAGACGACGGGTTCGGAGCAGATCGTCAGGATCAGTTCCCGCAGCAGCGGGGAGACGGCGACGACGATCGTTTTTCCCGGTCCCGACGCCGCCGCGTCCGCGCGCAGGAACAGCGCGCGCATGCGGACAAGCCCGTCCATCTGGACCCTGTGGGTCTCGCTGGCCGGCACCCACAGCCCGGTGCCGGGGGGAATGGTAAAAAGCGCCCGCTCCGTCGCCACCCGCATGACCCCTTCGGTCGCGAACAGCAGTTGCGCGCGCGGATGCTGGTGCAAGTCGGTGGCATGGCCGTCGGGATAGTCCTGCGAATAGCCCACCAGCGGGCGCGGCGCGTTCTCGAAAGGGCGCAACCGCGCTTGGCCGGTGAGCGACAGATATTGGCCCGACGTCGCCATAACGCCACGATACAGTCCGCTCAGATTACTGACCAGTCATCTGACGCGAAGAGGCCCAGCATGAGCCCGGCAACCCGACAGATCGTCTTCATCAACACCGCCCACACGTTCACCCATTACAGCCTGCTGATCCTGCCCACCGCTGTCCTGGCGATGGCGGCGCCCGGCGGCGCGTTCGGGCCGGATTATGGGCCGATCCTGGCGCTCGCGACCGGCATGTTCGTCCTGTACGGGCTGTTGTCGCTGCCGCAGGGATGGCTGGTGCAGCGGCTGGGACGGAAGGTGCTGATGGCGGCCTTCTTCCTGGGCACCGGCGGCGGACTGATCGCCGCGGGCCTGGCATCGGGGCCTGTCATGCTGGCGGTGACGCTGGCGGCGGCGGGCGGATTCGCGGCGATCTACCATCCGATCGGCACGACGATGCTGGTCGAGGCGGCGGGCGACAAGCCCGGCCGCTCGATCGGCGTGAACGGCGTGTTCGGCAACCTGGGCGTGGCCCTGGCGCCGGTGGTCAGCGCATTCCTGGCGAACGCCGGCGGCTGGCGCGCCGCCTTCATCGTCCCAGGCGCCCTGTGCGCGCTGGCCGGCCTGGCCTGGATGCGCATGCCGATGATCAAAGGTGGCGTGCAGTCCAGCACCCGCCCCTTCCCGCCGATCCCCCGGCACCTGGTGCGGCGCGCCGTCATCGTGCTGCTGCTGATCGCCGCTTCCTCGGGCCTGGTGTTCAACGCGTTCACCATCCTGCTGCCCAAGCTGTTGCAGGAGCGCCTGGCCGACAATACCAGCCTGCTGCCGCTGGTCGGCGCCTGCGCCTTCCTGGTGACGCTGTGCGGCGCCCTGACCCAGTTCACCGTCGGGCGGATGATCGACCGCAACACGCTGAAGCGGGTCTTCCTGCCCGTCAGCATCGTGCTGACCCCGGCGATGGCCGCGCTGTCCTTTGCCCAGGGCTGGCTGGTGCTGCCGCTCTGCGCCGCCGTCGCCGCCTCGATCTTCGGACAGGTGACGGTGAACGAGACCATGGCCGCCCGCTACATCTCTCCGGCGCTGCGGGCGCGGATCTATTCGGTGCGCTTTTTCGTTGGATTCCTGGGGGCCTCGGGCGCCGCGCCGGTGGTGTCCATCCTGTATGAGCGCACCGGCAGCGTCAGCGTGGTGACGGCGGTGCTGTCCGGCTTCTGCGTCGTCACGCTGGGCTGCGCCCTGTTCTTCCCGAACCGGCGGGAGGAGCTGGAGCCGGAATTGTGGCTGGAAGCCGGCGTGGCGCCTGTCGCGGCGGAATAGCCGGCCCGCGGCGAGGGCATTTGCAAAGCGAGGCGCGAGGGGCCAAATCGCCGGCATGATTTCGCGCCGCCGGTTGCTTCTCGCCCCCCTTCCCCTCCTCGCGCTTGCCGCCGCGCCTCGTGCGGCGCGGGCCCAAGCGGCGACGAGGATGACGCTGACGCCGCAGGACCAGGCGGACATCGCCCGGGTGGAGACCTACCTGAACGGGCTGAAATCACTGAAGGCGCATTTCCTGCAAGTCGCGCCTGACGGCGGATTGTCGGAAGGCACGGCCTGGATGGAACGACCCGGCCGCCTGCGGTTCCAATACGATCCGCCCTCTCCGTTCCTGTTGCTGGCGTCGAGCGGCGTCTTGACGTTTCGTGACGCGTCGTTGCAGCAGACCAGCAACATCCCGCTCAGCCGGACGCCGCTGGGCATTCTGCTGGCCGAGCACGTCAGCCTGTCCGGCGCGGTGACGGTCACGGGAATCCAACGCCAGCCCGGGCAGCTTCAACTCACCGTCACCCGCACCGCCAGCCCTGGCGACGGCAGCCTGACGCTGATTTTCTCCGATCCGCCGCTGGCGCTGCGCCAATGGACCGTGCTGGACGCACAACGGCGTGAAACCCGCGTCACGCTCTACAACGTCCAGACGGGTGGCACCTACGATCAGCGCCTGTTCGACCAGATCGTCATCCCTGCCGGCACGCCGCAGAATCCGCACTGAGGAAGGGATGACGTCGTGACGCGCATGGCTGTTTTGTGGGCGAATCACGGAAAAGGTCTTCTTTTTGCCGCGAGTTTAGGGGATGATCCTTGACGAGATGAGGTCAGCCCGCGTGGTCAAGCCGCTTATCGGCATCAGTTGCTGCACCAAGCAGTTCGGCATTTTCGGCATGCCGAACCACGCCGCCTCCGATACCTATGTCCGAGCGACGGATGAAGTGATCGGGGGGGTGCCGGTGCTGCTGCCGGCGAACGGCCCTTCCGCTGATATCGAGACGCTGCTGGACCGCCTCGACGGAATCATCCTGACCGGCAGCCGGTCGAACGTGCAGCCGACGCTGTATGACGGACCTCCGCATGCCGAGGGGACGCCGGAAGATCCGGCCCGCGATGGTATCACCCTGCCGCTGATTCGCGCCGCCATCCTGCGCGGCGTCCCGGTGCTGGCGATCTGCCGCGGCTTCCAGGAGCTCAACGTCGCCCTCGGCGGCTCCCTTCACCAGCGCCTGCAGGACCTGCCGGATCGCATGGACCATGCGACGCCGATGCAGCCATCGGCGCGGGTGCGCCAGGGCAAGGCGCACGCGGTGCGCGTCGTGTCCGGCGGCTGGCTGCATCGGCTGGCCGGCGCGACGGACATCGCCGTGAACTCGCTGCATAACCAGGGAATCGACCGGCTGGCGCCGGGCCTTGTGGTGGAAGGGGTCGCACCCGACGGCACGGTCGAGGCCGTGCGCGTCGTCGCCAGTCAGGCCGGCCCTGCAATCGGATATGCCGTCGGCGTGCAGTGGCATCCCGAATACGACTGGCGCACCGATTCCCTCTCCCGCGCGATTTTCGAGCACTTCGCCGCGGCTGTCCGCGCCTATGCCGAATCGGCCCGCCTGGGCGGCGTCTCGATCGCCGCCGACTGATCCGGCGAATCGCGCTTTTTCCGCGTCCCCCATCTTGCCTGCGACAGCAATTGGACCGATGTATGCGGCAAAGCCGGACCGGAACAGTCCGGATTTGATCGCCAAGACAGCTCAGGACCGCCGCCATGTTCATCGAAACCGAAGGCACCCCGAACCCCGCCACCCTGAAGTTCCTGCCTGGCCGGGACGTCATGACAATGGGCACGGCGGATTTCGCCTCGGCGGCCTCGGCCGCGCGCAGCCCGCTGGCCACCGTGCTGTTCCAACTGGACGGCGTGGGCCGCGTCTTCCTGGGCAACGACTTCGTCACCGTCACCCGCACGGATGGCGTCTCCTGGCAGGAACTGAAGCCGCGCGTGCTGGCCGCGATCATGGACCATTTCGTCGCCGGCCTGCCGGTCATCGACAGCGGCGATGAGGACCTGCTCGAGGAAGACACCGACCCGGCCGATCAGGAAGTGGTCGAGCAGATCAAGGAGTTGCTGGACACCCGGGTGCGCCCCGCGGTGGCGGGCGATGGCGGCGACATCGTCTTCCGCGGCTTCCGCGACGGTGTCGTGCGACTGCACATGCAGGGCTCCTGCTCCGGCTGCCCGTCCTCCACGGCGACGCTGAAATACGGCATCGAGAACATGCTGAAGCACTACGTCCCGGAAGTGGTGGCGGTGGAACAGGTCGAGTTCTGATGCGGCGTACGCCCCGTGGGCTGGCGGCGTCGATAGACGGTTGACGAAGCCGGGGGCTTCTTTACGCTGCACCGCATCATTTCCTGCCGCGCCGGACGCGGCCTGTTGTATTGGGAGTTTGCCTGATGACGATCGACGCGGCGGGCCTCGACCTGCTGTTCCGCGAGGCGCGGACCCATAACAAGTGGAAGCCCGACCCGATCTCCGACGACACGCTGCGTGAGTTGTATGAGGTGACGAAATGGGGGCCGACCTCGGCGAATTCCTCGCCGGCGCGCTTCGTTTTCGTGCGGACGAAAGAAGGCAAGGAGAAGCTGGCGCCGGCGCTGTCGTCGGGCAACATGGAAAAGACCATGACCGCCCCGGTGACGGTGATCGTTGCATATGATCCGAAATTCTACGAGCATCTGCCCAAGCTGTTTCCGCACAATCCGGACGCCACGAGCTGGTTCACCAGCAATGACTCGCTGGCCGCGACGACGGCGTTCCGCAACGGCACGCTCCAGGGTGCCTATCTGATGATCGCCGCACGCGCCATGGGCCTGGACGTCGGCGCGATGTCCGGGTTCGACAATGCCAAGGTCGACGCGGCGTTCTTCGCCCATAACGGCTGGCGCTCGAACTGGCTCGTCAACATCGGCTACGGCGATCCGGCAGGGCTGTTCAACCGCTCGCCGCGCCTCAGCTTCGATGAGGCGACCCAGTTCGCCTGAGGTGACCACCAACCGCCGGCCGGCTCGTCCGGTCGCGGACATGTGCGTCCTGGCAATGGATTGCGCCACCGCCGCCTGCTCGGCAACGGTGGTGGCCGGCCCGACGGTGCTGGCCACGCGACGCGAGGTGATGGAGCGTGGGCAGACGGCGGCCCTGCCTCGGCAGGTCGTCGAATGCCTGGCGGAGTCCGGGATTTCGGTCGCCGATCTCGATCTTGTGGCGGTGACCGTCGGGCCGGGCAGCTTCACCGGCACACGCAGCGCCGTGGCGCTCGCCCAAGGTATGGCGTTGGCTGCCGGCATCGAGGCCATCGGCGTCACGGTCGGGGAGGCGCTGGCCGAATCACTGCCGCATCTGGGTCATCGTTCCCTGTGGGTGGCGACGCCGTCCAGGCGCGGACGCGTGTTCCTGGAGACAGGGGGTGAAACGCTGTCGGTGGCGGTGACGGACCTGCCCTTGCCGGACGGGCCGGTGGCGGTGGCCGGGGCCGCGGCGCTGGATGTCGCAAGCCGGCTTGCCGCGCGGGGCGCCGACGTGATGCTGACGGATGCGCGGTATCCGATCGGGCGGCACATCGCCGCCGTCGCGCGCCGGCGGATCGCCGGCCAGGCGCCGGCCCTGCCATGCGAACCGCTTTACGTGGACCCGCCCGAGGCGCGGCCCGCGGTGGCGCATCCCCATGGGGCACGTCCCAATGTCCTCGCCGACGAACAGCCCGGCGGCTGATCCCGCTATCCAGGCCACGACCCCGGCCTTCGCGGAGGCGATGGCCGCAATCCACGCAGCGGCCTTTCCGCCGGCGGAAGCCTGGGATGCGCGTGCCTTCCGCGAACAGTTGTCCCTGCCGGGGGTGCTTGGCCTTGCCCATGCGGCCGGAGGGCTGATCCTGCTCCGCGTGGCCGCCGACGAAGCCGAGATACTGACGCTGGCGGTCGCACCGGAGTCCCGGCGCCGTGGCGTTGGCCATGGTCTTCTGCAAGCGGCGATCGGTTTACTTGCCGAACATGGTATTCGGCTGCTGTTCCTGGAAGTCGGCGTGATGAACACGGCGGCCCTGGCGCTTTACGCCAGCGCCGGGTTCGAGGAAGTCGGGCGCCGGCGCGGCTATTATGCCGACGGCTCGGACGCCCGAATCCTGCGGCTGTCCCTTGGTCCAACGCCATGATCGTTTCGTATGAAGACTATTATCGGTTATATCCGAAGCTGCGGCCGTTGTCCCGGCTGGCGGCAAGAATTGCGGTAAATCACTTCGCCTTTTATCCGGGCGTCCCCCGTCGGAGCAGAAGAACACTGACCCCATCACTTTCCGTTACCAATGACAGGACTTCGTGCCCCTGCTCCTGGGCGGAGCGGGGAACGTTGCGCAGCGGCTCGTCGCCTTTCAGGCGTACCCGCAGGATTTCGCCTGGCGCCATGCGATCCAGCGCGAGCCGTGTCCGGACGAAGGTCATCGGGCACAAATCCTTTGTTATATCTATTTCCCGTGCCACATCTTGCATGGTTGTCACGATTCCCATTTACTATGTCTATGCAGTAGCCGTCGCCCCCGGCGAATCGGTTTATTGCAGCTTCGCCAGTATCATCGAAAGGCTTCACGATGGCTGAAAAGCCCGCCGACCCACGGCTTCTCGGGTTGACCGCGCAGATCGTCGCGGCGCACGCCGCCAATACGGCGATGGAGTCGGCGGCCCTCCCGATGGCGATTCGCGAAGTCTACAAGACCCTGGCCACGTTGGGCCAAGAGACGACCCCGCGCGTCGCCCAGCAGGAACCGGCGGTGCCGATCCACGAGTCGGTCTTTCCGGATTACATTGTCTGCCTGGAAGACGGCAAGGCGATGAAGATGCTGAAACGCCACCTGCTGCGATCCTTCAACATGACACCCGAACAGTATCGGCGTAAATGGGGTCTCGATCCCAGCTATCCCATGGTCGCGCCGAACTATGCGGAGAAGCGGTCGGCGCTTGCGAAGCAGAACGGCCTGGGCCAGCGGCGCGTGTCGGACGACGAAGCGGAGGAATAGCGTCCGGCGGCCTCCGGCTGGTTGGCCGGCCACCGCGATCGGGTGCCGCGATCGGCTGCCATCAGGGGGAGGCTTCCCTGTTCCCGCCCAGACATTGTATGCCGATGGCGCGTGCCTCCCGCTGATACGGGCTTTCCGTTGGGGGCAGGCTTGTGGCAGTTCGCAAGGAGCCGAATGGAATCGCGCATCGAGCGTCTGTGCGTCGAACGGGGCCTGAAGATGACCGGCCAGCGCCGGGTCGTCGCGCGCGTGCTGTCCGAAGCGGGCGATCATCCTGATGTGGAAGAACTCTATCGCCGCGCCTCCGCACTGGATCAGCATATCTCGATCGCCACCGTGTATCGGACCGTCCGCCTGTTCGAAGAGAAAGGCATCCTGGAACGCCGCGATTTCGGCGGCGGCCGCGCACGGTATGAGCCGACGGAGGATGGTCCTCACTATCACCTGATCGACGTGGCGACCGGAAAAGTGATTGAGTTCCAGGATGCCGAGCACGAGGCGCTGATGCGTGCGATCGCCGCTCGGCTGGGCTTCGACCTCGTGTCGCTGCGGCTTGAGCTGTTCGGCCGGCGGCGCGAGCAGGACGTCGCCGACCAGACCTCCCGGTCCAGGCCGGACGGACAGGCGACCAGGCAGACCCGCCAAAGGGGGACAAGCGAATGAGCCAGGACCCGGACGATCGCCTGGCTGCCGGCCCGGACTCCGAACCCGAGTCGACGGACCCGGAATCAGGTCCCGTGGAACCGGGCCAGTTGTTCGGGGAATTGCGGTCCGGCGACCTGGGCGTCCGGCTGGCGCGTGACGATGACGATATCGACGCCGTACAGGCCCTGCGCTACCGCGTGTTCTATGAGGAGATGGGCGCCCGCCCGGACGAGGTGACCCTGGTCACCAAGCGTGACAGGGACGATTTCGACAGCGTGGCCGATCATCTTCTGGTCGTCGACCATTCCCTTGGGGAGGGGCCGGCCGCCGCCGTCGGCACCTATCGCCTGATCCAGCGTGAGGGCGCACGGAAGCTGGGCCATTTCTATTCGGCCGACGAGTACGACATCGCGAAGATCGAGGCGTACGAAGGCCGCATCATGGAACTCGGCCGTTCCTGCGTCGCGGCGGGATACCGCAACCGCTCGGTGATGCAGCTTCTGTGGCGCGGCATCGCCGCTTATGTCTTCCATCACCGGATCGACCTGATGTTCGGCTGCGCGAGCCTGCCGGGTACCGATCCGGATATGCTGGCGACGGAACTGACCTATCTCTATTACTACCACTTGGCGCCAGCGAAGATCCGTCCGCGCGCCCTACCCCACCGCTATATCGAGATGCGCCGCCTCGACCGGGATGAGGTGGACGCACGGGCGGCGCTGTCGCTGCTTCCGCCGCTGGTCAAGGGCTATCTTCGCCTGGGCGGCTTCGTCGGGGACGGCGCGGTGATCGACGCCCAGTTCAACACCACCGACGTCGCGGTCGTGGTGCAGACCGACCTCGTGACCGACAAATATTATCGCCATTACGAGCGCCAGGCGCGGGAGCCGCAGGACTGATCATGGCGGCATCCGGTACGTCGGCCACGACCTTGCCGCGATCCACGGCCGTAAGGCCGCAGCTGGCTGTTGGGATAGCCGATCGGCTCGCACGCTTGCGCGGATGGCGGGCCGATCTGTCCGCCATGCTGGCGGGCATGCTGGCCGCCGCGGCCCTGCCGCCGATCACTGCGGTGCCGGTCCTGGCGATCTCCATCCCGGTGCTGCTGACCTTGATCAATGCCGCATCGACTCCGTGGGTCGCCGCCCGGCGGGGGTTCTTCTTCGGCTTTGGCCTGAACCTGCTTGGGCTTTACTGGATCACTGACGCGATCCTGTTCGAGGCGGCCCGGTTCTGGTGGCTGGTGCCGCTGGCGGTACCGGCGCTGGCGGCCGTACTCGCGGCCTTCATTGCCGCCCCTGCCGGTGTCGCCCGGCTTTTCCGTCCGGGCTGGCCGGCGGCGTTCGCCCTGGCGGGCGCCTGGGGGCTGGCAGACCTGGCACGGCAGTTCGTCGCGACCGGCTTTCCCTGGAACCCGCTGGGCAGCGTCTGGGAGTTCCCAGGCTACGCCGGCGATGTGATGATCCAGTTGGCCAGTCTTGTCGGCGTTCACGGCATGACGGTCGCGACCCTGCTGCTGGCGGCAGCCCCCCTCCTCTCCTGGCGCTGGCGGGGAGCGGCCGCCGTGGCGCTGCTGGCATGGATCGGCTTCGGCGTGCTGCGACTCGAAGGGCCGGCGCCCCCCGCGCCCGGCCTGAAAGTCCTGCTGATCCAGGGCAACATCGCGCAGGGCCAGAAATGGGACCGCACGCTGATGGTCTCGATTTTCCGCCATTACCTGACGCTGACGCGGCAGGCGGTGGCGGCGGCGGATGGGAAGCCGGCGGTGGTGGTGTGGCCCGAGACCGCGAGTCCGGCCCTGCTGCAAACCGACGCCGAGGCGCGCCGCCTGATCTCGGAAGCCACGGGCGGCAACCAGGCGCTGATCGGGTCGGTGCGATTCGATCGGGAGGACCACCCGCGCAACAGCCTGTTCGCCTTGGGCCCGAGCGGGACGGTCGAAGCGATCTACGACAAATGGCATCTCGTTCCGTTTGGGGAATATCAACCGGACTGGCTGCCGCTTGGCATTCAGGTGGTCCCAGGCGGCGGATTCGCGGCAGGTCCAGGGCCAAAGACGCTGCACGTGCCCGGGCTGCCGCCTGTGGGCGCCTTGATCTGCTACGAGGCGATCTTCCCGGGGGAGGTCGTTGCTTCAGGCGACCGGCCCGACTGGATGATCAACGTTACGAACGACGCATGGTTTGGCAATTCTAGTGGGCCACGCCAACATCTTGCCGCGGTGCGATTGCGCGCCGTGGAGGAAGGTCTGCCCATGATGCGGGCGGCAAACACCGGGATTTCCGCTGCATTTGATGCCTATGGCCATGAAATAGAACGTCTGGGCCTACGAAAAACCGGCTTCTTGGCCGTAAATCTGCCTGGATCATTAAATTCGACACTTTTTTCTCGTTATGGCCTCTTGTTGCCGGCTTTATTATGTGCGGTTGTGTTGCTTGCCGCGGTTCGAGGTGCTCGCGCTGGCGGGGAACGGCCATAGTTTAAATTTTGATCCATATCTGGATTAAAAAAACCCAAACCCGTAGAAACTCCCGTTTGCGACAATTTTTGGTTGCAAATAACCGGGTAGATGGGTATGGTGGCGCATGTCGGCCGGATCAAACTGCGTTGGCGAAATGGTCCGCGCCGCTTTATATGGACAAGGCGGCGGCGACGACGAAAGGAATGAGTGGCATGGCAGGGGTTGAACAACTCTTAGGTAATGATCGGGAAAGCCGCCCCAGCCCGATCGACGTACATGTTGGTTCGCGTATCCGTCTTCGCCGAACCTTGCTGGGCATGAGCCAGGAACGGCTTGGCGAATCCCTGGGCCTGACGTTTCAGCAGGTCCAGAAATACGAGCGCGGCGTGAATCGGGTGGGTGCATCCCGCCTGTTCGATTTGTCGCGCGTGTTGGACGTGCCGATCAGCTTCTTCTTCGACGACATGCCCGATAGTCTCGCCAGTAATTTTGGCGGGCTTCCGTCGCGCCGGTCTCCCGGCCAATCGGAAAGTCAGGATCCGTTCGGGGATGATACGTTAAGTCGCCGCGAAACGCTGGAACTCGTCCGCGCGTATTACCGGATCACCGATCCGTCCATCCGCAAGCGGGTGTTCGACTTGATCAAGTCGATGGGTCCCGCCGAGTCCTGATCTTAGCGGTTTTACGGGTTTGGATCGGCGGCGCGTCGAGGGCGTTCGGCGTTTGTTGCGTACGCGATCCTGTCCCGGCCTCACGGAATGTTGATATCGGACATCCGTGCCGGGATCGTTCAGTCGTCCCGTAGCTGTGGATTGTCGAAAGACGGGTTTCGAATACTGTGCAGTGCGTCGCGGAGACCGCGATACAGCGACTCCCGGTCCGCCTCGTGCAAGAAGCCGCCCACTTCCCGCTCCGTCCCGTGCGCCCGTAACAGCAACCGGGACGCGCCGGCGGTCAGTTGGCGGTCGACCCTCAGCCAACCGGCGGGCATCTGGAAGGTGCTGCGGCGTCCAGTCCAATCGGTCCGGGTGACGGTGACGTCCCGCGCCGTCACGATGATCATCTCGCTGATCCGCCGAGCGCGCATGTTGAGCCATAGGAGGAGGATCAGCAGCGGCACCTCGACGCCGCTGAACAGCGCGACGGGCCATGCTCCGATCAGCAGGACGCGGGTGATGATCAAGGTCACGAGAACGGTGAGGACACCCACCAGGACGAAGACGCCCTTCCGGCCAAGGCTGCGGTAGGGGACGATCGAAGCCTCAAAGATCGTCTGCTGCGTCTCTGGACTATCGGCTGTCATCCTACGGACCATAACGCATCGACAGGCCGCCGGGAACGCGCGCCTCGTCGCTGTCGTCACGGGCAACCGAAGACGGGACCGTAGACGGCAACAGCGCCCGGAGGATAGGCATTCCTTCGCCATGACAGGCGCAGGCCTGCCACCCGCGCCTAAGCTGTTCCCGCGGCACCCGCCGGCAAGGCCGGCTGCTGCGGGAACCTCTTACCGGACGACGCCCTTGTCGCCGACGCCGAACCCGCCGGCCGCATTCGCCAGCCGCTGCAGATCGGTCCGGGACACCACCAGTTCAGCATGCGTCCCGCAGTCATGCGCCGTATCGGTCCGCATACCCGACCAATGGACCTGATAGCTGAGCGCCGGCGTTTCCTGCCGCGCTTCCACGATCAGGCTGCCGCCGTTGGTAGCGATAACATTCGGGTCCAGAGAACAGGTCCCGGACGGCGCCCCGGCGGCGACCACGGTCGCCGGCACTTTCATCTGCCACATGTCGGCGTCCTCGGAGCCCGGCCGGAACGCGACGATGTCGCCGACCTGGGGCCGGAACTCATCAAGTTGGAGGACCAGGAACGTGCTCAAGCAGCCGGTCACCATGACCGCCATGGCCGCCAGAACCGGAAGCCAGGCGGTAAGCGAAGTCGTATTGCGGCCTTCCTGCCGCTGATCAGGTCGTCTCATGCCTGCCTCGTCAATCGCCAAGCGATTACGCCATAGTGCCTGCCATATTGTGCAGCGCAACATAAAAGCAAGGCAAAGGGGCCGATTCAGCCGGACTCCGGGCGATGGCAGTCATGCAACAATATCGGGACTCGTTCCGGAGCCCTTACTCCAGCCCCTCAACCAGACTACCGTCCCCTCCAATGAATCGGGAGGACTGTATGCAATATGGGTTCGGTTTGCCGGTGCGCGGCCCTTTGGCGACGCATGACGGAATTGTTACGATGGCACGTCACGGCGAACGGCTTGGCTTCACCTCCGCGACGATCGCCGACCATATCGTGTTCCCGACCGCCGTCGCCTCGCAGTACCCGTATGACGCCAGCGGCAAGCATCCCAGCACGGGCGACGCGATCGAGCCGCTGTCGCTGATGGCCTTCGTCGCCGGCGCGACGTCCCGGCTGCGCTTCGTGACCAGCGTGCTGATCCTGCCCCATCGGAACCCGGTCCTCGCCGCCAAGATGATCGCCACGATCGACGTGCTGTCGAAGGGTCGCGTGACCTTGGGCGTCGGCGTCGGCTGGATGCGGGAGGAATTCGCCGCCCTCGGGGCGCCCGATTTCGATCGCCGGGGCGCGGTCAGCGACGAATACCTGGCGATCTACAAGAAACTCTGGTCGCCCGGACCGGTCGAGCATCACGGCACTTACTACAGCTTCGGCCCGGTCCGCTGCGAGCCTTTGCCGGTGCAGCGCCCGCACCCGCCCATCTGGGTCGGCGGCCACAGCAAGGCCGCCCTGCGTCGGACCGCCCGCCACGCCGATGGCTGGCATCCGCTGGGTACGGTGGCGACCGCAGAGCTGCGCCCACCCGCATTCTCCGTGATGCTGGACGACCTGAAACGGATGACCGAAGCCGCCGGGCGCGACTACGGCCAGATCACCATCGCCTATGTCGCCCGCCTGCACGAGACGAAGACCGCCATCGATGCACCGGACCGCATGCCGTTCTCCGGTTCCGCCGCCCAGGTGCTGGAGGATGTGGAGACCTATCGCCGCCTGGGCGTCTCGCATCTGAGCTTCGACTTCCGCACCGGGGAACTGCCGTCGACCCTGCAGCGGATGGACTGGTTTGCCTCCGAGATCATGCCCCACACGCCCTGACCTTTACAGTCGGGCGCCGGCATGCGCTGCTCCCAGGCATAAGAAAGTCTGGGAGGAAACCATGCTCGTATCCCGTCGTGCCCTGGTCGCCGGCGCCGCGTCCTGGCCGCTCATCCGCTCCGCCAGCGCGGCGTCCGAAGTGACGTTCGCCTTCGTCTCCCCCTTATCGGGCGCCTGGGCCCGGGAAGGCCAACTGCAGCTAGGCGGCGCCCAGATGGCGGTCGACGACGTCAACGCCGCGGGCGGCATCAAGTCGCTGGGCGGCGCGAAAGTCCGGCTGGTGACGTACGACGCCGGCGATTCGGCGGAGAAAGCCAAGAACGCCACGCAGCGGATGGTCGCCGAACAGCCTGCCGTTTCGGGCGGTCTGGACGGGTGGCTGTCGACCTTCACGCTGGCGATCACCGAGGTGACCGAGCGGGCCCGGATACCCTGGTTCACCCAGTCCTATTCCGACCTGATCACCGGACGCGGCTTCAAATACGTCTTCCAATCCTCGCCGACCGCTGTGGACCAGGCGGAAAAGGCGCTGCCGACGATCCTGGACCTGGCGCAGCGCACGACAGGCAAGCGGCCGAAGAAGATCGCCATCCTGGCCGACAACACCGCCTCCTCGGTCAGCTTCCTCAAACCCATCCGCGGCCACGTGCTGCACGACCTGGGGCTGACGCCGGTGGTGGATGAGGTGTTCACGCCGCCGCTGACCGATGCCACGACCCTGATCCAGAAGATCCGCAGCGCTCGGCCCGACTTCCTGCTGGCGCTCCCGTCCAACGTGGGCGACGACAAGATGATCCTGGATGGGCTGGGAGAATACGGCCTGTCCGGCGGCAAGCTGCCGGTCATCGGCAATGGCGGCCACTGGGCGACGCCGGAGCTGGTGGCGAATGCCGGCAAGAGCGCCGTCCAGGGCTTGATGGTGATCACCGCCGCCGGCGCCGGTAAAGGGCTGGAGGACATCGAGCGCCGCTACATGGCCCGCACCAAGGAGCCGTGGATGCTGCAGGAGCCGCTGATGGCCTACGGCCATATCATGCTGCTCGCCAAGGCCGTCGATCAGGCCGGCAGCGCCGACCGGCAGAAGGTCGCGGAGCAGATCCGCGCTTTCGACTTCCGCGACGGGCCGGCGAAACTCTTTCCCGGCAACCACATCAAGTACGATGCGAACGGCCGGCGCGTCGACGCGGAGCTGATGATCCTGCAATGGCAAGATGGCCGGCCGGTGACGACGAACCCCGCCTCGATGGCAGTCGCCAAGGCGATCTGGCCGACGCCGGAATAAGCCGGCTCCGGCGGGATCATGGATGGGATCATCGACGGGGTCATCAGCAGGGTAAGCGGGGGGACAGGCGAACCACGCAATACAGACTGTCATTGCGCCGACGCTTTTCCATGCTTGCAGACTCCGGGTCAGCCGCCTACATGGGGCCGCCAAGGTAGCGGAAAGGTAGCCGGACCATGGCATTCGATCTCCCATCGGCGGACGATCCCTCAACCGGCTATGCGCGCCTTGCGTCGCGGGTCGAAGAAGCGCTGGCCTTCGATGACGTGCTGGTTGTTCCTGCCTACTCCCAGGTCCTGCCGAGCAGCACCAGCACCGTCGCCCGGCTGACGCGGGAAATATCGCTGAACATTCCGCTGATCTCGGCCGCAATGGACACCGTCACCGAGGCCGACATGGCCATCGCCATGGCGCAGCTCGGCGGCATGGGCGTGATCCACAAGAACCTGTCTCCGGAAGAACAAGCCGCCCAGGTCCGGCGGGTGAAGAAGTTCGAGTCCGGCATGGTCGTCAATCCGCTGACCATCCACCCCGACCAGACCCTGGCGGACGTGAAGGCGATCATGACCTCCCACCGGATCAGCGGCATCCCGGTGGTGGAACGCGGCACCAACCGGCTGGTCGGCATCGTCACCAACCGCGATGTCCGCTTCGCCACCGAACCGACGCTCAAGGTCTATGAGCTGATGACGCGGGAGAACCTCGTCACCGTCTCGGCCGACGTGAACCCCGCCGAGGCGCGGCGGCTGCTGCACAAGCACAGGATCGAGAAGCTGATCGTGGTCGACGACGCCTATCGCTGCATCGGCCTGATCACGGTGAAGGACATGGACAAGGCGGAATCGCATCCGCTGGCGAACAAGGACGAGTTGGGCCGGCTGCGCGTGGCGGCGGCGACAGGCGTCGGACCGGACGGCGAGGCCCGGGCCAAGGCGCTGATCGCGGCACAGGCGGACGTGATCGTGGTGGACACGGCGCATGGCCACTCGGAAGGCGTACTGCGCGCGGTCGAGGCGATCAAGAAGGCCTCCAACACCGTGCAGGTGATCGGCGGCAACGTGGCGACGCCCGAGGGCGCGCTTGCGCTGATCAATGCCGGGGTGGACGCGGTGAAGATCGGCATCGGTCCGGGCAGCATCTGCACCACCCGCATCGTCGCGGGCGTTGGCGTGCCGCAGTTCACCGCGGTCATGGAAACCGCCGCCGCCTGCCGGGAGCAAGGGGTGCCGGGCATCGCTGACGGCGGCATGCGCACCAGCGGCGACATCGTCAAGGCGATCGCGGCCGGGGCGGATTGCTGCATGATCGGCAGCCTGCTGGCCGGCACGGATGAGGCGCCGGGTGAAGTGTTCCTGTATCAGGGCCGATCCTACAAATCCTATCGCGGCATGGGCAGTATCGGCGCCATGGCGCGCGGATCGGCCGATCGCTACTTCCAGCAGGACATCAAGGACCAATTGAAACTGGTCCCCGAAGGCATCGAGGGCCGGGTCGGCTACAAGGGTCCGGTGCGCAATGTCGTCCACCAGTTGGTTGGTGGCCTGCGGGCCGGCATGGGCTATACCGGCAGCGGGAACATCCCGGCACTGCAGGCCAATGCGCGCTTCCGCCGCGTCACCGGCGCAGGCCTGCGCGAGAGCCATGTCCACGACGTGGCCATCGATCGCGAGGCGCCGAATTATCGGCAGGATTAAGCGGGTTCGGACCGGCTGGAAACGCCGCCGGCATCCTGACCCGGCGGGAACCTGCCCGGCGGCATGAAAGCCCCACCGGGATCGCGGAGTTCCCCTCCGCGCCCAATGACCGGCGGCGGGTCGCCGGCGTCGACGGGACGCGATCCTTTCCGATCATTCCCAACGTAACGGGACGAGCTTCCTCGGTGCGGATGCCAGGAACAGGACCAGGCAAACGCACAACAGGACGATGTCCTTGAACAAGAATTCCCCCGTCAGGTTCCAGGCGATCGGGTCGGTGGAGACACTCCATTTCACGACGCCCGGCGTCGAGAAAAAGAACGACCATGTAATAAGAAACGTACCGACCCCCATCAGCGAACCGAGCGCGGAGAGAACGGGGATGAACGCTCCGACAGCCAGGAGCACGGCGATGGTCAACTCAATGACGCCAAGAAGATTGGCTTCTCCCCTCACGCCGAAGATGGAAAGCCAGGAAACGACCGGGCTGTTGCTGATGTAGAGCGCGATGCCATGGGCCGATTGCGGCGTGAACTTCTGCAGTCCGAAGGTCACGAATATCAGGACCATCACCCAACGGAGAAGGCCCAGCATCCGATAGGAGCCTGCGCCGGCCTCGGCGACATGGAAGCTGGCACCCATAATCTGCTTCACGGACTTCACCAGGCCGACTCCTTTTCGCTTGCCGTCCGCGCCTTCTTCGAGAGCCTGGATCGGTGGGTTACGCGAGGGACGGTTCACGAAAGTGGCATTCGGGTCTCGGCACTTGTTTGTCTGGTCATGACATAATGATGTCGAACGCGTACTATGCAGAGTATGCCGATCGATACGACAAGCGCCGTCCCCTTATACGCCCAGGTCGAAGCGCTCCTGGCCGCCAACATCGAAAGCGGGCAGCTTCAACCCGGTACGCAACTGCCGCCCGAAGATAGCCTGATCGCCCGGTTCTCAGTCAGCCGCACGACGATTCGCGCCGCCGTGCAAAATCTCGCGCGACGCGGTCTTGTCGAAATCCGGCGCGGCCGCGGCACATTCGTGTCCCGCCCCAAGCTGACCCAGGAACTCAGCGGCCTGACCGGATTCGTCGAGGACATGCAGGCCCTCGGCAAGCAGGCGACCGCTCGGCTGATCGACAAGCAGGTGCTGCCCGCGACCGAAGCCGTGGCCGAACATCTCAAACTGGAGCCAGGCGTTCCGGTCGTCCGCATTCGGCGTGTCCGCCTGGCTGACGGCGTGCCCATGTCGCTGGACGAAACCTACCTGCCCCACGAGGTCGGAGTGAAGGTGATGGCCGACGACCTGGAGGTCGATCCGATCTTTACCCTCCTGGAACAGAAATACGACCTGCCGCTGACGGAAGCCGATTACCGGTTGGAAGCGATCGCTGCCAATTCCGACGTAGCCGTTGCCCTGTGTGTGCCGCTTGGCAGCCCGATCTTCCTGGTCGAACGGACGTCGTTCTGTGCTGACCGGCGGCCGATTGATTATGAGCGTCTGCACTACCGGGGGGACCAGATCAGCTTCGTGACGCGATTGGCGCGCCGACGGAGTCAGTCGATATGACTATTATATGGTCATATTTTCCATATATGCATAAATCATGGTCTTAACATGCACTATATATATGCATTATGGGATTGACCATGGGTTCTGAATGGAGGAATTTTAGTATCTGAACAAAGAATATTCGACATCGCTGATTTTCTCTATTTGTTCATAATGACGTCATGATGTCTCGGTGTTAGGGTCCATCCATGAAGCAAGTCATGGATCCGACCCCCACACCGAACGCTTCCACCCCCGCGGCCCAACACAGCCGCCCTGGCCAAGCCATCCCGGAGCGTTCCCGCGCATGACTGTCGCCGGCCCGCTCACCGCGCCGCCGCCATTCACCGACACGGCGCGGCCGTGGACACTTCTGCGATCGCCGAGCGGGGTCGTCCGAGAGGGCCTGGCGGGCATCGTGACGATGCTGGCGCTGATCCCCGAGGTCATTTCGTTCTCGTTCGTATCCGGCGTCGACCCGAAGGTGGCGCTGGTCGCCTCTGTCGTCCTGGCGTTCGTCATGTCCATCCTGGGTGGTCGCCCGGCCATGGTGACCGCGGCCGCGGGGTCCGTGGCGCTGGTGATCGGTCCGATGGTGCGGGCGCATGGCGTACCCTATGTGCTGCCGACGGTCATCCTCGCCGGCATTGTCCAGGTGGCATTCGGCGCCGCCGGCCTTGCGCGCATGACCCGTTTCATCCCGCGGTCCGTCATGCTTGGCTTCGTCAACGCGCTTGGCATCCTGATCTTCTGCGCCCAGGTGCCGCACGTCATCGGCGGCGATCCGGTGGTTTACGGCCTGTTCGCCGTGACCGCGGCGATCACCCTGTTGTTGCCGCGCGTCACGACCGCCGTCCCCGCCGCGCTGGTCGCCATCGTGGCGGCCACCGCGATCGTCGGCTTCGGGCATCTTCATGTGCCGAACGTCAGCGGCGACGCGCCGGCCTCGGCCGGGCTGCCGGGGCTGACGCCGCTTCTGGTGCCGCTCAATCTCGATACGCTGCGGATCATCTGGTCTACCGCGCTCAGCGTCGCTTTCGTGGGCCTCCTGGAAACGCTGCTGACGGCCCGGTTGGTGGACGACCTGACCCGCACCCCGTCCAACAAGGGCAAGGAATGCTGGGCGCTTGGCGTCGCAAACGTCCTGGCCAGCCTGTGGGGCGGCATCGGCGGCTGCGCCATGATCGGCCAGAGCATCGTCAACGTGGAGATCGGCGGCGGCCGCACCCGCCTGTCGACTGCGGTCGCCGCCCTGGCGCTGCTCGCGATGCTGACCGGTCTCGGCGGCCTCATGGCGCGGATCCCCATGGTGGCGCTGGCGGCGGTGATGATGATCGTGGCGATCCGCACGGTGAACTGGCGCAGCGTTCGGCCCGGGACCTTGAAGCGCATGCCTGTGTCGGAGACCGCGATCATGCTGCTGACGGTCGGCGTCACGGTCGCGACCGGCAATCTCGCGCTGGGGGTCCTGTGCGGCGTTGTCCTGGCCACCATCGTCTTCGCCCGCCGCGCGGCGCAGGGCACGATCGCCCATCGGACGCTGTTGGGTGACGGCAACGCGGTGCGCTACGTCGTGCATGGCCCCCTGTTCTTCGGCAGCAGCCACGACCTGCACGAACACTTCACCCATGCGGCCGATCCGGCCGATGTCACCATAGACCTGACGCATTCGCCGATTTGGGACGCCTCCAGCGTCGCCGCACTGGAGGCGATTGAAACCAAGTACCGCGGTCTCGGTTCGGTCGTGACCTGGGTCGGCTTGGACGAACGGAGTGCCGCGTTCCGACAGCGACTGAGCGGAATACTCTAGGCGCTACCGGCGTGTTTTGAATTCCTGGCAGGGAGAGGCTGAATGGGTGCCGTCCGGCGTAAACGATTGGCCATGACCGCTTTGTCCGCGGCACTGGCGCTGACTGTCGGCCTTCGATCCGCGGGCGCGGAGACGCTGGACATCGGCATCGGCATCCAGGACACGACGACCAACACCGTCACCGGCGGCGTCGTCCTCCAGCAGCTTGGGCTGTTCAAGAAACTTCTGCCCAAGACCGGCAAATACAAAAACATCACGTATTCGCTGTCCTGGCAGAACTTCACCTCCGGTCCGCCGATCACGAACGGGATGATGGCGAACAACATCCAGATCGGCATGATGGGCGACTATCCGCTGCTGGTCGACGGGGCTACCGGACAGGCCACCGGCAATGCGACGGAACTGGTGGCCATCCTGGCGTACAATGCCCATGGCGGCGGCAACGGCATCGTCGTGAACAAGGACACGCCGCTTTACGACTTCGACGACCTGAAGGGCAAGACCGTTTCGGTGCCATTCGGATCGGCCGCCCACGGGATGCTGCTGCGTGCGCTGCAGATGCATGGGTTGACCAATGATTTCTGGAACCTGGTGTCGCAGTCC
This sequence comes from Rhodopila sp., assembly GCF_035548235.1. Taxonomy (GTDB): domain Bacteria; phylum Pseudomonadota; class Alphaproteobacteria; order Acetobacterales; family Acetobacteraceae; genus Rhodopila. The sequence continues at coordinate 72,842 of NZ_DASZTJ010000213.1, forward strand.
CCCGAAATCGGCACCACCAACCTGCAGCAGAAGCGCATCGACGCGCATGCCGACTTCGTGCCGTTCCCGGAGCTCCTGCCCTTTCGGGGTTTCGCCAGGAAGATTTATGACGGAGCGGAAACGGGCGTCCCGACGCTGCACGCCGTGATCGTGCGCAAGGACTTCGCGGACAAATATCCCGAGGTCGTCGTCGCATACATCGAAGCCGTGATGCAGGCGAACGACTGGTTCCGGTCCAATCCCCAGCTCGCCGCCACCAAGATCGAAGACTGGACGAAGATCAACAAGGAAGTCGCTTACATCTACCTGGGGCCGGACGGGATCATGACATTGGATCCCACGATCAAGCCGGCCTGGGTGGCGGCGCTGAAAACCGATTACGGGGTGTTGCAGCACCTGAACATGATCAAGCCGCTCGATATCGACACCTGGATCAACGACACCTATGTGCGCCAAGCGTTCAAGAACGAGGGGCGGGACTATGACAAACAGCTCAAGTCGATGGCCAGCTATGACGTGAAGGGCCGGGACCCGGTCTGCAAGACGCCCATCACCAATCCCGCCGAAGCGGGCCAGGTCTGGATCCGTGGCGGCGACATCGTGAGCTTCAGCTCCCCCGTCTGCACCCTGCTGGGCGTTCGGCAGTACCAGGCCGCGGGCAAGGCGCTGAACGCCGTCTACCTCGTGGACCACCAACTGGGCATCAAGGTCTTCGCCGATGAAGCCTTCTTCGCGGTGAACGACAAGGACCCCAAGAAGCCCGCCATCACACCGTTTCTTCTGAAACGGGATGCCGAGGCCTATGCGAAAGCGAATGGCGGCAGGCTCGCCACTTACGCCGAGGCCATCAAGGACGTCGCGGACTTCACTCCCTGATCGGGAAGGGCAGCATCATGAGCGCAGAGGCCATGCCAGTGACCGAGGGACCCGTGATCCGCTATTTCGAGCGGGAGAAGCCGGATGAGACCGCTGCTCCGGCCCAGAAGCCGATGCGCCTGCCGGTCCGGATCAGTTCGGAACGGCTGGTCGCCATGGCCTCGGCCTGCGTGTCGATCGGCTTCCTGTTCATTGTCTGGTACCTCGGCACCAGGTACCGGATCAATTTCTATATCCGGTTCCAGAACATACCGACGCCTTATGAGGTCCTGGTCCAGGCCGGCGAAGTCGTCGGCTCCACCAAGTTCCTGATCAATGTCGGGATGAGCCTGGAGCGTATCCTCTCAGGCTTCGCGTTCGCCATCGTCGTCGGCGTGCCGTTGGGCCTGCTGATCGGGCGGTACCCCCGGATCAGGGCGCTGACGATGCCTGCCGTCGAGGTGTTGCGGCCCATCCCGGCGATCGCCTGGGTGCCGATGTCGATCATGCTCTGGCCGAGCAACGAATCCAGCATCATCTTCATCACCTTCATCGGCGCCTTCTTCCCGATCCTGTTGAACACGGTCCATGGCGTCCAGGCGATGGACGGCGTGCTGTTGCGGGCGGGGCAATGCCTGGGCGCGAACGAACTGCAGCTATTCTGGCACGTCATCCTGCGCGGCGCGCTGTCCCATATCTTCACCGGCCTGGCGATCGGCATGGGCGTCGCCTGGGTATCGTTGATCGCGGCCGAAATGATCTCGGGCCAGTTCGGCGTCGGCTACTACACCTGGGAGGCGTACTCGCTGGTCAACTACCCGGCGATCGTGCTGGGCATGATCACCATCGGGATGCTGGGCCTGCTGTGCAGCGGCGCCATCCGCCTCGTCGGCCGCCTGGCCATGCCGTGGCTTGCCTTCGCACCGGAGAGCAAGAAATGAGCGACAAGGGCTTCATCGACGTCCAGGGCGTCAGCGTCCGGTTCGCCAACCGCGATTCCGTGGTGCAGGCCGTCAAGAACGTCTCGCTCACCGTCCAGCCCAACGAGTTCGTTTCGCTGATCGGGCCGTCGGGCTGCGGCAAGTCCACCCTGCTGAGCATCGTCGCCGGCTTCGCCAGGGCCTCCAGCGGGCAGGCATTGCTGGACGGGGTGGCGATCACCGGCCCCGGTTCGGACCGCGGTGTCGTGTTCCAGCAGTATTCGCTGTTTCCCTGGCTGACGGTACGGAAGAACGTCGAATTCGGCCTGAGAATGAATGGCGTTGCGCGCAGCAAGCGGGAATCGTCGGCTCGCACGCTGCTGGGGCTCGCGGGCTTGCTGGCGTTCGAGAACCACTATCCCGACCAGTTGTCCGGCGGCATGAAGCAGCGCATCGGCATCGTGCGCGCGCTGGCCACCAGCCCGCAGGTCCTGCTGATGGATGAGCCATTCGGCGCCCTGGATACGCAAACCCGAGCGGTGATGCAGGAAATACTGACGAATATGTGGCAACAGTTCCGGATCTCGGTTCTGTTCGTTACACACGATATCGAAGAGGCGGTCTTCCTGTCGGACCGCATCTACGTGATGACGGCAAGGCCAGGGCGGATCAAGGCGGAGGTTCGCGTGCCGCTGCCCAGGCCCCGTACTGCCGCCATGACCGAAACCCCCGGGTTCATGGAGCTTGTACACAAATTGAAAGGACTGATCCGAGAGGAGTCGATCGCGGCGATGGGCTCCGAACTGAAGTCGGGCGGCCTGACCGGCTTCGGCATGGACGTAGGCCCGCAGGGCATAGGCCAGCTTCTGTAGCGAGCGACGGGACACGTCGTCCCGCACTCGCGACTTATCCAAAACAAAGTCATAACGGAGTCAAACCCGTGACGTCCCCCAAACCGAATATCCTGTTCTTCCACGTCGACAACCTGGGCATGGGCGAACTCGGCTGCTACGGCGGCGGCATCCTGCGCGGCGCCGACACGAAGCGGATGGACCAGTTCGCCAAGGAAGGCACCAAGCTCACGCACTACGTCGTCGAGCCCCAATGCACCCCCACCCGCTCGGCACTCATGACCGGGCGCTTTCCAATCCGTTCCGGAAACCATACGATCGCGCTGGGCGGCAACGGCGGCGGCATCGTGACCTGGGAACGCACGATCGCCGAGGTCCTGTCGGAAACCGGCTACGCCACGGCGATCTATGGCAAGTGGCACATCGGCGCCGAGGCCGGGCGGTTCCCGACCGATCATGGCTTCGACGAATGGTACGGCCCGCTGCGCACTTACGACGAATGCATGTGGACCGAGGATCCACACTACGTGCCGGAGCGGGACGGCTACTCCCACATGCATGAAGGCGTGAAGGGCAAGGGCGCGTGGCCGCTGCTGGACCAGCAACTGACCATGGAGACCAAGAAGACCTGCGACCTGGAATACCAGCGCCGGGCGCTGAAATTCATGGAGAAGTCGGCGCAAGCCGGCAAGCCGTTCTACTGCTACTTCAACCATTCGCTGATGCATTTCCCGATGCTTCCGCGCGACGAGTTCAAGGGCAAGAGCACCAACGGCGACTGGGGCGACTGCCTGCTGATGCTGGATCATGATTTCGGCGTCCTGCTCGACAAGCTGGATGAGCTGGGCGTCCGCGACAACACCATCGTCGTGATGTGCGGCGACAACGGCGCCGAGGATCACCTGGCCGGCCGCGGCACCGGCGGCTTCTTCGATGGGTCCTATTTCAGTTCCGCCGAAGGCGGCATCCGCACGCCCCTGCTGATCCGGTGGCCCGGCAAGATTCCCGCCGGTGTCGAAAGCAACGAAATGGTGCATGTCACCGACATGTTCACCACACTGCTGAGCTTCGCCGGATGCAGCGCCCCCAAGGACCGCCTGATCGACGGCGTCGACCAAAGCCCGTTCTTTCTGGGAGAGCAGCCGGCCTCCAACCGCGAATCCTGCCTGGTGTGGCTGAAGGACGAGCTGCACGCCGTGAAGTGGAAGGACTTCAAGATCAACTTCAAGCGTCAGCAGCACTTCCACGACCCGGAGCTGCCGCTGGGTTTCGCGCGCATCACGCATCTCCAGGAAGACCCGAAGGAACGTGAGCCGGTGAACCAGCGCTATGTCCGCTGGTGGGTCATGCAGCACGCCCACCGCATCGTGCGGGCATTCGAGGACAGCGTGAAGCAGGAAGAGCTGATCCCACCTGGCTCGCCGCTGGATTTCGTCCCCCAACAGGCGGGACGGTGACCACCACGACAGGGAAGGCGATCGGGAGGGGGCAATGCCCCCTCCCGACCCAGGACATGGCATGGATCGCCGGTGGTGCCTTCCTGATGGGCTCGGATCGTTTCTATCGTGAGGAACGCCCGATCCACCGCGAGAGCGTCGATGGTTTCTGGATCGACCGTTACCTCGTCACCAACCGCGCCTTCGCCCGGTTCGTCGAGGCCACCGGGTATGTCACCATGGCAGAGCGGCGGCCCGACCCGACGTTGTATCCCGATGCCGACCCTTCGCTGCTGGTGCCCGGCTCGTCCGTGTTCCGCAAGCCGCCGGGGCCGGTTCCGCTGGGCGATTACCGGATGTGGTGGGCCTATGTGCCGTCGGCCGACTGGCGACATCCGGAAGGACCGGACAGCGACATCTCAAGCCGCATGGACCATCCGGTGGTGCATGTCGGATATCATGACGCCCTCGCCTATGCCGCGTGGGCCGGCAAGGCGTTGCCGACCGAGGCGGAATGGGAATTCGCCGCCCGTGGCGGCCTGGATGGCGCAGCCTATGCCTGGGGCGACGAGCCCATGCCGGGCGGGCGCATCATGGCCAATACCTGGCAAGGCCGCTTCCCTTGGGAAAACCTGGCGGAGGACGGGTATGAGGGCACCTCGCCCGTCGGCGCCTTCCCGGCCAATGGCTATGGCCTGTTCGACATGATCGGCAATGTCTGGGAATGGACGGACAGCCCCGTCACGCCCCATGCCCCCGTTAAGCACGCATGCTGTTCCCCCGACGATACCGATCCGCGGGCCACGCGACGCGTGGTGAAGGGAGGGTCGCACCTGTGCGCGCCCAATTACTGCCTGCGATACCGGCCTCCCGCGCGCCAGGCAGAACCAATCGATACGTCCACGAGTCACATCGGCTTTCGTTGCATCATCCGCGATCCCCGGTGACGACACCGGCGCTCACTCTGGATCGGCCGGTGCCGGTCCGTTTGACGCCAGAATGGACGACCTGGGCAGCAGGATGGTGATCGTCGTCCCGCTGCCCAGCACGCTATGCACCCTGACGTCGCCACCCGACTGGCGGACGAAACCATAGACCTGCGCCAGCCCCAGGCCGGTCCCCTTGCCGACGTCCTTGGTGGTGAAAAACGGCTCGAACAGCCGTGCCTTCACCTCATCCGTCATGCCGGTGCCGCTGTCCTGGATGTCCAGCCGGGCGTAGTCCCCAGGCGCCAACTGCAGGTTTTCCGGCGAATCGTCGATCGTGACGTTGCCGGTGACGATACGCAGGTGCCCGCCATCCGGCATCGCATCCCGTGCGTTGATCGCCAGGTTCAACAGCGCCGTCTGGACCTGGCTGGCATCCGCCACCACCGGCCAGGCGTCCGGCGCCAGGTCCAGTTGCAGGCTGACCGACGGACCGACGCTACGCTCCAGCAACGCCCGCGTGTCATGCACCAGCGCATTCAGTTGGAGATGTTCCAAACACAGGTCCTGCTTGCGCGCGAATGCCATCAACTGGCTGACCAGCTTCGCACCCCGCTGCGCGGCGCTGATCGAACTGTTCAGCAACCGTTGCAGGCGCGGATCGTCCACCCGGCTGCGCGTCACTTCCAGCCCGCCCAGGATCGCCATCAGCAGGTTGTTGAAGTCATGCGCGATCCCGCCCGTCAGGTGGCCCAACGCCTCCATCTTCTGCAGTTGGCGGATCTGTTCCTCGGTGCGTTCGCGCTCTTCGATCTCCCGCCGCAGCTTGTCGTTCGCCGCTTCCAAGTCTCGCGTGCGCTCTGCAACGCGCCGCTCCAGGTCCTGGTTCAGTGCCTCCAGCGCGTCGCGCGCCTCTTTCTCCACGGACCGGTCGTACAGGATCTTCAGCGCGCCCACGACGACCGAACGACGGTCGCGCAACGGCACCATCCGGCCGCTGGACCAGAAGCGGCTGCCGTCGCGGCGCTGGTGCCAGCGTTCGGAACGGACACTCTCCCCCCGCCCTGTCGCCAGCATCTCCTGCAACGGCACCCCGGTGTCGACATCGTCCAGGACAAAGAGGCAATCGTAATGCTGGCCGATGATCTCGCCATGATCGTAACCAAGAAGCGCGCTCGCACCGGAGTTCCAACTGGTGACGCAACCGTCGAGATCGCAGGTGAAGATCGCATAGTCGATCGCGCTCTCGACGATCATGCGATAGCGCTCACCCACCTCCTGCGCCTGGAATTCCGCGTTGCGCAGGCGCAGCATGGCGCGGGCGACGGCAATCAGCTCGATCGGTTCGACGGGTGTCGTCAAGTAGCAGTCTGCGCCGCTGTCCAGGCCGCTGACCCGGTCGGTGGTGGAGATCGAGGTCGCCGAGATCTGGATGACGATGATGTCGGGCCAGGCGGATTTCAGCCGACGGCAGACTTCCAGCCCGTTGATGTCCGGCAGGTTGACGTCCAGCAGCACCAGCAGCGGCTGGCGCTGGGCGATGACCTCCAGTGCCGTGCGGCCGTCGGCGGCTTCCAGGACATCCATCCCGCCCATGCGCAACGAGCGCGTCTTGATATAGCGGCTCGCCGCGTCGTCATCGACATTCAGGACGGTCGGCCGCCGCTGCTCCTGAATCAGCGAACTCATCCCGCGTCTTCTTCCCGATCCGTCGTCTTTCCGAACCATTCCGGTGCGTCACCACCTTTGCCTGACAGAACGTCGGTGACGACTCCCGGTTCGTCCGTCACCGACGGCTCGTCCCGCGGGAACCGCAGCGGCAGCGCCAATGTGAACGTCGAGCCTACGCCGACCGCACTGACCAACGTCAGGGACCCACCCAGCAGCGTCGCCAGCCGGCGGGACAGCGACAGACCCAGACCGGTGCCTTTCGCCTTGCCCTGCAACGGGTTGGCGATCTGCGTGAACTCGTCGAAGACGCGGTCCCGGTCCGCTTCGCTGATGCCGATCCCGGTATCCGCGACCGTCAGCCGGCAATCGCCGCCGGCGAAGGCGCCGCAAACGCGCACTTCTCCCTGTTCCGTGAATTTCAATGCGTTTGAAACCAGGTTGCGCATGATCTGCGACACTTTTCCGTCATCGGTGAACAGCATCGGCGCCGCCTGGGGTTCCTCGAAGATCAGCTCCACGTCGTCGGACTGGCGCAGTGGCCGCATCACGGCGCGCAGACTGCCGAACAGTTCGGGCAGCGCGAACATCCGCGGCCTGACCTCCAGGCGCCCCGCCTCCGCCTTCGCCAGGTCCAACAGGTCGTTGACCAGTTCCGTCAGGTTGGTCGCCGATACCAGGATGTAGGAAACCTGCTTCTCCTGTTCCTCCTGCAACGGCCCGTCCGCATGGTCCAGCAACAGCCGGCACAGGGCCAGGATCGAGTTCAGCGGTGTACGGAGCTCATGGCTGACATTCGACAGGAACCGCGTCTTCAGCTCCCCCGCCGCCCGCAATTCCTCCGCCCGGTCATCCAGCTCGCCGTAGAGTGCGAGCACGCCGCGATTGGTGTCCTCCAGCTCCGCGTTCAAGCGCAGCAGCTCCTCCTGGTGAGTGAGGCCGGTTTCCTCGGCCGCCAGCAACTCGCCGTTCATCGCCCGCAGTTCGCCGATCGGATCGGCGGATGAGGCTTCGCCCGGCGCGGCGTCCGACGCCGCGCCGTCCAGCACCAGCGTGACGGCCTCGGCGTCGACATCAAGCCGGAGACGACCGGTGACCGCCGGATGCAGTGCCTCCAGGTCGGGCAGCAGGGCGTTCAGCGGCGCCCCCTCGATCCGCGCCCAGACGCGTCCTGCCTGGCGGTCGAAAACAGCGCGGAGATCGCCACCCAGCAGCAATGCCGCGCAGGCAAGGTCGGTTACGGCTGCGGCGAAGCGCCGTCCATCCGGGACGCCGGCACCCGTCAGGCTCAAGGCATGCCGCCGGCAGGCAAGGATGTCGTCCGAACCCACGAGCGGAATGGTCAGCGCCATCGCTCAACCCTTCCAGACCACCACCGAGGCATCGTCACGACCCCGGTTATGGTCGCGATAGAGCACCCCGGCGATCAGCATCGGATCCTGACCGAACAGGCCCCCTCGTCCGTCCGGCGACCACGTCGACGTCAGGCCGTCGGAGAACATCACCAGGACAGGGGTCGAGAACAGCGGATACTCGAACACCTGGATGCGTCCCACGACGTGCCCCGCAGTCCCACTGTGGGAAACCATCCGGCGCACACCCCCCGAATCCACGATCAGCCCGGCGATATTGCCGATCCCGCCATAGGTCACCTTGCCGTCCGCGATCCGCGCCGCGGCCAGCGCCGCGCCCCGGGTCGAACGCAGGGACGCGTGCAGCCCAGCCAGCAGGGCGGACGAGTCCCGCCCGTCATGGACCAGGAACGCCCGCGCGGCCATGCCGGACGCCCGGGCCGCGTCGGGACCGTGCCCGAGACCGTCGGCCAGCAGAAGGTGGACGGTCCCGTCGGGGTCGGTGCGGATCGCCGCCGCGTCGCCGCAAGCCGTCTCCCCGGGTTTCGCCACGCACAGCGCCGCTGCAGGGCGCCGCGGCGGTTTCGGCAGCGTTCCCCCCGTCCGCACCAAGATAGCGGTGCCGCGGGCCGCCTCGACGTGAAACAGCATCTCCCGGGAGAGCCGGCGGACTGCGCCCAACCCGTTACCGCTGGTACCACCGGTGGAGAACCCGTCCCGCAGCGACTGTGCAACGTCGATGATGCCCGGACCGCGGTCCAGCGCCAGGATCTCGATCCCCCCTGGATCGCCCTCGTCCGGCCCCGCCAGCAGCTCTCCTCCACCGGCATGGCGCAGCATGTTCTGCGCCAGTTCCGTCACGATGATCGCGACCTGGCCGGCGCGTGTCTCATCATAGCCCAGGGCGGCCGTCAGGCCGCTGATGTCCCGCCTCGCGCTGCTGACATCGGTCGCCTCCTGGATCGTATGGCGGCGCATCTCGGTCATGTGCCGTGCGCGATCGTGACGCGCGTGCCGGAGCCGGGCTTGGATTCGATGCTGAATTCCTTGCAAAGCCGGCGCGATCCGCCAAGGCCGAGACCCATCCCCTTCCCCGTCGTATAGCCGTCGCGCATCGCCTGCTCGATATCGGCTATGCCGGGCCCGTGATCCTGGAACAGGATGCGGACACCGCAGCGCGGCGGGACGCCGGCGAAGGCGATGGTCGCCTCCCCTCCGCCGCCGTGGGTCAGGGTGTTGCGCGCCAGTTCGCTGGCCGCGGTCACCAGCTTCGTCTGATCGACCAGGCCCATGCCCGCCTCGATCGCAAAGCGCCGAGTTTCCTGCCGGATACGCACGACATCCTCCCCCGACCGGATCGGCATGACGCTAGGACCGCGCATCGGGGGAAGGTTCGCACGCGAAACGCCGGATCAGCAAATCCAAGGCGACAGGGTCCGCGACCGCGGGCCGGTGGCGAAGGTCATTGCTCAACTGCGTCGTTGCCTTCGGCGATGTCGTCCGTCGCCGCGTCATGCTCCTGTTTGCGGATCAGCGCCATGCCGCGCTCCGCATTCAGCGCCGTGGCGACACCGGGCAGCGACAGGCCAAGCTCCACCAGGGTGATGGCGACCGCCGGACGCATGCCGACAACGACCGTCTGGGCGTCGAGCACGCGGGCAACGGTGGCAATGTCGGACAGCGTCCGGCCGATGAAGCTGTCGACGATCTCCACCGCCGAAATGTCGATCAGCACCCCCCGAGCGCCGGATTCGACGATACGGGCGGTCAGGTCCTCCTCCAGCGCCGTGGCCAGACCGTCATGCAGATCCATCTGGATCGTCACCAGCAGCGCCGATCCAAGCTTGAGGATGGGAATCCGGTCCATGGCGGATCACGCGGCTGAAAGGGGCGAGGCCGGCTTGACCGCGACCACGGCACGCCCGATACGCCGCAGCGCGAGCGCGAACGCGTCGGCGAGATTGGCCTTCGAGGTGACGTTCAGTTCGACGCCGAGGTGGACCATGGTCTGGGCGATCTGCGGGCGGATACCGCTGATGATGCAGTCGGCCCCCATCAGCCGCGCGGCGGCTACCGTCTTCAGCAGATGCTGTGCGACCAGCGTGTCAACCGTCGGCACGCCGGTGATGTCGATGATGGCTAT
>NZ_DASZTJ010000214.1:0-14183 GCF_035548235.1 Rhodopila sp.
GATCCACTACTTCCTGCACGCGCTTGGGCAATAGCGGGGCGCGGCGGTGGACGAGCGGCGTCGTCGCCGTTCCTCTGCGCCGGCCGGGCTTGTCCCGATGGGCGTTGATTTGAGCGGAGGCTGAGCACCGGCGGATACCAAATCCTCCCGGTATAGAAAGCGCCAGGGCTCATGCATCTGAGCGCCGAAGCGCCTTCATGGACCACGATGAGATGGAGGCCGGGCCGCCTGAAGCTGCCGCCCACGGGATTTGTCCCGGCCATCCACGATTTTCGCTGCGCGCTAAGTCGTGGATGACCGGAACAAGGGGCCAGGACGGGAATGCGATCGTCCCCGAAGCCCGTGGATCAAGTCCAGCGGATCAGGCCAAGGATCAAGCTCACCGGATCAGGCCCACCAGATCAGGCCCACCAGATCAGGCCCCGGGGATAGACCGAGGGATCAGGCCCAATGGCCCTCCTGCCAGACCCAGCCGCTGCCCTGTTGCTGCCATTGCCCCGGCACCCAGGCGCTGGCGCCTGGCGGAACGGCGACATACTGGCCGCCTTGCCAGCTCCAGGGATTGGCGCCGATGCCGGTATAGCGCCAGTGTCCGGGCTGCCAGACCGTCGGCGTGGCACTGACGGGCGGAGGCGGCACCAACTCCGACATCGGCGGTGGCGGCGGGGTCGGAGCGGCCGGCATCACCGTCGGCGCCGGCTGCTGCACGATGACCTGGGTCGGCGGCGGGGCTGGCGTCGCGCAGCCGGCCAAGGCCGACATGGCGGGCAACGCCACCGGAAGGATGAATTTCGAGAACCGCATGATCAGCCTCCGTTACCCGCGCCAGCGACCGTCGACCCAGATGTAGCCGCCGGCGGCCTGCTGCTCCCAATGGCCCGGCTCCCAGACCGCGGCAGGCTGCGGCGGGGCGACATAGTGGCCCTCTTCCCAGGCCCAGGTGCTGCCGTTCCACGCCCAATGACCGGCCTGCCACGTCATCGGCGGGCCGGAGGGCGGGGGCGGGGTGACCTCGGTGCGGGGCGGGGGCGGGGCGGAAGGCGCGACGATGACCGTCTGCGCGACGGCGGCGCTGGTCAGCCCCACCACGGCGAGGCCGGCAAGACTCAGGTATCGGGTAAACATATAAAGCTCCCTTTACTGTGAAGGTAATGAAAATCACAGTTCCGCGAGAAATTCGACTTTCGCGGTTACTGGTTGTGACGACGAAATAGGGCGCCGATACGGCGGTAGAACAGGATCGCGGATCACAAGGTCATGATGATCCCACAACACTCCGGTGATGGAGGCCGGCTTCAAATAGCAAGGAACCGCCGGCGAATGGCCATGCGCCGGGATCCACGATCCCTATGAATCATAGGAGTATCATTCCGTATATAATACGATCCAGTGCTCGCGCCGGCCCTCTTCCGTACGGTGATGTCACAGGGCCGGAGTGGACGGGAACGCCTGGCCACTTCGCATGCGGACTCTACGCCGCAGCAGGCTCATATCTGGCGAGAAATGAGGTCGCCTTCCGGCGCCACGCATGGCGGATAATGCCGTGGCCTGGCGATGCGGCGTCGCCGCCCGCGCAGGGCGGCTTCGACCCCGCACAAACGAAAAGACGCGGGCGATGGCCTCGCCCGCGTCCTTCGGTCCCAGCCTGAAATCAGGCGATCAGGCGCTCTTTTTCATGATCTCGTCCGCCACGTTGCGCGGCACCGGATCGTAGTGGTGGAACTGCATCGTGAACGACGCGCGGCCCTTGGTCATGGATCGCAGGTGGGAGATGTAGCCGAACATCTCCTTCAGCGGCACATGCGCGCGCACGATGACGGTCGAGCCCGAGGATTCCTGGTTCTGGATCATGCCGCGGCGGCGGTTCAGGTCGCCGACGACGTCGCCCACGTGATCCTGCGGCGTGGTGATCTCCACGTCCATGATCGGCTCCAGGATGATCGGGCCGGCGTTCTTCATGCCCTCACGGAAGCAGGCCTTGGCGGCGATTTCGAAGGCCAGCGCCGAAGAGTCGACGTCGTGGTACTTGCCGTCCACCAGGGTGAACTTGAAGTCCACGGTCGGGAAGCCGGCCAGCACGCCGGTGTCGGCCTGCACCCGGATGCCCTTTTCGACCGCCGGGATGTATTCCTTCGGTACCGCGCCGCCGACGATGCTGTTCTCGAAGACGATGCCCGCGTTCCGCTCCAGCGGCTCCCAGACGATCTTCACCTCGGCGTACTGGCCCGAACCGCCCGACTGCTTCTTGTGGGTATAGGTCTCGGTGTGCGTGCGGGAAATCGTCTCCCGGTATGCCACCTGGGGCGCGCCGATGTTGCAGTCCACGCCGTATTCGCGGCGCAGGCGGTCGATGATGATCTCCAGGTGCAGCTCGCCCATGCCCGACAGGATGGTCTGGCCGGTTTCCTGGTCGGTCTTCAGCCGCAGCGAGGGATCCTCGCCGGCCAGCTTCTGCAGGCCCAGGGTCATCTTCTCGACCGCTTCCTTGGTGCGCGGCTCGACCGAGATGTCGATGACGGGCACCGGGAAAGCCATGCGCTCCAGCACCACCGGGTCGTCGCTGGACGCCAGCGTGTCACCCGTGCCGGTGTCCTTCAGGCCGACGAAGGCGGCGATGTCGCCGGCCTCGACTTCCTTGATCTCCTGGCGCTTGTCGGCGTGCATCTGGAACATCCGGCCGATGCGCTCACGATGGCCCTTGGTGGTGTTCATCACCATGTCGCCCGACTTCAGCGTGCCGGAATAGACGCGCACGAAGGTCAGCGTGCCGTATTTGTCGTTGATGATCTTGAACGCGAGGCCGGCGAACGACGCCTTCGGGTCGGCCTTGATGCGGCGGCGGTCCGGATGGTCGGCTTCTTCCTGGCCCTCTTCCAGCGCGACGGCGATGCCGGGGACGTCGATCGGGGAAGGGAGGTAGTCGATCACCGCGTCCAGCAGCGGCTGCACGCCCTTGTTCTTGAAGGCGGTGCCGCACAGCACCGGGCGGAAGTCGCCCTGGATGGTGCCCTTCTTGATGCAGCGCTTCAGCGTCTCGACCGAGACGTCGCCCTTGTCGAAATATTCCTCCATCGCCGTCTCGTCGACGGACAGCGCGGTATCCAGCAGGTTCTGCCGGTATTCCGCCGCCTGTTCCGCCAAGTCGGCCGGAATGGGCTCGTCGTGGTATTTCGCGCCCAGTTCGCCGCCTTCCCAGATGATGGCCTTCATCTCGACCAGGTCGACGACGCCCAGGAAACTATCTTCCGCACCGATCGGCAGCTGCAGGGGCAGCGCGACGATGTCGAGCTTCTCCTTCAGCGTCGCGAAGGCGCGGAAGAAGTCCGCGCCGGTGCGGTCCAGCTTGTTGATGAAGATGATGCGCGGGACGTTGTAGCGGTCGGCGAGGCGCCAGTTCGTCTCCGACTGCGGCTGCACGCCGGCCACGCCCTCGATGATGAAGATCGCGCCGTCCAGAACGCGCAGGGAGCGGTTCACTTCGATGTTGAAATCGATATGGCCGGGCGTGTCGATGATGTTGATGCGGTGGTCCTTCCACTCGCAGGTCACCGCGGCCGAGGTGATCGTGATGCCGCGCTCACGCTCCTGCTCCATGTAGTCGGTCGTGGTGTTGCCGTCGTGAACCTCGCCGATCTTGTGCGACACGCCCGTGTAATACAAAATACGCTCAGTGGTCGTCGTCTTCCCCGCGTCGATATGCGCGGTGATGCCAATGTTTCGTATCCGGGCGAGCGGCGAGTCGGTCACGGTTATTCTCCAATGCATCAACGGGCGCGCGATCCGGTCCGGATCGTGGGGTTCCCACCCCCGCGCGCCCGCGTCCTATGTACCGGCCTCCCAGCAGCCGGTCCTGTCTGCGCGGTCATGTGCGACAGAGTAAGCCGATTTGCAAGCCTTGATTTGCCCGGCCTCCGTTTGGCAGCAATGCCGCACGGAACCTCACCCTTCGTCACATCCGGCAACAGAGCCGAGGTTTAGTCTGCCGGACATGGACCTTCGGACCGCACATGCCCTGGTACGCTTCGGCCTTGGCCGACGCCCCTCGGAACCGCTGCCGGCCGACCCGTCGGCCTGGCTGACCGCACAGCTGCAGGGCGTCGACCGCCCCGCGTTCGACCCGCCCCCGACCGCCGCTGCCGGCCTCGCTGCGATCCGCGACGACCGGCTGAACAAGCCACCGCCCGGCGAGTCGGAGGCCCAGGCGCTGTTCCGTGCCCAGTCGGCCGCGCAGATGGCGAATGCGGTCACCACCCGGACGCCGTTCCGCGAGCGGCTGGTGTGGTTCTGGACCAATCACTTCACCGTCTCCCGGAAACGCGGCGAGATCGCCCCCCTTGCCGCAGCGTTCGTGGAGGAGGCGATCCGCCCGAACGTCACCGGCCGGTTCGAGGACATGGTGCTGGCCGTCATGCACCATCCCGCCATGCTGCTCTATCTGGACAATGCCGGTTCGGTCGGCCCCGACAGCCGTGCCGGGGAGCGGAGCCATCGCGGCCTGAACGAGAACCTGGCGCGCGAATGCATGGAACTGCACACCGTCAGCCCGCTCGCCGGCTATACCCAGGCCGATGTGACGTCCTTCGCCAAGATCCTGACCGGGTGGTCGATCGAGCGCCGGAAGGAGCCGCTGGGCTTCCGCTATCGCCCGTTCGCGCACGAGCCGGGCGTGCAGACCCTAATGGGCCGCACCTTCCCGCCAGACGAGCAAGGGGGTGTCCAGGCGCTACGCTTCCTGGCCAACCACCCCGCGACGCATCGGTTCCTGGCGACCAAGCTGGTGCGGTATTTCGTCGCCGACGACCCGCCGCCGGCCGCCGTGAGCCGGATCGAGACGGTGCTGCGTAACACCGGCGGCGACCTGCACGCCGCCTCGATCGAACTGGTGCGGCTGGACGCGGCCTGGCAGCCGGGCACGAAGCTGCGCACGCCGGCGGAGCTGGTGGTCGCCGCGGTGCGCTGCCTGGAAGTCCCGCCGGACAAGGTGCCGATCGTCGGCATCATGGGCGGTCTTGGCCAGCCGCTATGGGCGGCGCCGGCGCCGAACGGCTGGACGGACCGCGCGTCGGAATGGGCGGCGCCCGAGGCGATGATGCGGCGGATCGACTGGTCCAGCGGCTTCGCGGGGCGGGTGGGCCAGCGGGACGTCGTGCAACTGGCCGACGACACGCTGGGTCCCCTGCTGCAGGCCGACACCGCCGAGGCGATCCGCCGAGCGGGGTCGCGCAAGGACGCTATGACGCTGTTGCTGACGTCTCCGGAATTTCAAAGGCGGTAATCCCATGCGCATCACACGTCGCGGCGCTCTGCTGGGGCTGTCCTCGGCCATCGGGTTGGGGCATTCGTCGCTGGCCCTGGCCGCCGCGCCCACCGACCGGCGGTTCGTCGTCATCATCATGCGTGGGGCGCTGGATGGGATGGCGGCGGTGGTCCCCTATGGCGACCAGGGGCTGGCCGCGCTGCGCGCGCCGCTGGTGCCTCCGGCGCCGGGACAGCCGGACGGCCTGCTGGACCTGGGCGGGTTCTACGGCCTGCATCCGGCGATGACCGGCATGCACGAAATGTTCAAGGCGCATGAGGCCGCGGTGGTGCACGCCGTCGCCGCGCACTACCGGGTGCGCAGCCATTTCGAGGCGCAGGATTACCTGGAATCCGGCGCCGACCAGCGGCTGACATCGGGCTGGCTGAACCGGGTCGTGGCGGCGCTGCCCGCCGAACCGGGGAAGCATCCGGAGGGGGAAGCGCTGGCGGTCAGCGTGTCCGTCCCGCTGCTGCTGCGCGGGCCGGTGCAGGTGGCGAACTGGGCGCCGCACGGGTTCGGGCAGCCTGCCCCCACCCTCTATGCCGCTATCGAGGCGCTGAACCGGCAGGACCCGCTGCTGGGTCCCGCGATCCGCGATGGGCTGGCGGCGCGCGGCTTCAGCGCCGGGGTGATGGCGGCGGACCACGATGACGACAAGAGCCGCTTCGGCTTCCCGGCGCTCGCCAAGGCGGCGGGGGAGATGCTGGTGGCGCCGAACGGCCCCAGGATCGCGGCGCTGGAGATCAACGGCTGGGACACCCACACCGCGCAGGTGAATCGGCTGCGTGAGCCGCTGCGCCAGTTGGATGCGGGGCTGGTGGCGATGAAGGCGGCACTGGGGCCGGCCTGGGCGCAGACGGCGGTGCTGGTGATGACGGAGTTCGGCCGCACCGCGCGCGTCAACGGCACCGGCGGCACCGACCACGGCACGGCCACGGTGGCGTTCCTGGCCGGCGGTTCGGTCGCGGGCGGGCGGGTGCTGGGCACATGGCCGGGCCTGGGCGAGGGCAAGCTGTTCGAGAACCGCGACCTGGCGCCGACCACCGATCTGCGCGCGGTGGCGAAGGGAATGCTGGGCGGCCATCTTGGGCTGTCCGAGTCGGCGATGCGGCGAGTGTTCCCGGGGAGCGACGGCGTGCAGGGCATGGGCGGGTTGGTCCGAACCTGAGCGGGGCGTCGACGTCCCCTGAATTTCCGATCCCCGCGTCGGCGGTATATCGTCCCTGCCAACCACTGAGGGAAACGACCGTCCGATGCGTTCCAGTCAAAACCGGATCCTTACCACCCATACCGGCAGCCTGCCTCGTCCGGCCGCGCTGACCGCGATGTATGCCGGCCGGATCGAAGGCGAAGCGATCGACGAAGCCGCACTCGACCGCGCCGGCCTGGAGGCCACGCGCCATGTCGTGCGTGCGCAACTCGATGCCGGCATCGATATCGGCAACAACGGCGAGCAGCAGCGCGAGGCCTTCTTCCTGTATGTCCGCCGGCGCATGAGCGGCTTCGGCGGCAGTTGGATCCGCCGCACCATGGCCGACGTGGCCAAGTATCCAGGGTACCGGGCCTGGGCGGCGGAGCAGGACGGGGCACGCAAATCGGTGTCCAACCGGGGCGCGCTGCCGAAGGCGATCGGGCCAGTCGAATACCTCGATCCCGCGCTGGTCCAGGCGGAGTGCGACACGTTCACCGCGACGCTGGCGGAGATGAAGCCCGGATTCATCGAACCATTCATGACGGCACCTTCACCGGGCATCGTCGCCGCCGCCTTGCAAAACGAATACTACGACACCGAGGACGCTTATCTCGCCGCGCTCGGCCGGGCGCTGCGCATCGAATACGAGGCGATCCACAAGGCCGGGTTCCTGTTGCAGATCGACGCGCCCGACCTGGCGCTGGAGCGGCACGTGTCGTTCCAGGACCGGCCCCTGAGCGACTTCATCGATTTCGCCGAGAAAGTGGTTGCGACCATCAACGATGCGCTGGCGAACATCCCGCGCGAACGGGTCCGTATCCACGCCTGTTGGGGCAACTACGAAGCGCCGCATGACTGCGACGTCGACCTGCACGACATCCTGCCGACGATCTCGCGCGCGAAGGTCGGCGGTTGGGTTTTGCCCTTTGCCAATCCGCGGCATGCGCATGAATACCGCTGCCTGGACAAGCTGCCGTTGGACGATGGCCAGGTCGTCGTCGCCGGCGTGATCGACCCGTTGACCAACTTCGTCGAGCACCCCGAGGTCGTTGCCGACCGGTTGGAACGTGTCGCGCAGGTGGTGGGCGATCCGTCGCGCGTGATCGCGGGCACCGATTGCGGTTTCGACACCTCCGCCGGCCGCGGCCGCGTCGCCGAGGACGTCGTGTGGGCGAAACTCCGCGCCATGGCCGACGGGGCGCGGATCGCTTCCGAACGGTTGGGGATGAAAGGATAGAGCGGCGCGCGAGGTCCGTGTCCGCCGCCTCGCGGCCCGCCGTATCGGCGGCGCGGACCTTGCGCCTACGCCGCCATCCGCGCCAGCGCCCCGGCGTCGGACAACGCCTCGACGGCCCAGGCCTGACGCATCAGTTCGCGGGTTCGTTCCGCTCCGATCAGGGGTTCCGCCATGCCGGCGAACTTCACCTCCAGTTCGGCATCGCTCATCGGTCGGCTGACGCTGCCGATCCCATGCTCGATCCGGCAGATGCACTGCGTGCCGTCGCGCAGTGTCACCGCAACGATCGCGGCATCGGCGGCGACCGAAGGATCGAGTTCGGCGTTGACCCGGTCCTGGAACGCCATCAGCGCGGGGTCGCGGACCGCGGTCTCGGTATCCATGTCCTGGATGCGTGCCGTGCCGCGGATGAACGCGACGGCGGTCCAATGATGCAAGCTCACATGCGCCTGCATCTCATCCTTCGGATTGCGGTTGTTGCACAGTGCCATCGCGCCCGGTGAGGCCTTGATGTCCACGGCTTTAATGTCGTCGGCGTGCAAATGATGCGTGGTCCGCAAAGCCAGGCATGCATCGATGATGGGATGGATGACGATACCGCACGGATACGGTTTGTAGGTATTGCGCAGGATCTCCCACCGTGAGCCCAGCGCCCCGGACAGGGCGTCGAGGTCGGGCGTCTCGGAGAATACGCTCAGGAAGCCGTACCGCCCCTCCAGCGCCGTCGGCGAGGCGGTGAAGCCGGCCTGCGCGAGGAAAGCGGCGCGCAAGCCGGTTTGCGCAGCCTGCGCGGGCATCAGCGGAGTCACCAGGCTGCCATGCATCGCCCGGAAGCCGGCGGCCTGCGACAGGGCGATGCCGATCGCGGTGCGCATCGTGACCGTATCGAATCCCAGCATGCGCCCGGCGGCGATCGCGGCGCCGATGCCGCCCGTGATGCCGGTGCCGGACCATGCCATCGATCCTTTCGCTGGCGGCACGGTCAGCGCCTTGCACAACCGGCAGGTGACTTCGACACCCAATGCGAAGCCCAGCAGCAGGCCGGCGCCGGAAACAGGATGGGTCTCGGCCATCGCCAGGGCCGCGCTGGCGACCGGTCCGCTGGGATGTACCACGGCCTGTTCATGCGTATCGTCGAAACTGTATACACTGGATGCGAGGCAGTTGATCAGTGCCGCGTGCAGCGGATCGGCCTTGTGCCCCCGGCCGATCAGCGTCGCGGGTCCCGGTCCCGCGAAGGTGCCCAGCGCGGCCTCGGCGGCAATGACCCCGTGATGGCGGGCGCCGCCCAGGGTGCAGCCCAGGATGTTGAACAGCGAACGCCGCGCCTCGCGCTTCACCAGTTCGGGCAGGTCGTTCAGCCGCGCAGCGGCGGCATAGGCGGCGATTTCGGTGGTAACGGCATCATGCATGACGGCCATTCCCTCCTG
Organism: Rhodopila sp.; assembly: GCF_035548235.1. Lineage (GTDB taxonomy): Bacteria > Pseudomonadota > Alphaproteobacteria > Acetobacterales > Acetobacteraceae > Rhodopila. The sequence goes on from NZ_DASZTJ010000214.1 coordinate 9,159, forward strand.
TCAGAGCGCGCGGTTGGCGCCGCCGTCGATGTCGACGATCGCGCCTTGTATGAAGTCGGCCCGCAGAGATGCGAGATAGGCGACGAACTGGCCGATTTCCTCCGGCCGGCCGACGCGCTTGGTGCCATGGGATTGCAGCAGGAAGGACAGAGCTTCCTCACGCGAGAGAGTCCGCTCCCGCATCACACGTTCGATGTTACGGCTGAAACGGTCTGTTTCAATCAGGCCAGGGTTGATCGCATTCACGCGCACGCCGTCATCGACGCCGATATCCGCCATTGCCTTGGTGAAGTTCAGCAGCGCGACGTTCACCGAACCCCCGATCGTGAACTCCGCCGAACCGGCGCGGGCGCCGATGCCAACGATGTTCACGATGCTTCCCCGCGTCCGGCGCAGATGCGGCCACGCCGCTCGGGTCATTCGGACATAGCCGTGGAACTTCAGGGCGAAGCCGTCCTGCCAGTCCTCATCCGTCAGGGTGAAGAAATCCGCGCGTTTCGTTGCGCCGGCATTGTTGACGAGCAGGTCGAGTTGTCCGAACCGAGCGACGGCCTCGTCGACGACGCGGGCCGGTTCGGCGGGGTCGCGCAGGTCTGCGGACACGGTCTGTACTTGCACCTGGGCGGTATTCGTCAGACGGGTGGCGATTTCAGCGAGCTTGGACTGGTCGCGCGCGACAAGACAAACATGCATCCCTTCCCGCGCGAGCACGGTGGCCACGGCTGCGCCGATACCTCGGTTGGCGCCGGTAATCAGTGCTACCTTTCCGTACAATTCGAGTTCCATTGTCCGCTTCCCAGTATTTTGCCCTGCATGATGCATCCAGCGCAGGACGGCGGCAAATCTGGTTTATGCTTGATAATTTTCGGCTATTATGAAAACCAATATTGGCACAGTGCGGATGGATGGCTTATATCGATTCCACCCGGGTTACAGGAAAGAAATAGATGACGGATGAAGTGTTGGGTTTCACAGCCCAGATCGTGAGCGCACACCTGACGAAGAACGCCGTTCCCGTCGAGGAACTTCCCGCGCTCATACGTGAAGTCTACAAGACGCTGTCAAGCGTCGGCGAAGCGGAGGCGGCCGTTGCCGAACCGCACAAGCCTTCGGTTCCCGTGACGAAATCGGTCTTCCCGGATTACATTGTCTGCCTTGAAGACGGCAAGCAGATGACAATGCTCAAGCGTCACCTGATGACGGAGCACAATATGACCGTCGATCAGTATCGCGCGAAATGGGGCTTGCCCACCAACTATCCGATGGTCGCCCCGAACTATGCCGCGACTCGGTCCAATCTCGCGAAGAAGATGGGCCTGGGACGCAGCCGGACCGTTACGCCCCCGGCGAAGAAGGCGGCCCGCAAGGGCGGCGGTCGAAAGGCGGCGGCGAAGTCCTGACACCCGATCACAAGAAGTTGTTTTTCTCCAGTATCTGCTTTCAGAAAAACGCCCGGACCTCGTGTCCGGGCGTTTCTGCTGATCGCGGGCGAAGCTGATTTCAATCCTTACCGTTGCGATTGCCGTCAAAGCCGCCTGCCTCTTCATCTTCCCGCGAAACAGGCCGATAACCCTTCCCGGCGGTACCTAGGGGGAGGAATCACGCATGAAGCATGGCAAGATCCGGCTGGAGACAGTCGGGGCCGTCGCCATACTGACGTTGAACGATCAGGCTGTGCTGAACGCGTTCGGGCAGAAGCTGCGTGAAGACATGCAGGACGCGATGGACCAGGTGGAAGCCGGCCATGCGCGTTGCTTGCTGATCACGGGCGCGGGCCGCGCATTCTGTTCCGGCGCCAACCTGAACGACCCGGACCGTGTGCCACGGGATCGCCAGGCGGAACTGCGGGGCGAGGTCAAAAGCGACCTCGAAGCCTGGTACAATCCGATGTTCCTGCGGCTGCGCGCGCTTCCGTTCCCTGTCGTGACCGCCATCAACGGAATCGCCGCGGGCGCGGGGATGAGCCTCGCGCTCTCGGGCGATATCCGGATCGCCGCGCGCTCCGCGTCCTTTCTGCAGGCGTTCGCGCGAATTGGATTGGTTCCCGATTGCGGCTCTTCCTTCATTCTTCCCCGCCTGATCGGTGTGGCTCGCGCCATGGAGCTGTCATTGCTGGCGGAGCGCCTTCCGGCGGAGAAGGCATTGGAATGGGGCATGATCAATCGGCTGGTCGACGATGCCGCGTTGATGCCAACGGCGTTGGAACTGGCGGAATCCCTGGCGCAAGGACCGAAATCCCTGGGAATGATCCGGCAGCTTTACTGGCAAGGGCTGGACAACGGCTACGCGGCACAGCTTGATGTCGAGGCCAAGACGCAAATTCTCGCGGGCCTCACGGAGGATTACGAGGAGGGCGTCGCGGCCTTTCGCGAAAAACGCCCGGCCCGCTTTAAAGGACAGTAAGGAGATACCGCTCATGCGGATTGGCATCGTATCGATCCCGGCCGGCTCGCCGGACCTTCCCCCTGTTATCGATCGTATCACCAGCATCGCGCGCGATGTCGAGCGGCTGGGCTTCCACGGTCTTTGGGTCACCGATGCGTTCGCGCGCGGCAAGGCGACGCTGGACCCGCTGCTGCTGCTGTCCGCCGCTGCCGCTGTGACCAGCCGGATCGAACTGGGCACATGCGTGTTGCAGGTGCCGCTGCGGCATCCGGTGGAACTGGCGCATCGCGCGACGACGCTGCACGCCTTGTCGGGCGGGCGTTTCGCTTTCGGCGTCGGCAGCGGGTCGACGAAGCACGATTTCGACGCGGTGCAGGCTGACTACGATCGCCGCTTCAAGGCGCTGCCTGCCAGCTTGGAGGTGATGCGCAAGGTCTGGGCGGAGGAGCCGGTTTATGGGCCTGCTCTGACGCAATGGCCGGACACGCATGGCGGCCCGCCGGTGCTGCTGGGCGCCTGGCGGAGCGAGCGCTGGATCAACCTGGCGGCGAAAGTGCTGCAGGGTTGGATCTCCTCGGGCATCCACACCGCGCCGGAGGACCTGGAGATCGGGATCAAGATGTACCGGGACGCCGGTGGCACCCGGTCGGTTCTCGCGAACGTCTTCACGGATTTCCGCGACAACCCCGCCCCGCTGCCATTCGCGCACGTACCGAAGATCACGTTGTTCTGCTCGCCGGCCGAGGCTCGGGACCGGTTGAAGCGATTGGAAGACACCGGTCTGGACGATGCCCTGCTGGTGGTGCCGCCGGACGATCCCAAGCAATTGGAGACGATCGCGCGGTTGGTGGGCTAGGGGCCGGCGGAGCGTTGCTCCGCCGGATCGGCCCCGGTCAGAAGCCGAACAGCGTCCGCGCGTTGCCGCCCGCGATCGCGGACCGGTCCGCCTCCGAAAAGCTGGCGACCGAGGCGATATGCCCCAGCGGGTCGTACTCTCCCATGTCGTAAGGGTAATCGGTCCCCAGCAACAGCTTCCCGACCCCGAAGCCGTGGGCCAGGAACGCTAACTGATCTGGTGTAAAAACGATCGTGTCGAGGTATATTTTCTTTAAGTAATGACTTGGCGGCCGCGGCAGCGCGCCATGCGCGTCGCTGCGTGCCCCCCAGGCGTGATCGATGCGCCCCCAATACGCCGGCAGGTAGCCGCCGCCATGCGATGCGATGATCTTCAGCGCCGGATACCGCTCCAGCACCCCGTCGAAGATCAGGTGGTGCAGCGCCATCGTCGTATCCAACGGATTGCCGATGACATTGCTGAAATAATATTTGGTGAAACGTCGTGCCTCGGTGAAGCCGGCGGGATGGATGAAGACAACGGCGCCGAGGGCCTCCGCCCTGGCCCAGAACGGCTCCAGCGAAGGGTCCGACAATTCCTTGTCCCCGACATGCGCCAGGACCTCGACGCCTTTCAGGCCCAGCGTGGTCATGGCATGTTCAAGCTCCGCGGCGGCTGCTTCGCCGCCTGCGCCCAGCGGTACGGACCCCATCGCCGCTGGAATCCGCTTGCCGCCGGCGGCCATGATCTTGGCGATACCGTTGTTGACCAGCCTCGCGGCCTGCATCCCGATGTCCGGCGGGACGTCGTAGTAGCATTGGTTGGGGGCGGGGCTGATGACCTGAGCGTCCAGGCCCATGTCGTTGAAATCGCGCATCCGCAGCGTCAGGTCCGTCAGGTTCGGCGCGCGGTCTTCCGTCTGCTTGCGCCCGAGCGCACGGGTGTCCTCGGTATAAAGGGTGGCGCGCGGATCGGGCTGGATATGGGACGCGACAAGCCGAGCGGCCTCGGGGACCGCGACATGGGCGTGGATGTCCACCGTCATGCCGGGCGGGCGATTTTCCCGCCCGTAGGTGCCGTGGGTTCGGGCCGCCGTCAAGCCGTAGCGATTGTTCGGTTCCGCCATTCGTCACCTTTTCGATCCGAGATCAGATTAGCTGAAGCTAAACGGGAGATAGATCAAGAGGGAGTGAATCACGGGCCTTCGACTGGCTATTTGTCATGGTTTGCCTACGGTAATGGAGACTCCCGAACAGGACGTTTCAGTCGCATGCTTTCCCGTCTGCCCCAAATTCTGGCTCACGACGCCAAGGCGATCCTTGAGAATTGGGTGACGGCGCTCCGATCGCGATCGGATTTGCGCGTCAACCCGGCGGAAGCGGAAGCGCAATGCCGGGACATCCTGCTCGCGCTGACGCAAGCCGTTGCGGATGGCAACGTGACGGATGTCCGCGGCATCGCCTTCGCTCCCCTGCGCGACATCCTGGCCGATATCGTTCGGCGCCACACAGTGCTGGGCTTCACGCCGTCCGAGATCGCGACGACGATGTTCAGCCTCAAGCCACAGCTTTACACCCGGTTGCAAGCCCTGTTCGCCGACGAGCCGGCCGCCCTGGCGGATGAGATTCTGATCGCCAGCCAACTCGTCGACGCGCTGGGCCTGCTGATGATCGAGGCGCATCAACGTGTGCGCGAAGAACTGATCACGCGCCAGCAGCAGGAGATCAGCGAACTGGCCACGCCGGTGGTCAAGCTGTGGGATGGCATCCTTGCCCTGCCGCTGATCGGCACGCTCGACTCTTCGC